>JAADGD010000118.1 GCA_013152515.1 Planctomycetota bacterium
ATATTTGAACTCAGTATTCGCATCTGCGTTTATCTGCGTCCATAGTACGACAGCGCTAAGAACCTATCCCAGAACTTCCAATTAGATATAACCACGGAGTCACGGAGGACACTAAGAAACACCAACGGCTAGAAAATAGGGAGCAGCCGGTGATTCCGAGCTTTCTTCTCAGTGCTCTCCGTGACTCTGTGGTAATTCGGCTTGTTTTCGAGGTGGATTTAGTTTTGGGATAGGCTAAGTCAAAAACCACGGATTGCACGGATACCACTGATTCTGGAGACTTTTGGCAGTTTTGCTGCTGGGGCATTGAACTGTCAACAGCATCCATTCATTTCATCAAGGCTTCATCCGTAAATATCAGTGCTATCCGTGGTCTCTAGCTTTTTACTTAGCGCAGTAGTAATCGGCGGTTCTTTTTTTGTGTGAACGGTTACGATTGGTGCTAGAGATCTGACTATTCAAACGATATAATCGTGGCGTACTTTGCCTCTATCGAAAGGATTCTCATGTCAACAGTTGCCGAAGAGTGTGTGCTTGTTATTCCGACGAGCGAGTTTCATGCGTTGGGTCATTTCCAAGGGTTTTCGCCCGACGTCGACACCTACCTGCCGGCACTTCTGAACAGCGACCAAATCAGCTACCGCCCGCGTGGCGAGATGGAGCAGGATCCGAGCTTCAAACAGTTGATCCCCTACGTCTTGTTCCGCTATGTCGATTCGGCAGGCACGCCACGATTGTTTCAGTACACTCGTGGTGGGGGTGGCGGCGAAGAGCGGTTGCGCGCCAAGCGGAGCGTTGGCATTGGCGGACATATCTCGACCCTTGATGCAGCAGCCGGCACAACGCATGACGTCTATCGCGAGGGAATGCAGCGCGAGCTCGACGAAGAAGTGATGATCGAAGCTGGCTTTACCGAAAAGTGCGTCGGACTGATCAACGACGACCAAACCCCGGTCGGCCAAGTCCATCTTGGCATCGTCCACCTCTACGAGGTCGACAGTCTCAACGTCCATCCTCGCGAAGAAGACATCGTCAACGCCGGCTTTCAGCCCATCGACGAGCTGCTCACCGAGCTTGACCAGTTTGAAGCGTGGTCGGAAATTGTGGTCAAGGCGTTGTTTGGGTGAAGAAGGTGCTAGGCGCTGGGCGCTGGGCGCTAGAGACTGGTGGGATAGTCTTCTCCACTTCCAACTAGTATTGTTTCGCAGCTTAATTTTCGGATTGGCTCATTGTGGTACGCCTCTCCGAGTCGTACGACTCACGACTCGGAGAGGCGTGCTACTCTGCCGCAGCCCGAAAGTTGAGTTGCAGTAGACTACTAGAACCTTGCGCACAACAACTAGCGTCCCCCCATGATCTACCTTGACAATCATGCCACCACGCGCGTTGATCCGCGCGTTGTCGAAACGATGCTGCCGTTTTTTTCGGAAGCCTATGGGAATGCGGGTAGCACTGGGCACACGTTTGGCGAAACCGCTAGCGATGCGGTCGAGCGGTCGCGAGAGGTGATTGCGTCCGGGATTGGTGCAGTGCCGCAAGAGATTGTGTTTACCAGCGGGGCGACCGAGAGTAACAATCTGGCGATTCGTGGCGTGGCGGAGCGCTCGCGGCGGCGCGGGAATCATTTGGTCAGTGTGCAGACAGAGCATCAAGCCGTGTTGGGGCCTCTCGCTCGGTTGGCGAAACGCGACTACGAAGTCACACTGCTCGACGTCGAGCCCCATTTTAGCGATATGGCGAGTGACCGCGCGGGCTGGCTGGACCCGCAGAAAGTTGCCGATGCGTTGCGCGAGGAGACGGTGCTGGTGAGCGTGATGCTCGCCAACAACGAGATCGGCGTGATCCAACCGCTGGCCGAAATCGGCGCGATTTGTCGCGAGCGCGGCGTGTTATTGCATTGCGATGCGACGCAGGCCGTTGGGAAAATCTCGGTCGATGTCGAGCAGCTCCATGTCGACTTGATGAGTTTTTCGGCGCATAAAATGTATGGTCCGAAAGGCGTTGGGGCACTGTACATTCGGCGGCGTGATCCGATCGTGCGATTGGATTCGCAAATTGTCGGCGGCGGCCAAGAAAGTGGACGACGGAGCGGGACGCTCAACGTGCCGGGAATTGTTGGTTTTGCTAGGGCGCTGGAACTTTGTTTGGACGAATTTCCGGAGGAGGCTAAACGGCAAGCCGACTTGCGAGATCAACTCTGGGCCGGACTTTGCCAGCAATTAGAAAATCTACAACTCTGCGGCCCTGCGCTCGAAAGTTCGTTACGGCTACCGGGCAATCTGAACGTCACATTCGGCGACGTCGATGGCGAAGCCTTGCAAATGGCAATGAACGATTTAGCCGTCAGTTCGGGGGCCACCTGTGCCTCGACCGAGGCTGGCCCCAGCCACGTATTACTAGCCCTGGGATTGAGCGTGGACCAAGCCCGTAGTAGTCTGCGATTTGGTTTGAGCCGCTTTAATCATGTGGACGAAATCGAGCGAGCGAGCGGAATTGTCGTCCAGGGAGTGCAAAAATTACGCAAAATTGCCTCCCATCAGGCCGACCAAGCCTGAAACGCTCTCGAATTCGACTTTCCCAAGCGAAAAGTTTGGTATACTCTTAGAGAAGCGGGCCAAGCGATATTGTTGGCCTATCGGCCTATTAGCCAGTTGAGTTTTCTCCGTAAGTTTAGGAATCTGAAAATGAGCGTTGTCATCACCGAAAAAGCGGCCGTCGAAGTGAAGCGAATTATCGAAGACCAAAAGCTCGAAGAAGGCACGGTCTTACGCATCGGTGTGGCCGGTGGCGGTTGTAGCGGTTTTAGCTATTCGCTCGGATTCGACAAAAATTTCGACGAAAAGGCCGACGCCAAGTACGAATACCACGGTGTGCCTGTGGTGGTCGACAAGAAGAGTGCCCTGTACCTTGACGGCACAACGGTTGACTTCTACGACGGTATCGAGAAACGGGGTTTTACGTTTGACAACCCCAATGCCGTCAAATCGTGTGGCTGTGGTAGCTCGTTCCAAGCTTAAAACGATCATTCTTGGCAAGCCAGTTAGCGACGTTGGCAACGACGCTCTCAACCAGTGATCTCGTACTGCGCAAAAATCACCGGCGCCCATCCCCTGCGCAATCGTCATATCCGCCAGCGTCGACAACCTCTCGCATATTTCGCGGTAGGTCGTAGCAAAGTAATACAATAATTGGCGAAACTTCTTGGCAAACGTGACATAGGCTTGTAATAAGGACAGGACTAACCTCACGCTCCCCCTTAGGGAAATCTCTTCTGAACGGAACATTGCCATGAAGGATCTGTTTTATCGCCTGGCCATTGAGGAAGATGGACCAACCGCCGTCGAATATGCAGTTATCTTGGGTTTGCTTGTGGCTTCTGTCATCGGCTCGGTCAATTTGGTCGCCAACCAAACAGCACAAAGCTTCGACGACTCCGCCACAGCAATCAACTCGGCGTTCGGCTCGTAAACACGCGTAGCCAGCTAGCACTTAGCAACCGCACTTTTAGACTTTTATTGCGGTCTGCCCTAAAGTGCACATTAGGACTAGCCGATCATTAAGCTGTGGACGGAAATGCTCCATGATTCACCCCAGAAAAGGGGTGAAAACATGAAGGCCGATCGCCTGATAGCATTTGAGTCATGGGCTCTCCTCACCAAAGTGGCTACTGCCCCAGTCACTTTCGAGGAGAGTCCATTTTTTTTGCCCGACTTCGCAATCGCAGAGTTTTTTTGATGCAGAGTTTTTGGTCGTGAACGTCGTTGCCAACGTCGTTCGCACTGGGGATTTGAAGAAGTCAAACAATCAGCATCGCGTCGCCGTAGCTGTAAAATCGGTATTCTTCGCGAATTGCTTCCTCGTAGGCTGCTCGGATCAACTCCGACCCACCCAAAGCCTGTACGAGCAGCAGCAACGTTGTCCTGGGAAAGTGGAAATTCGTCAGCATCGCGTCGACCGCGCGGAACTGGTAGGGCGGACGGATAAATAGATCGGTCTCGCCCTGCCAGCTGTCGAGCTGAGGGCCCTCAGTATTCTTGGTGGCCACCGACTCCAAAACTCGGGTGACAGTCGTGCCGACGGCAATCACACGCTCTCCCGCCTGACGGCTCGCGTTGATCTCGCGGGCTGCGACTTCGGTTAGCTCTGCCCACTCCGAGTGCATCGGGTGCTGGCTGACATCTTCGACGTCGATCGGACGAAATGTCCCTCTGCCGACATGCAAAGTCACCGACGAAAAAAAGACGCCCGACTGCTCGATCGCCTTCAGCAAATCAGCCGTAAAGTGCAAGCCAGCAGTCGGCGCCGCCACAGCACCTGGCGAACGGGCAAATACCGTCTGATAATCTTTCACGTCGGTATCGACCATCTGTCCGCCACGAATGTAAGGAGGCAACGGCACCCGCCCGAGTTGGTCAAGCAATTCCAACGCAGGCAACTCCGATTCGGGCCGAGCTAGCCACTCGCCATCGCCAACCTGTTCGAGCAACCACAGTTGAGTGGCCGGTTTGCCATCGCGGTCGAGAAGAGTGATTTTCTCTAGCGGCTGTAGCCGTCCACGCGTTTTGCAGACGATTTTCCATTCTCCAGCCCCAGTCGTGCCGAGAAAAAGCCCCTGCCACCGCCCGCCCGTTTTGGTTCGTAGGCCGCGCAACTGAGCAGGGATCACCTTGGTGTCGTTCAAAACCAGCCGATCACTTGGGCGGAGTAAGTGCGGGAGATCGCGGATGTGATGGTGTTCGATCGTCCCCTGCTTGCGGTCGACGAGCATCAAACGGGCATCGACGCGGCGATTTAGTGGTTCTTGAGCGACCAATTCAGGAGGCAACGTGTATTCAATCCAAGGTTCCATGCGTATAACCGTAGCAGAGAAGCCCTGATAGTGAAATTGCCATTGTAAGATCGTGTTCAAATTCAGTGAACAAAGTACAATGCGTGGTAGCCCGCGGCTCTGCCGGGGGATTGTAGCGATCGACAATACTTCCCCCGACGTAATCCCCCGGCAAAGCCGAGGGCTAAATTTTCATGCCCGAACCGACTTGTCATATTCCGGTCATGCTCGACGAAGCCATCGAGTGGCTCACACCTGCGCCGGGCAAAGTCTTGGTCGACGGCACACTCGGCGGGGGTGGGCATACCGCGGCCTTGGCAAAGCTGGTCGAGCCTGGTGGGCGAGTCTTGGCTATCGACCTTGATCCCGAAGCAATCGATCGCTGTGAATCGATCGTGGAGTCGCTGCCGGTTGACTTGGCCATCGGGAGCTACACCAAGATTCCTGAACTGCTGAAATCGTACGAGATCGATCATGTCGACGGCATTTTACTCGACATTGGGCTCTCCAGCGATCAGCTCGCCGACGAACAGCGAGGCTTTAGCTACCAAAGTACAGGCACGCTCGATTTACGATTCGATCGTTCGCGTGGCGAGGCGGCGTGGCAACTGCTCGCCCGGCTCGACGAGCGCAACCTCGCAAACATTATCTACCAGTACGGCGAAGAGCGTCTGAGCCGCCGAATCGCGCGTCGTATCGTCGCACAGCGCCGAGAAAGCCCGATTCGTACCGCAAACCAACTAGCCGATTTGGTGCGATCGTGCGTACCACGTAGCCGTGGCCATAGCATCGACCCAGCGACACGGACTTTTCAGGCTTTGCGGATTGCGGTCAATCAAGAGCTCGCCTCGCTTGAGCAAGCTTTGGAGCGATTGCCCGACTGCCTCGGCCCAGGCGGCCGCTTGGCGATCATCAGTTTCCATTCGCTGGAAGATCGTCTCGTCAAACATGCGTTTCGCAATGACCAGCGACTGGAAGTGTTGACCAAGCGTCCGCTACGTCCCAGCGAGGCAGAAATCGATCAAAACCCCCGTGCTCGAAGCGCCAAAATGAGAATTGCAAAACGGACCCATTAGCTTGTTTTTTGGCGATACCCATTTGCGACGTCGGCAACGACGCTAAACAACGAACAACTCTCCCCCTACCAACAACCTACAACCACAACCTACCGCACCGGCGGCAATGCGGCCGGCGAATAGCCAACAGGTACCCGCGCCGTTTCTGCCGGCACCATCTGAACCGTCGGCGGCACCGAGACGGCTCCCGTCGTCGGGTAAGGAGACGTCTGAGGCGTTGGCAAAACAGAATCGTTCGTCGCAGCACTCTGGATGTAATTCTGCGTGCCACTTGTCAGTTGAGCTAAAAGTGTGCTGGCTGCCACCAAGGTAGGATCGGCCTGGCTCGCCCCGGTCAAAAATTGCACTGCCTCAGCATCTCGGCCCCGTTGATGGAGCAGCACGCCGATGTTGTATTGGGCAACCGCAGGCGGGTGGACCGCCGACTGGTGTTGAAGTGCGACATTGACTTGATTCAACTCGAGGAGCACCTTGGCGATATTATTGCGATACAGGGGTTTGGAAGGCTGTAGGCGAATCGCTTGCTCCAGCGGTGGCAGTGCCTCAGCGAGTTGATTGCGACGAGCGAAGCAGAGCGAAAGGTCGTTGAGCGCTTTGGCACTTTGTGGGTGTGTTTGCACCGCTTGTTTGTAGTAGTGCAATGCTGCATCGAGTTGTCCTTCGCGATCTTCGAGCCTCGCCAAAGCAAGCATCCCATCCAGATTTTCAGGATCGATGGTCAGTGCCCGCTGGTACATGCTGCGAGCGTGTGGGGTGTTGCCCCCTTGGTCGCTCATTTTTGCCATCGAGAGATAAAGCTCAGCATTGGGAGGTCCCGAAGCAAAGCCCAGCGAAATAGGATCTAGCTGCGAGTTGCTCGCAAGCTTCTGCGAACCGTTGACTGAGCCCCCTTTTTTGAAGGCGTTTGTCACCCTTTGCGTCCAACCCACCGGCTGTTGCAGCGGCGTAACGGCATTGTTCTGCATCGCTGCAAATTGCCCCGTCGGGGACCGTCCGGCTCCACTACCGGGAAAACCTGAACCGGCACAACCTAGAACCGATAAGGAAAACAAACAACCAAGTATCCAATGCTTACGCACGTGACCACCCTCCCTGGCAATTGCGTTTCGAGCAGACTTCCTTGCCTTGCTCGTTAAAAACTCTACGTGAACGTCTCTATTACTACTACTACTGCGCTAAGTGAAAAGCTAAAGATCACGGATAGCCCTGATGTTCACGGATGCAGCAATGAATGGATGTTGTTGACAGTTCAATGCCTCAGCAGCAAACCGGCCAAAAGTCTCCAAAATCAGTGGTATCCGTGGTTTTTGACTTAGTACTGTAGTACGATGTGAGCGTCTTATGGCTCTCTTCGATTACTGTTCCTCACCACCACCGCCACCGCTGCTAGCGGGCAACACGGGTGGTAGTCGATTGGCTTCGTATCCCACAAAGACGCTGTCCACCGAACCAGCCGGATGGCCTTCGGCGACTATGTGCGTGTCGTTCACATCCACTCGACCGACACTGGGACTCATATTTCCAGCGTAATCATGAACGGATGCGATACGTGCGGTCGTTTGCAACTCTTCACTACCACGTTGTACAAAAACATTGCGTCTTTGAACCGGTGCTTGCGAAAGAATCCAATTCACTTTCAACTTACCTGCGTTTGTCAGCTCATTGGTGTCCTTATTGAAGTGATATTCGCCCAACAAGTTTTGACGTCGCCAGCCATTGTTGATCATCGCGTCGTAAGTCGCGCAAATCGAGCGGCGGGCAGGCGGAATGTAGTGACGAGGCCATTGAACATTGGCATCGTAGCCAGAGCGGAAAAGCTGCCCCAGCGAAGGCTCGCTACCACAAGACTGTTGTCCATAGGAAATTGAACCGGCCGTAGCCAGTACCAACACGGCACTCGCACCAATCACAAATGTTTTGAGGCTAATTTTTTTCATTTACCTGGATCCTAGTGTGACGCGTGCGTACAAACGCCGTGAGCGGTTTCGTACGGAGCGGCATTGCGGGAAGTTGTCGCACCTGTCAAACGGTATCGTCAGAAATCCAGAGTTGCCTGCGTTACTTTTGGTGGGACTGGCCATCTTTGCGCAGTCTGCCTAGTTTCCGCGATCTGACCCCGAGTGATACCCTCTGTGCCTAGAGTTCGCCGTTCATCGACGGGAAGAGCTCGTTGATCATCGTGATAGCAGCCGGACCAACCAACACGATAAAAATCGCTGGGAAAATGAACAAAACGAGCGGGAAAATCAGTTTCACCGCTGTTTTGGCCGCCTTTTCCTCCGCCAATTGACTTCGGCGAGTACGCATCGAGTCGCTCTGCACACGTAGTGCCTGGGCCACGCTGGAGCCGAATTTGTCGGCTTGGATCAGAATGGCTGCCAGGGCTTTGAGGTCATCCACGCCAGTTCTCGCTCCCAAATCGTGTAACACCTCGTTACGGGCGCGGCCCATTTGCAGTTGTAAATTGCAGAGACTAAATTCTTCGGCGATGATGTGATAAGAATTTTTCATCTCTTCCGCGACTTTCCGCATCGCTTGGTCAAGTCCCAAGCCTGCCTCCACGCAGACAACCATCAGGTCGAGCGCGTCGGGCAAACCGTAGAAGATATTGTCTTTGCGGCCTCTGGAAATTATCCAGAGAATAATCGCAGGTAAGAAAATACTCACACACGCGATACCACCCACCCAGATCATCGAGTCCCCGTCGAATCCGCGAATGAGGAGGACTGCTCCACCGCCGATAAAAAAGCCGCCGAGAAAACTCCATCCGCAAAGCATTGTACATGAGCACCGCATTCTCACTACGGAACCCCGCCTCGTTGAGTTTGGATTTGGTTTTGCCAATCTCTCCTTCGTCAGTCGACTGCATCGGCTTCGAGAGCGCAGGCGCGGCTTTTTCCAACACTCTGGCCATCGCGCCACCCTTGCTTTTGTCGCGCAGCAAATCGGTCTTACGGCCATTGGGCTCACGAATGTCTTGCAGGCGTTG
>JAADGD010000197.1 GCA_013152515.1 Planctomycetota bacterium
TCTAACTCGGCGAGCTGCTTGGTCTCTGTCTCCTCGGTCGATTCTGCTTGTGCTTGCTTGAGCAATTTGCTCGCTTCTGCCAATAACGCGGCGGCTTGCTCGGCCGGTTGACGGACGGCGGTGAGATTTTGTTGTTGCGCAGCTAGTGTGCTGGTAAGGTCTTGGTGCTGCTTTTTCGCTGCGGCAAGTGCCGCTTGGGTCTTCGCCAGCTTATCCTGGTAGGCGGTGTGGGCGGCTTTGCCTTGGTTTAGCGCAGCAAGCTGCGTCGCTTCGTTGGTTTTGGTGGTTTGGAGTTTTTGTTGGTTTTGCTGTAGTGTTTTTTCGGCGTCAGCCAATCGCTTCGCCAAAAGCGGTGGGTTGGCCTGTAATGTCGCCACTTGCTTTTTGCTCGCGACGTCGAGCACACGGACTTCGCCTGTGAAATCGCTGGCGATGACTTTTATGCCGTCGTGCGAGAAGGCTGCCGCTAGCGCTATGCCCGGCATTTTGCCCAAGTCGGCGATTGCTGCGCCATCCGACTTCCAGGTTTTTACATGATGATCGCGACCGGTGGACACCCAGTCGCCCGCTTGGGAAAATCGCACCGAGAGGACACCGCCAGGGTGAGCCGCGATCGACTTGATCTGCTGACCAGCCGGGTTCCAGAGCCGGACGGTGCCATCTTCGCTTGCCGTGGCAAGTATTGCAGAATCTGCCCGCCAGTCGAGCGAAGTAATGGCCACTTTGTGCCCGCGCAGATCGCCTCGTTCATGTCCGGCGGCTGCCTGCCAAAGCAGCGCACCACCGTTGCGGTCGGCGGTCGCCAGAAGTTTTCCGTCAGGGCTAAAACCTACAGCGGTTACCCAATTGGTGTGTTTGTTAATTTGATAAGCAAGTGTGCCATCGGCAACACGATAGACTCGCACTTTTTTCTTCGGCCCCCCGATAGCGACCAAAGAGAGATCGGGGCTAATGTCTGCCGCCAGGACAATATCGAGCTCGTCGCCGAGCGTAATGAGTCGGGCACCTGTTTTCACGTCGAACAACGTCGCACTGCCCGCTGCCGCGTGTCGTCCCCCGGCCACCAAGACTAAACCACCGTCACGGCTGAAACGAACCACTCGCGGCACGCCATCGACATAGGGAATAATCCCTAGTAGCTGGTACGTATTCGTGTCGTAAAACGAAATCTGTCGCTGCCACGCGACTGCTGCTAACGGTGCCCAAGCACTAGTGGCGAGCGCGTCGACCGGACCTGTCTTTTGTGTCCACAAAACAGGTTCGTGAAACAATTGCTCAGGCATCGCGGGTTCGCCAATGGGCTTGCCTAAATTGGCGGCGTCGATTTTGGCGATCGCTGGCTTCTTGCTTTTTATCGGCTTAGAATCAGCGTCTTTGAGCAGACCGCCCTTGATCCACCCGCGTAGCACCTGCAATTGGTTTTCAGGTAATTTGTCGCTGTCAGGCGGCATTTTGGGTTCTTCTTGGTGAGTCACCAGTTTCCAAAGTCGGGAACCCTCGGGATCGCCGGCCACCAGCACTTCGCCACTGGCACCGCCGGTCATCAGCCCCTCAAAACTATCCAAGGCCAAGCTCGATTCGGCGTCGTCTTGGTTGTGACAAGCAAAACAATGCTCACGCAAGATTGGCTTGACGTCCGCCTCGAAAGTCAACTTTCCCGCAGATCGAGCAATCGACAGCGGCATGACTAGTGCCAGCAAAACAAAGATGCTTATTCGTTGCGACATGATAGGGTTGTTTCTGAATGGCGTATTCATAGGCTCTACAGAGGCTTTACAGAAGTTATACTCTTCGGTTGGACTCTCTACGAAATGCAGAACTGCGCCCGTATGGAAACGTTCCAAAAGTGTCCAGTTCGATCGGACGCTTCCTTATGGGCGAGTTTCGGAGTGTTGTGGGTTACGTTCGGAATTTGAAATCGGCACTAATGGTTAAACAAAAACTCGCGTGAGTTCAGCACTGCCCAAAAAACATCTTGCAACGCACTTTCGAGGTTCGGCTTCTCGGTTGGTAGCGTTGCGACGAGCCGGTCGCGTTCTTCGTCGGTGGGCGGTCGTGACAGGCAGCGCAGGTAGATTTCGTCAATCACCTCGGCCGACGTCTTTTTGGCGGCGAGCCACTTTTTGACCAAGCCGCCTTGCGCTATTTTCTGATGGACCGTGTTGCCGTTGAGCATGTGCAAGGCCTGCGACAACGTCGGCTCGGCCTTCGCCTCGCAGGCACAGACGGTTTCGCGTTTAGAGCGGCCAAAGGTGGTCAGGAAATAGTTGCTCGCTCGCCCGTCAGCGATTTGCACAGCCCTTGAACCTGCCGGTAGGCCTGGCAAACTCTCGGGCTGACCGGTTGCCTGCACTAAGCAGTCGAGCAAGACCTCCGCCAAAATCCGTCGTGGCTGGGCACGAGCAAAATTAGCCGTGTCTTTCGCATTGGATTCGTTCGTATCGCAAGTGCGCTGGTAGGTATTGGAATTGCAAATATCTCTTACCAAACGGCGAATGTCGAAATCGTAGCCAACAAGCTGTTCGCCGAGCTTGTTGAACAAGGCAGGATTGCTGGGTGGATTACTCACGCGGATATCGTCCACTGGCTCGACAATTCCACTACCAAGAAAATGAGCCCAAACGCGGTTGGCGACGCTGACTGCGAAGTACGGATTCTCGGACGAGACGATCCAATCGGCGAGCGCAGCCCGCCGGTCACGTCCTTTGAGTTCTGGCTCTGCACCGCCGAGAAATTTCGGCTTCATAACTCGTCCACCGATCGGATGCCGCATCTCGCCACCGCCACTATTGTAAATCATCCACTCGCGATAGTCGTCGCTTCGCTTACGAGCAATTTGTGAAAAAAATGCCGTGAAGCTGTAATAGTCATCCATCGTCCAACGGTCGAACGGATGGTTGTGGCACTGGGCACATTGAATGCGAATGCCAAGAAATGATTGGGCCACATTTTCGGCGACTTTTTTCTGGTCGGGATCGATCTGATAGAAGTTGGTCGTGGGTGTATCGAATGTACTGCCACTGCTAGAGAGCAACTCGCGAATCATTTCATCCAAAGGCCGTCCCGCAGTGATCTGCTCTGTCAGCCATTCCCAATACAAAAACATCGGCTTGTACTCGACCCGGTTCGGCTCGGTACGGATGAGTAGCAGCTCTGCCCACTTTTGTGCCCACAACTGCGCAAACTGAGGCTCAGCCAACAGTTCGTCAATTTTCTCTGCTCGCTTGGTGGGGGATTTGCTGGCGAGGAAGGTGTCGTGTTCTTCGCGTTTTGGCAAACGCCCAGAGATGTCAAGCGAGACGCGCCGTAAAAATTCTTCGTCAGTACAGAGCGGGCTCGAATAAATACGCAACGTGCGCAGTTTTTGGTTCACCAACTCATCAATGTAGTTGGCCGGCGCTTCATTGCTGGGCTCGTAAGGTTTGTCGGTACGTAGCACCAAAACTTGACTGCCGACAGTATGTGTATCGAAGCGGGCCATGATGAAGGCTTCGCCAGGTTGAGCCGAAGTGACGAGCCCATCGGCCGTTATCGCGGCTGAGACATCGTTGCTCGTTTGAAAGAGAGCTAGCGACGACACATCGCGTGTCGTGCCATCGGAATAAGTTGCGACGGCGACGAACTGTTGCGTTTGCCCATCGATGCCCATCGCGGCACTGGGCGGATAGATGGCGAGCGAGTCTACCGTCGGCGCGCCTGCGAGATCGTTGATCGCGCCTGCGGCAATCCAACGGAGTAGCTTGCGATAGTAGTCGCTCTCTAGGTCGATTTTCTTTCCACCCGTATGCGGAACGGCACCGGTCGCTTTGAGGAGCAGCAGGCTTTCGTCAGGCAGCGCATAATTCAAACGACGAGTCGCCAACTCGTGAGTCAGTCGGTGGTAATCGCCGGAGAGATCAAAACCAAATATCGACAGACGAAATCCATCCTTGCCTCGTGACGAACCGTGGCAACTGCCAGAGTTGCAGCCTGCACGAAGAAAAATGGGGACGATGTCATGGCGATAACTCACCGGTTTTTTTTGTTCGATATGGGTGGCTCTCACGTCTGCGCTCGCCTGCAACCCCGCGAATTCGATCGTTATTTCTGCCGTGCCATCCGCCGTAGCCGTGAGCTGACCAGAGTTAAAAACGATGACACCGGGTTTTTCCTGCGATGGTTCTTGCTCCGCAAGTTGCCAATTCGCCAATTTGGTCACGTCGAGCGTCACACCATCGGCTCGCGTCGCGACGGCAAGCATCTGCTGAAAATCGTCGGCATGGTTTAGTGCAACCTGAGCAGGATAGACAGCCAGACTGACAAAGCGCGTTGGCGAGTTTAGCTCGGCGGAAGGCTCCTCAGCCTGCGCGGCTATCCCGTGAAGCACAGCCACGGGAACAAATAGCACGAGAACAATTCGGCAGTCAAGAAAGATTCGTCGGTTCATGATGCTTGGTCCTTCGCTGTCTGTGAGTCGGCAGCGGTTTCGTTCTTGGTTTCGATTGCGGGATCAACGCTTAGATCGACGTACCCTTGGCTATACCGAACAGGATCGCCATCGACCGTAAGCCGAATTTGGCAACCAACGCCCCGATGTCGACCCACGCGAGCCTCTTTGGCAATCTTCAGCTGAAAAACAGCCGACTTGCCATCCGCCTTGATCTTCACTTTTTCAGCGGATACGCCCTGCGGCAGTCGCAGTAATTCGATCTCTGCCTCGCCCTCGAACGGATGGCGATGCTCGAGCGCGACCACCAATTCTGCCGTATCTCCTTGCAAAACCGTGATCGTCGGAATCTTGACATCGAAAAACGGCTCGGAAATTCGCAAGGTCGCCAACTGGGTCGAGGCTTCGACGGCACCGTTGATGGACGTCTTGCCGAGAAAAACGATCTTCCAGTCGCCCAGTCGTGCGCTTCCGTTGGCGGTGATCGGAATCAACACCTCGTTTCCCTTGGCAGGAATCGATCTCGACTGATTGGTCGACACGCCTGGCGGATTGTAGATGGTGCGCACCGCGATGGCCTTCTCAAAACCTTCCTTCCGCTGTACGACGACTTTCAACTCCATTGCTCCACCTCGAACTAGTGGCGCTTTCGGCTCCACCACACTTATCGAGTAAGGCAAGGCGCTGGTCACCGCAACGGCTGCTCGATCGGCGTAGTGGCTCCATACCTTTACATTATTACGCCCCTTCACCAGCCAAGTTTGCTGCCGAAAGCGGCTTGCCATCGGCTGTGGATTCTCCGTCAGCGTCGCCGTCACCGTAACCAACGCCGCCCCCAACTCTGCTTGCGGTTTCGCAGAAAACAACACCGGCAAGCGATTGTAGTTTCCCGCCAGCGGAACCGCTTCGACTTCGCTCCCCGCAGGAAGCTCGCTAAATTCGACCTGTAAAGGTCCACCGAAATCTTTCCGCTTCACCGTCATCATCGCGGCTATACGGCCACCCTGTGGGATATTGATTACCTGCGCCTGATAACGCTTTCGCTCGTCGAATTGTAATTCAGCAATAGCCGATGGTTTAGAGATATCCAGCACATAAACCATTTCTCTGCGACCACGTAACAGCCGGTCTTCTACGTCTAACGTGTATTCGCCATCAACGGGTGCTTTGAATCGCAGGTAGCTGTCGGGCTGGCCACTGTCGTCGTCGTTACCCTTGAGATATTTTCCGTCGGGGCCATAGAGATGAATGACGGTATCAAGTGGCGAACGCAATTCACGCGCCCGCACGCGAAAATCCCACTGCTCGCCTTTCTTCATCGTAAAACGGAAGAAGTCCTTGTCGGACGGCTCGCTGATCACCCCGCAGGCGATGCCTGGGGCAGTCATTTCCGTGGCCGTTTCGCGGCTGTTGTTCGGCTCGATTTCCAAGGCTGGAGGTGAAGGGTACAAAAATAGCGACAGCCCCGAAGGCGAAACTCCCTGCTCATCAACGGCATGGGCTTCGTAAATGTTCCCCTCGACCCTTGTGTTCTCGATTGGGGGAACTTCGACCGTCACGCTCTTTTCGTCAAACGTCTCGCCGATCCAGCGCAACTCGGCCGGCTTACCCGGCACCGCCGCTGGCGGAAAGACTGCTACTGGTCGCGGAAATCGTCCGACGTGTAGCCGATAGGTCGCCGCGCCGCTACCTCGATAAGCCGACTCGCGCACATGAACGAACACTCGCCCCGCTTTTTTCGCTCGAATTGAAACAAACGCATCTTGATTCGCAGCAGGTTGATCGTCGTTGCTGGCCAATAGCGATCCCGCTTCGTCATACAATTCGATCATCGGATCAAACAACGTACGACCCAGCCGTAAGCCTTCGATCTCGACGCTAAGTCGTTCGCCTGCCGCAACCGTGACGGCATAGACATCCGTATCTCCCCCGGTCACCAGGCCATTGACGACGACGTCTGTTGCGATCTCTTGCGGCTGTTCCGACGTGTTATTCGGTTCGGCTTCTTTGATCTCTTTCAAATTGCTAACGTGAAAAGTTACCAGATTGCTTAGGCCCGAAGCCGTTCGCAAACGCAGAGCATGTCGCCCCAATCGGCAATCGGCGGCCAAGCGAAAGACGCATTTTACCTGCTTGCCCTCAACCGACTCGACGTTGCCAACTTCGATCCCCGTTTCGTAGAGTAAAACTTGATAGGGCCCGTCTTGGAACCGCGCCCCGGAAATGAGGACTTCGACTTCGGTGCCACGCTGCGCGCCTTGCGGAACGAGCTGTTGCAGCACCGGGTCCGCCGCCAGAGACGGAACTGCCACGCTCAGTAGCAAGCATGCCGCGTAGGTTACGCGAAGAAACCAATTTGTTGTCACAATGAACTCCCCATTCAAAACAACGTAGCTGTAAGTCTCAGTCCGCTAGGCCAACAATTCCTTGCGAACGCTGCCCCCTTTGGCAATTTCGATCGGTCGATCGCCAGGGGCCATCAGTTCTTTCTGCGCCGCGATGCCGAGTTGATGATAGAGCGTCGTTGCCAAATCTTCGGGCGAGATGGGCGTCTCTTCTGGTTCGTTAGCGGTCGCGCCCGACGAACCAATCACCGCCCCGCGTTTGATTCCGCCGCCCGCCAAGACCACGCTAAACACTTTTGACCAATGGTCGCGTCCTGCATCGCCGTTGATTTTCGGCGTACGGCCAAATTCGCTCGATACCATTACAAGGGTGTCGTCCAGTAGACCGCGTTCGTCCAAGTCGCCCAGCAGCGCCGCAAACCCTTGATCAAACGCGGGCATTTGACTGCGCATGCTACCGGTAATCCGCGTATGATTATCCCAACTGCCATACGTCAGCGTGACAAACCGCGTCCCCGCTTCGACGAGTCGTCGAGCCAACAACATCCGCTGCCCTGCTGAGTTACGACCGTAGCGATCTTTGAAGTTGTTGGGTTCTTTGCTCATGTCAAACGCTTCACGCGCCGCAGGGGAACCGATTAGATCGAAGGCACGCTGATAAAAAGCGTTCATCGACGAAACCGCATCCGAAGCAGCCCGTTGGTTAAACTGTTCGTTGGCAACCTCCAAGGCAGCTAAGCGATGCTCGTAGCGCTGTTGGTTGACATCGCCCGGCAGATTCAAGTCGCGGACTTTGAACTGTGCGCGCGCCGGATCGTCGCCGACGGCGAACGGAGCAAACGCTGAACTCAAGTACCCCGAACCCGCGTAAGGATTCGGATCGCTGGGAATGCTAATGTAGGGCGGCAAGTCTTTGCGCGGACCGAACTCGTGGCTGACAACGCTGCCAAAACTGGGAAATTGCAGCGCCGGACTCGGGCGGTAGCCGGTCATCATGTTGTGCTGCCCTCGTTCGTGTGCCGCTTCGCCATGCGTGAGCGAACGGATCACCGTCAGCTTATCTGCCACTTGCGCCGTTTTGGGTAGCACCTCGCTAAACTGCACGCCGGGCAGCTTCGTGTTGATCGCTCGCATCTCTCCCCGATACTCGATCGGCGACAACGGCTTAGGATCCCATGTCTCTTGGGCAGAAAGCCCCCCTGGCAGATAAATGTGAATAACGCTCTTGGCACGCACCTTCGGAGTGACAAATTTATTCATTGCCGCCTGGGCCGATTCGATCGCCAAAAAATCAGCAAGACCGATCCCCAAACCTGCAACCGCGCCCACTTTCAAAAAACCACGCCGATTCAACGATTTCGCAGACAACCGAGACATGACACGAGTCTCCTGAAGATGAAACAATTCTGCCAGCAAACCGTTAAGCAACTGCGCATCAGTAGTACTGATCTAGCAGTGGATCCGGGCTAGACAATTTGAGGCAAGGGAGGGTGAGGTAGGACAGTTAGGTGGGAAGCTGTGGAGCGTGAACAAAGGTGTCGTCTTCTACGAGCTAGAAATCGCATTCTGCAACTCGGTAATCTCCAACGAGGTAAGCCGCAGTTATAACCTCTTAGAATGTCAAAGTCAAATTCCGGCGAAGCAGGAAATAGGCCGAAACACCGGAATCAGCAGAGTGTCGGTTGATCTGAGCGGAAAATAAAATGTATTTCGTAGCGAGGTTGATCGCCTTCCGGCGAGAGCTTGCACGGTATGAGCGTCGCAGTTTAACATCTAACGAACTTCAAACTTTCAACACCTGGAATCAGACGTGGACTATTCCCTGACGTTGGCTATGCTTAAAAAAGCTGAGCCAACCCTCCGTATGCAGTAATGATCAGAAT
>JAADGD010000012.1 GCA_013152515.1 Planctomycetota bacterium
CCAAGCGGCTCATCCCTAAATTAAGCTGTGACAAAGCACTAGAAGCCTATCCTACGGGAGATCCGTCATTCGGGCGGGCTGTGCCCCACTTCAATCGAATGAAATTTCGTGAATTCTCCCGACGACCACCAAGACGATGTCCCACCAGACCACGAACTCCGCGATCAGTTGATGCTGGCGCTGATCTCGGGCATTGGCCCGCTCACGCGTCAGCGTTTGCTCACACAATTTGGCACGCCCGAATGTGTGCTGCACGCGACGTACGGCGAGTTGCAACGCGTCCAAGGTGTCGGCCCCAAGCTGGCCAAACGTATCGCCGAAGCTCGTACAGAAATCGACGTCGATGCGCAAATCCAATTGGCTCACGACAACAATGTCGAGATTCTGCTCGAGTCGAGCGAAAACTATCCGCCGCTGCTCGCCGAAATTCACGATCCGCCCGGCGTACTGTTTGCACTTGGCAGCTTGTTGCCCGTCGACAGGCTGGCGGTTGCGATTGTGGGCACGCGTCACGCGACTCGCTACGGTATCGAGCAAGCAACCAAGCTCGCGACGAGCCTCGCCAAAGCTGGCGTCACCGTCGTTAGCGGCATGGCGCGCGGCATTGATACAGCAGCGCACCAAGCCGCGCTCGCCGCCGGTGGACGTACGATTGCCGTGCTTGCCAGCGGCGTCCTCAAACCGTATCCGCCCGAGAATGCCGAGCTGGCTCAAGAAATTGCCCGCCAAGGTTGCGTCCTCAGCGAAGCGGCCCCGACCATGCCACCAATGAGCGGGATGTTTCCGCAGCGCAATCGCATCATCAGCGGCCTGTCACTCGGGTCGATTATCGTCGAGGCGGCCGACCGCTCAGGTGCGCTCATTACCGCTCGTCATGCGTGGGAACAAAATCGCGAAGTCTTTGCCGTGCCAGGGCCTGTCGACAGCCGACTTTCCAACGGTCCGCACCGCCTGCTCCGCGACGGCGCCAAGCTCGTCATGACGATCGACGACGTTCTCGAAGAACTCGGCCCGCTCGCCCACACCGCCGAGCGCGCCGATGGCACCACGATTCGCGTTCCCGCAGAAGTCACCCTCAACGAAGTCGAACAAAAAGTTCTGCAAGCGATTCATCCCGACGGTTCGCTGATCGACGAAGTCACCCAAACCAGCGGCTTGCCCGTTCACCGCGTACTGTCAACGATCAGCGTCCTTGAAATGCGCACCCTCATCCGCCGCATCGGTGGTAACCGCGTCGCGCGGGTTTGAAAGCACCTCTTCCACTTCCTGCAACGAAGCCGTGACCGGTTTGGATACGAAGATGAAAAAAACCAAGTTCGGAGGTAATTTGCCTGGAACCCACATAGACAACTGTGGGTTGCTTTCGGGCAACAGAAATCGCTTTTTGGGGGCTTCAGACCAGCTTTTCTAAAAGTATGATGCAGAGAAGTCCACGGTATCCACTTGCCGTTATGAGGAAGGTTTCTTCTCCACAGACCCCAAACTGTAGCAAAATTGATCACACTTCCCTCCGATTCTGAGACACTTTCCTGCCATTTTTGTACAATTTCTTGTAAAATAAGTAGATATTGGCAGTTCCGCAGCGTCTAATAAATTGGGTGAACCTAATTGGGGTAGGCGACGTAAGTACAGTGCTTATCATCAGTTGGGGTTCTGACAGCTGTGTCAAACAAGAGGTGGACACCTCGACTCGGCATGAGACTTGCCCTACTACAACCCAACAACTGGCAACCCGACAACCGACCAATGGCTCCCCAGTCGACCTCGTAGCAAAGTGCTCGATTTAGGCAAGGCCCAGGAAGGATGTCATTTTCCCTGATCCAAGGAAACGCACCTGTTTTTGTGCGAGGATTGGTGGATTCCAAATCGGACGGTACGGAGAAAGGATTTTCTCCCGAAAACGTCGAACTCTCTTCACGAGGAGTTCGTAGTATGAAGAAGCACACCACGGAAGCAACGGAAAAAAAGACAGACAATACCAGTAAGCCCTTATCGCACTCGACCGCGATGCTCGTAGATTATAGCGGTCGCAGTGACGAAGAGCTGTTGCTGGAATACCGCACGACCGAAGATGCCCTCGTGTTTACCGAGCTGGTCTCGCGTTACCAACGAGAGCTGTTTAACTTTTTACGACGCTTTCTCGGCGGCACTGCCAAGGCCGAGGACGTGTTCCAGCAAACTTTTCTCCAAGTCCATGTGAAGTGCGAGTTATTTCAGGCGGGACGCAAGTTTCGACCTTGGCTATACACGATCGCCACCAATCAGGCCATTGATTACCAACGCCGCAATCGTCGGCATCGCCGGCTGAGCCTCGATCAGTCGCGAAGCTCGAGCGGCGAAGAACTTGGTAGCCTGATGGAAATTGTTGTCAGCCAAGAGTCGGGGCCTGGTGCCAAGGCCGAGAGTGGGGAACGGGCCGAATGGGTTCGCAGTGCAGTGGGTAACTTGCCCGACTCCTTGCAAAGCGCGGTCCAGTTGGTTTATTTCAGGGGGATGAAATACAGTGATGCAGCGCAAGTTCTTTCGATACCTGTCGGAACTATCAAGAGCCGCCTCCACTCGGCTATCAAAAGTTTGGGACAGTCGTGGCGCGATGGCCACACGACCAATCGACCGTAGCTGGGCAATCGACCGATGCTGGACAATTTTCGCTGACATTTTGAAGCTTATCGACAAGCCTGCTACTCGTAGCGGGCTTGTCGTGTGTTGTGCCTCGATTACCCTTACTCTTAATCCTGCTCTTAATCTTAATCCTACTCTTTCGTCTTATAGGAATGAGGATAGGGGATTAAGATTATGAGAAGGATTAGGATGAAGATTGCGAGGTTAGCATGAGAGACGAACTTCTTGCGTATCTGCTGAACGATCTCGACGACGAGCAGCGTAGTCGAATCGAAGCCCGCCTCGAAAGTGACCCCATCTGGCGGCACGAATTCGAGCGACTCCGCGAGTACATGGAAGAAGCTCGCGATTCGAGTAATTGTGAAGCTGACACACCTCCCGAAGACTTAGTGCAGCGCACCTGCTTGTTCGTAAAGCAGGCCAGCGCGCAAGGCGCGCTGTCGCCTACCGTTCTACCAGCTTCGCTCACAGAATCTCAAGAGATAGCCGCACCCAAAAATCGGCGCTGGACATTGCTCGACATTTCTGTCGTAGCCTGCCTCCTGCTGGTGATGGGTTCGCTTTTACTGCCCGCCTTGCGAAAAAGCCGTGATGCCGCTAGGCGTCAGCAATGTCAAGAAAACCTCCACCGCCTTGGTTTTGCGCTTGCGAAATTTGCCGAACAAGCGGGCGGGCAGATTCCTGTTATCGACCGTCACGAAAATGCGGGGATGTACGCCCTTAAACTGGTCGAAAGCGGCATTCTCACTCGTAGACAATTGATCGAGTTCCTGGTTTGCCCTTCCACACAAATGGCCGAAGATATCCATCGTGGTGTGGTCGTTTTTCGCATACCCACGAGACAGGAATTATCTGAAACGAAAGGTGCAACACTGAAATCGCTACTCGAAAACATGGGTGGCAGTTTTGCCTATCGCATCGGATATGTAGACCAGCATGGGAACTACTGTCAGGTAGAATTCTCTCAGCGCTGCAATGCTCCCGTCATGGCTGACAAGCCAAGTTCCTCGGTCGTCGGCTTCCAAAGTGCCAACCACAGTGGTTGTGGTCAAAACGTGATGTTTCAAGATCAAAGCGTTCGCTATGTCCAACTTTGCATCCAAACAGACCGAGACAAGCACTGGTTCCTCAACGAAGACAACCAACCCGCTGCGGGCAAGCACAAGCAGGACATCGTCATGATGCGTAGCGAAGCAAGACCATTTGGCTTCCTGACCGTCAAAAGAAAAAAATAAACCACGACGACACGACGAGAGGTTTGCGTCGTGCCCGTTGTGTCGTCGTGGTTCAATTCTTGTCGCCTCACACTTCCCAGCACGCGACACGATGTCCTTCAATACGCTCTACCAACGGCGGCATTTCGGCGTGACACTGCTCGGTCACTAACGGACAGCGGGTCACAAACGGGCAGCCTTGCGGCGGATGGTAAGGGCTGGGAACTTCTCCTTCCAAGACGGTCAGCTCGTGCCGTTTTTCGGGATCAGAAACTGGGTTTGCACCGAGCAATGCCTTGGTGTAGGGATGCAGTGCATCGGCGTGGATATCTTGGCAAGGAACCTCTTCGAGGATGAACCCGAGATACATCACCAACATGCGATCGCAGAAATGATCGATGACTTTCAAGTCGTGCGAGATAAACAGCATCGTCAAATCGAATTCGTTTTTCAAATCCATCAACACATTGAGAACTTGGGCTTGAATCGAGACGTCGAGTGCCGAGACCGGTTCGTCGGCGATGATGAATTCCGGGTTGACGGCTAATGCCCGCGCTATGCCGATCCGCTGTTTCTGCCCGCCAGAAAACTCGTGTGGGTACCGATCAATCGAGTCGAGATTCACGCCGACTTGCGAAAACAGCTCCTTCACTTTAGTTGCCAGCTCTTGGCGCGGCACGATGTTGTGGAAGGAAAGCACTTCGCGCACCGCATTGCCCACGGTCATGCGCGGATTGAGCGACGCATGAGGATCTTGAAATATCATCTGCATCTGACGGCGGAAAGGCAATAGCTCGGAGGCGTTCAAATGGGTAATCGGCCGGCCCTTAAAGATCACCTCACCAGCAGTCGCCTCAAGCAGTCGAATAATAAGCTTGCCTAATGTCGATTTGCCGCACCCCGACTCGCCAACGACGCCGAGGATTTCGCCTTTCTCGATTGTAAAACTAACACCGTTGACGGCATGGACTTTTTTCAGCACACGGTTCAGCAGTCCGCCACGCACCGGAAAATGTTTGACGAGATTTTTGACTTCGATCAACGACATAGACTTCGACTCACTTAGTAAATTGCAATCATCAAGCGATTTTTCCACTGAACCGCGCCCGTAAGGAAGCGTCTAGGCAAGATTTTGGCTCCCTGGGGCGCTTCCTTACGGGCGCGGTTCGGAGTTTCGCTATGCGTAGTCTGTGAAATTTGAATGCACCCATTCTATCGTCCTTTTCAAAGTAAATTTTCAAGTGGGAAAAAACAACGAACCTTGCGGGAATCGACCTCATCACTCAGTTGGGGCTCGCGATCGACGCACTCTTGCGTTCTGAAGGTACACCGATCTTGAAAGCGGCAACCATCGGGCAGATCAAAAAGGCTTGGCACGATGCCTTCGATCGTCGGCAGGCGGGTTTGATGATGCTGACGGCCTGTCTGCGGGATCGATTCTAGCAGCGCTTTGGTGTAGGGATGTTGAGGATTTTTGAAAAGCGAATAGACGTCGGCGGTCTCGACAATCTGGCCGGCATACATCACGATCACTCGATCACAAATCTGTGCGATCACTCCTAAATCGTGCGTAATCAAAATGACAGCCGTCTCCGCTTTTTTGCGAAGCTCGTCCATCAACCGCAAAATTTGCGCCTGAATCGTCACGTCAAGCGCCGTCGTCGGCTCATCGGCGATCAGCAGCTCGGGGTCGCAGCACAGAGCCATCGCAATCACAACACGCTGTCGCATTCCCCCCGACAACTGATGTGGATATTCGTGATACCGCTGCTCAGGATTAGGAATTTCGACCGATTTTAGCATGGCGACCGCCCGTTCGCGACGCTGCGATTTTTTGAGTGTCGTATGGTACTTGAGCGCTTCGTCAAGCTGCCAACCGATCGTAAACACCGGATTGAGCGCTGTCATCGGCTCCTGGAAAATCATCGCGATGCGATCGCCGCGCAAGGTGCGCATCGTCTTTTCGTCAGCCTGTGCTAGATTGATTCCTTCAAAATTGATCTCGCTCTGCGGATCGATAAAACTGTTGAATTTGGGCAGCAGACGCATGATGCTTCGGCCAGTGACTGACTTGCCGCAGCCCGATTCGCCGACGATCCCCAGGATTTCGCCCGCGCGCACCTCAAAGGAAACGTCCTCGATAGCCGTAACGTCACCACGGTCGGTGTGAAAACCAACGGAGAGATTGTTGACGGTGAGTAGTGCCTTGGATTTGTGCATGGGTTTGTAATGTAAAGCAAAGCAAAGAAGAATAGAACGCGGAGGAACGCGGATTAAACGGATCCACGCGGATTAAAAAGGGGAGGGGCGATTGTACATGTTTCGAGTTTTTCCTGCAAAATGGGCCGCAATTATCGCCTTTCATTTTTTCAATCCGCGTAAATCCGTTTAATCCGCGTTCCTCCGCGTCCTATTCTTTTGCTTTTTGTCTTTTCATTCATCAAAGGTGTTTTGGATCAAACGCGTCTTGTAGCGCATCGGAAAGGATATTAAACGCCAACACCAACACAAACATCAAAGCCGTCGCGGTGCCGATCTGCCAGAAAAAACCGGTCATCACGTCGCCGTTATTGCCCGCGTCGCGGATCATGATTCCCCAACTCGGTTGCGATTTCACGCCCAAACCGAGATAGCTAAGGATCACTTCCGATTTGATGGCGCCAATCAGCAGCAACGAAAAATTGATCAGCAACAAATGACTCGTGTTTGGCAGCACATGTCGAAACAGGACACGCATGCTACCAAACCCGGCGGTCTTGGCCGCTTGGACGTACTCCAGTTGTTTCAGCTTCATCGTTTCGCCTCGCACGACGCGACAGGTGCCGATCCAAAAGGTGGCGCAGAACGCAATGTAAACGGGCAACAGCGTATCTTTGACGTCCGAATCAGTCGCTTGAAACGCGTAGGCGATCACCACCAGCAAAACGAGATTCGGAATCGACGAAAAAGTCGTGTAGAGCCAAACCACCAGGGCATCGACCCACCCGCCAAAATAGCCTGCCGCCGACCCAAGCACGGCACCGATCAACACCGACACCAACGCCGTCACGACGCCGATTTGAATCGCGACTTTGATCGAATAAACCCCGCGAAACAATATCGAACGACCTTGGGCATCGGTTCCCAAAAGCAGCGCTACGCCGTGCATGAATCGATCCGAACCCGAGAGCGGAGCGACGAGCTCTGCCGTTATGCTTTCAAACGTTTCGAGCAACGACAGCATCTCGGGATCGTCATCAAGGCTTTCGGCCTCTTTGAGTTGGTCCTGGATCGCGACCGCCTCGTCGACAATTGCTTGCAGTTCGGCAGGCGTTTTGTCGGCGACGCGTAACTTGCCCAGTTGGACTTCTGCGAGTGCAGCCTCGGGGTCCGATTTTTCCAGTGCACGTTTGACTTTGCCGAACAAGCTAGTCCGGGCGATTTCGTAGCGCCGCTCCGGTTCTTCGCGAAGAAAGAACCCCGGCACACTATTTGGCCCGACAACATTCGCGCAATCGTCACGAGAAACAACGTCGAACATCATCGCCAGCGCCACGAGCAAGTATCCAGCAATGACGACCATCGCCACGATCGCCGACTTATCGCGAAACAGCTTTTTCGCCTCTCGGGATTTCAGGAACCTACTGAGCATTACTTATCCATCCCTCAAAATTCAACAGATTCAAGAAAAAGTAGCCGCAGATGGACGCCGATAAACGCAGATGTCGACCGCACAAAAAAACATCTGCGTTTATCAGCGTTCATCTGTGGCTTTTTCCATTGCATGGAGATTACTGTAATCGTACTCGCGGGTCGAAGACGGCGTACAACACGTCGGTGAGGATGATACTGCAAATAAATAGACCGGCAAAGATCGACGAAAAGACTTCGATCACGGGGAAATCGTTGTTGCTAATGGCGCTGAGCAGTGCGTCGCCCATGCCGGGGATGCCGAAAAAGCGTTCGAGCAAAATCGAGCCGGTCACCAGCAACGGCAACGTGATCATGATTCGTGTGATAATCGGGATCATCGCGTTGCGAAGCATGTGGACGAACATGATTTTTGACGTCGACGCGCCTTTCGACCAAGCAGTCGTGATGTAGTCTTGCGTCGTCTCTTCGACCATCACGGCGCGGTAGAACCGTGTGTTGTAGCCCATCGAGACGATCACGCTAATAAGCACCGGCAGCAGCATGTAGTACGCCCAATTTTGCAGGCCCGGCTCGTAACCATGAATCGAAAAAACGGGCTGTCCGACGAGTCGACCGAGTTGATAGGAACCAAAATACTGACCAAAAATAATGTAAACGAGAAAGCTGATACTCATGCCCAGCACGGCGAAGAAGACCAGTATTTTGTCGAGCAGTCGGCCCCGCGCATAGGCCGAAATCATACCGATGCAGACCGAAATCACCGTCGTGAGAAACAGCGCCGGCAGGGTCAGCAGCAGCGAAATCGGCACCGACTTGCGAAGCAATTCCCCCACCGTCATCCCCGGCTGCGTCCATAATTCTTGCGAGAAATCGAAAGTGACCATCTGCTGGAGCAACGTAAAATACTGCACATAACGGGGTCGGTTGAGCCCCAGTTCTTCGCGTTTGTTTGCAATATCTTCGACGGTCGCCTGCTTGCCCATCATACCCGGTACTGGGTCGCGCACGCGCAGCAGCAACATCACCAACAACACAATCGCCATGAAGACGGGAATGTTGTAAACGATCCGGCGGATAACGTAGGCCCACATCGGTTTATTGGTTCCTGTGAAATTTCTGCTATTTGACGTTGAGGTACTTGGGCCAGTTTAAAAGACTCAATCGGTTTGCAATTTTGCAAACGTTTGTTGATTAAAAAATATCGCGTCCTCTCCATAGACCCGATCATCGGGGCATCTTCGATGACCATGTCGCGCATCTGCTCATAAAGTTCCGTCCGCTCCGATGAGGGCGACATGACACGAATACGTTCGTACAATTTGTTATACTCGGGACGATCGTAGTTGAAATTATTCGAGCTAGGGGACTTGAACGGCCCATAAAATAACTGCAAAAAGTTTTCGGCATCAGGGTAATCACTAACCCACGAGAGGCCAAAAAACGGCGCGCGTCGATTCCGCAAAGCATCAGTCAGCGTAGAAAAATCGACGAGCCGGACATCCAATTCGATTCCAATCTTGGCCAAATGACGCTTGCTCATCTCAGCCATTTCAGCCAATCGCGCAGCGCGACTGGTAAAAAAAACCAACTTCGGCACTCCTTTTCCTTCGGGATAGCCAGCCTTAACCAGCAATTTGCGTGCCCGCGCCAAATCGGGACCACGGTAGGCATAGGGCAGCGACCCGTTTTTTGGATGACCGGCAAGTGATGCCGGTATAGGGCCATCATAAATTCCATTCAAATTATTGTAAAAGGCCTCGTTTCGTTCTTCCCAATCAATAGCCAAAGAAATCGCTTGACGCAGCCATTTCTGTCTATCGTCGTAACCGCCGAAATCTTCGTCTTCCATGTTGAATCCATAATAGATCAGGTCAACCAACGGCACGGGTTCCGAACGTATACCCATGTCGGCATACTCTTTGCGGAGTTTTTGGGTTCGCTTGATGTAAGCTTCCGAAAAGTTTTCGGCCGGAACTGCGGTGTAGTCCAACTCGCGAATACGAAATTTCAGCCACATCGGCTGTTTTTGGACAAACATTTTCAACTCAACTCGATCGATAATGGGCAGTTTTTTTCCGGCATCTTGGTAAAAACCAAGTTCTTTGTCGCGCAAGTAGCCGAGGTAGGGTTCCGATCCATCTTTATTCAAGCCTGGGTCGTTTGGATAAGTTTCTTCCCAATAGTTGGGGTTCTTGACAAACGTCATGCTGCTGCCAGCTTCCCATTCTTTTAGCAAGAATGGGCCGGTTCCTACTGGATGACGAGAAAATTTCTTACCGTAATGCTCTACTGCTTCACGAGGCACGACCGCCGTCTGAAACATTGCCAACGTGTAAGTAAAGCGATAAAACGGCTCCTTCAACTGGATTTCAAATTCATGGTCGTTGAGGATTTTCATGCCTTCGACCGGCGCATCGTAGTCGAATTCATTGGCTTCGTTTTGCTCTGCTTTGAATTCATCAAAACCAACGATTGTATCAGCCATCAACCACCAACTCTTCGGTTGATTCTTTTTACTCGCCATCCGCTTGAGTGAATAGAAAAAATCTTCGGATACGAGTCGGCGACCTTTGCCTTCAGGAAAGCATTCGTCATCGTGAAAGAAAACATCTTGCCTCAGTTTGAAGCGGTAGAGCTTGCCGTCCTCTGAAACTTCTGGCATCTCAGTCAACAACAAGGGCTCCAGTTCAAGAGGTCGATGAAGATATTTGTACTGGAGTAACGTCTGATAGACGTAACTGCTAGCACGGCTGTCGTATTGGCTAGAGCCTTTGACCGGATCAAGTGAATTGGGTCCCGCAGTCTCCATCGGTAGATAAAGCACCTTCTCCCCGTTGTCCTCGGTCGACGGCGAGCAACCCACCACCATCGCCAAACACCAGACGCTCACAAGTTGTGCTAGCAATCTGCGCATTGGATGGCAATTCTGGGAGGACGATGCGTTGGATAGGCTTCTACTACTACAGCGCTAAGTCAAAAGCCACGGATTGCACGGATACCACTGATTTTGGAGACTTTTGGCAGGTTTGCTGCTGGGGGCATTGAACTGTCAACAACATCCATTCATTTCATCAAGACTTCATCCGTGAATATCAGTGCTATCCGTGGTCTTTCGCTTTTTAACTTAGCGCGGTAGTACTAGCCTGTCCGTCAAACAAACGGTGTCGTTGGACAGACAGGCAAGATGCCTATCTTACGTTTTTTAACAAGCTGCTAACAGCCCATCCTGTGCTAGCAACCCGAAACCGTGTTGCCATCGTTCGTTGATTCCAAGTAGATTCAGCTATATCTCTCCGCATGAGGCGGGGCATCTGACTCTCTTTCGATCCGTGAGGACGCCATGAAGGCATCTGCTGTCGGTACGCGTTTTTTTGTTCTGTTGGTTCTTTGTCTGCTGGCGTTACCAGCCGTGGCGCAAGAGCCGCAGTGGATTTGGTCTTCGGCGCATCAGAAAAACAACGTGCCGGCGGGCGACTGTTTTTTTCGCAAGTCATTTGATCTGAAGGCGCCTGAAATGGGCGAAATACAAATCACCGCCGACAATCGGTTCGAGCTTTTTGTCAACGACCAACCTGTCGGTCGTGGCGAAGATTGGCGGCAGCTTCAGGTCTACGACATCTCTAAGCATCTGCGCAAAGGCCGCAACTGCGTCGCTGTGAAGGTGACGAACACCGACGTCGGTTCGGCGGGTCTCGTCGCGCGCGTTCTCATCAAAGAAAATGGCGGCACGTTCGAGAGCTATTCGACCAACCAGTCGTGGAAGACGAGCGTCCGTCAGTATCAAAGTTGGGCCAATCCCGATTTTCCCGATCGCGAATGGATTGGTGCGAAGAGCTACGGCGCGCTAAATGCCACGCTGCCCTGGGGCGACGAAATCGTGTTCGCTGGCGAAGGCTCGCGGTTCAAAATTGGCGAGGAGTTCACTGTCGAACGGCTGATGCGCGACGACGAAGTCGGCTCGCTCATCGCGATGACTTTTGATGCCCAAGGAAATATCCTGGCCTCGCGCGAGGGCGGGCACCTGATGTTGCTCTCCGACAGCGATGGCAATGGTACGCATGACACGGTCGGTCTTTTTTCCGACAAAATCAAGAACGTGCAGGGTATCCTTGCGATCGGCACGCGAGTGTTTGCGATTGGCGATGGCCCCCAAGGCGTGGCCTTGTATCGTTTGCGTGACGCCGACCGTGACGGAGTGGCCGAGGAAATCAAAGCACTCGTGCCGATTCGCGGGTCGCGCGGCGAACATGGTGCCCACGCCGTCCGATTAGGTCCCGACGGAATGCTCTACGTCATCGTCGGCGACCACGCCCGCGTGGGGCTGCAAGCTGGACCGCGAAGTCCTTATCGCAACGCGTACGAAGGCGATCTCATCCAACCGCGGCAAGAAGACCCGCAAGGTCACGCGGTCGGCATTCCAGCGCCAGGCGGAACGATTTTTCGTACCGACGCCGAAGGCAGCTTCGTCGAACTCGTCGCGGGCGGCTTGAGAAATTCTTACGATTTTGCGTTTAACGAAGCGGGAGAACTCTTTACGTACGACGCGGACATGGAGTGGGACATGGGCGCGCCGTGGTATCGCCCGACGCGAGTCCTTCATGTCACCGCCGGTGCGGAACTCGGCTGGCGAAGTGGTTGGGCAAAATGGCCCTCGTACTACCTCGACAGTCTACCTGCTGCGATCAACCTCGGTGCCGGTTCGCCAACGGGCGTAGAGTTTTACAATCATACCGCTTTCCCTGAGCGTTACCGCGGCGCGATGTTCGGCTGCGATTGGGCAACGGGCAAAATCATCTGCGTGCGCTTCGAGCGCAAAGGTGCTACCTACAGCGCTCAAAGCGAAGTTTTTGTCGAAGGCCGACCGCTCAACGTCACCGATCTCGCAGTGGGGCCCGACGGGTCCCTGTACTTTTGCACCGGCGGTCGCGGCACCGATGGCGGCGTCTATCGCATTCGCTGGACCGCCGATCAACCAAACAGCACGGAAGCACCGACAGACATCGCAACTGCGCTGCGGCAACCGCAGCTCGAAGCCGATTGGGCGAAAGCCAAAATCACCAGCGTTAAAAAAAGCCTCGGCCAAGCCTGGGGCCAACAGCTCACGGCCATCGTCACAGCGACCAAACGTAAGATCCCCGAACGACTGCGGGCACTCGACCTGCTCGTTTCCTTCGGACCTGCTCCCGCCGAACAACTGCTCACGCAATTGACTGCTGACAAGTCGGTGGACATTCGCGCGCGAGCCGCGCGGCTGCTATTCGCCCATCGAACAGCCACCAGCCGCGACGCGCTTGTTCGCTTGCTCGGTGACGACGATCCGTTTGTACGTCGCGTCGCTTGCGAAACGCTAACACGGTTCGGTTCGCCAGCGCCGGCGGAGGTGTTTGTCGCATTGCTTGCAGACACAGATCGCTTCGTGGCGTTCGCAGCTCGCCGGGCGCTCGAACAGTTGCCCGCCGAACAGTGGGCTCGCCAAGTGCTCGACCATCCCAGCCATACCGCTTTCTGCCAAGGAGCTGTCGCGCTGCTCGCCGTTTCGCCCAACGCTCAAACAGCCCGGACAGTGCTGCCCCGCTGCCAACAGTTGCTCAGCGAAAGCCAAACGGCCAAACCGACCGCTACCGAAAACCGTTTGCAACTCGACTTGCTGCGCGTTGCCCAACTAGCACTAGCACAAGGCCAACTCGCTCCGCAAAGTGTCTCGACGCTCGGCCCTGCCTTGCTAAAAAAATATCCCAGCAGCAACGACGCGATCGATCGCGAACTCGTTCGCCTGTTAGTCTATTTGCAAGTCCCCGGCGCTGCCGAAAAGTTCGCCACGCAAATGGTGAGCGACATCGCCGATACTGAAAAAATACATCTCGGTGCCTACGCCGGCCGCCTGAAGACCGGCTGGACGACCAATGCGAAGCAGGCGTTCCTGAAATTCTACGAAGTCTCGCGGGCTGTTCCCGGCGGTTACAGCGTGAGTGCCTACCTCGAAAATTTCGCCCGCGACTTCTTCGCCCAAATGACCCCCGCCGAAAGTCGGCAGATCATCACCACAGGTCAAGAATGGCCGACTTCTGCCTTGTCGCTACTGGCCACATTATCCGAAAATCCTGGAGCCGATTTGCTCGCCGAGTTGCGTTCCCTCGACGGGCGTATCCAACCATTGTGTGCTAAAAGCGATACCTACCGCCGCCTACGCGTCGGCATTTTGGCCGTACTCGGGCGCAGCGGTGAAACCGAATCGCTGGCTTACCTACGCGACATCTACAACGCGGAGCCTGCGCAAAGGACGACGGTTGCCATTGTACTCGCCCAACATCCGCAAGGCGAAAACTGGGCCTACTTGGTCGATGCAATCAAAACGGTCGAAGGCCGTGTTGCTCACGAAGTGTTACGCTCGCTCGCCACCGTGGCCGAACGCCCCAAACAACCCGAACCGTACCGTCAAGTCATTTTGCTTGGTCTGCGTTTGGGCAACAACGGCGCGCCGCTCGCCCTAAATTTGCTCGACCACTGGTCGGGCCAAAAACCCCAAGCGAACTCAGGCGATTGGCAAAAACGTCTCGCTGGCTGGCAACAATGGTACGCCAAGCACTTCCCCGGTGCCCCGCCCGCCGAACTGCCAGTTTACTCGGGCCGAGACAAGTGGAGCTACGACGAACTGCTCGCCTACCTACGTACCGGCTCAGGCCGCGCGGGCGACGCCCAGCGTGGCCAAGCAGCCTTTGCCAAGGCCGAGTGCTTCAAATGTCACCGCTGCGGCGGCCAAGGCGAAACGGTCGGCCCCGATCTCACGACGGTCGCCCAGCGATTCCAACAGCAAGAACTGCTCGGATCGATCGTCTACCCCTCGCACAATATCTCCGACCAGTATGCCAGCAAACTCGTCACCTCCAACGGCCGCACCTACACCGGCTTGGTCATCCCGCGCGGCGAAGCCGGCATCACGCTACTGCTCTCCGACGGCGAAAAAATCGACCTCGCCCACGCCGACATCGACGACCTCCAAGTCAGCCGCCAGTCAGTCATGCCGACCGGCCTGCTCAACAAACTGACGCTTAGCGAAGTCGCCGACCTGTTTGCTTTCCTGGAAAACCGCCCTACCAGCAAAGTCGCCCAGAGAGATCGTGCCCCCAAAAAGGCACCAACAAAACGGTGAGGCCGCCGAAAAAGGTGAACCGTACATCGGCGCTACGGTTGAAAATAATGGTTCTTCATGTAACTTAGAGCCTATCTCAGACCCCTGTGGGAAGGTGCCAGCGGACGAAAAGGCTGGCACTTCCAGGAGGTTTTGAGACGTGCAGTAAACCTACCCGAGGAAGCCGAATAGCCATGTCCACCAAACCACGAATCCTAATCGCAGACGACAACGAAGCAAACGTCGAGCTGCTCGAGGCCTATCTCGGCGGACTCGATGTCGAAACAGCGATTGCCGTCGACGGGCAAGACACGCTCGAGAAGGTCGAGTCGTTTCAGCCCGACTTAATTCTGCTCGATATTATGATGCCCAAGCTCAGCGGTTTTGAAGTTTGCGAGCGGCTCAAAAGTGATGCGACAACGAGTACCATCATGATTCTGATGGTCACGGCACTCAACGAACTGGGCGATATCGAACGGGCTGTGGAAGCAGGGACCGACGACTTCCTGTCGAAACCAGTCAACAAGATCGAGTTGAACATCCGGATTCAAAACATGCTCGAAGTACGGACAGTAAAAGACGAAAACGAACGTTTGCGAAAATATATCGAGAAAATGGAAGCCGCGCGTTAGACGTGCGGCAGATGAACATTTGCAAACTTCAACAGAACGTGGGTTTATTACCGTAGCGCGTGAAAATTGAACCACGACGGCACGGCGGGCACAACGCAATATCTCCGTCGTGTTCGTCGTGTCGTCGCGGTTCATTTTTTTCTAGCGAAAATTTGTAGGGTGTGTGCAGCGATAGCGTAACGCACCTGTTTTTTATAAAAAACGGGTAAACGGCCTGCTGGTACGTTTCGCTTCGCTGCACGTACCCCATTACTTCTTTTTGGGCGAGATTGCAATGAGAACGAAAATGTGGCCGTTTTTCTTGCTGTGGGTGGGAGCGGTACTCTGCGTGTTCTCCAGTGCGGGAGCCGCTAACGACGACTCGCACGATTCGAGCAGCGCTGAACAATTGATTGCGCAATTGGGCGACGAGCAATATGAATTGCGACAGCGCGCCGAGACGCAGCTCTTGGAGCGTGGTGCTGAAATTTTTGCTGCACTGCAGGCGGCTGAGAGTAGTGCTGATCTCGAAATCTCTAAGCGTGCCAAATATATTCTCAACCAGATCAGCATCGACTGGGTTCGTCCGACCGATCCACCGATCGTGCGATCGATCATGGCCCGTTTCGGCGAGTTGAGTCAACAATCGAAATTGAGCAAGGTCGCCAAACTTTCGCGATTGGAAAACGAGCAAGGTTTTGGCGCGCTGTGCCGTGTGGCGCGGTTTGAATCCTCTCGGCAAGTCGCCCGATATGCAGCCTTAGCCATTTTGGAAAAAGGCTTTTTGCCGGCAGCACGAACCGCCGCTGCGATAGCGATGTTGCGAGAGGAACTGGGCGAAAACGCCGAGGTTCCGGTCGCTTGGGTTGGTGTTTATGTAGAGCAATTGCAATCTCCCGAAAAAATTGATCCGCGCTGGTTGGCGCTGATCGACGCCGAAATCGAACTGCTTTCCGACGAAACAAATGCTACGAATACATCGTTAATTTTCACTTTTTTGAGCGGTTACTTGGAGCTTTGTGACCAGCGTTCTGACGCGAAAGCGATTTTGGCTGGCCTCGAGCGGCGCATCGGGCTGGGGGTCGGTAGTGAAGTGAACCATGCACGTCTGATCAACGCACTCACTTGGCTGACCGACCACCAGCAATGGGAAGCGTTGAGCTTGTTTGAGGATCGCTATTCCGACGCGATCAAAAGCCAACGCCTGCTGCTCTACCTAGTTGCGGTCGCTCGTGACAAGCAAGGACGGCCTGCGGAGGCAGAAAAAGTTGCCCAGCAGGCGTTTCAGCTAACCGATAGGGATCCTTTTGCGGAACCCGAGGCCGAAGATCGCAATCGGTGCGGTCTCGTCATCAGCGAATTTGGGCGGCACGATTGGGCGGAGCGAGAGTGGAGATCTGTCATCGACACCGAGGAGAAAAC
>JAADGD010000093.1 GCA_013152515.1 Planctomycetota bacterium
TTCCCACAACCCAGCGATAAATCGCTGGGCTATTGTCAAATGTCCTTCCAGGACAAAAAGTATCCAAATGTTAGCCACTAAAATTCCTGAAAAACCTCTAAAAGCGTAACCAAAGCTACTCTGACCTTCATCGAAATGCAATACGCTGCGTGTTTGGCACACACTTTTGAGCGGCCGAGTCAGCCGTTGCATTCACTCATAGAGACCAAGGGTTTCTCACTACGAAACCATCCGACACAGCAGCGCCGTAACGTAGGCGGCGAAGTTTCCGATGGCGTAACCCATCAGCGCCATCAAGATACTTGCCGGCACGAGGCTTTGTTGATGGTGCGAAGCTACCACCGAGGCCGAGGCGGCTCCGCCGATGTTTGCCGCGCTCGCGATTGCGGCTGTATGGACGTCGACTTTAAGCAACTTGGCACCCAGCAAACAAAAAGCACCGTGAATAAAAATCCAAATCGTAGCGCCTGCCAAAAACGGCACGGCCTGCGACGCGGCGCGATCCATTTCGGCAATGGCTCCCATCCGTGCCACAAAAAGATAGACCAGCGCCATGCCGAGTTCGTGGCTGCCGGCAATCTTGCTCAAAGGCGTGAACGACAAGCCGATGCCGATCGTCGTGATCAGCAGCATCCGCCAAGTGCCCGCGCTCAAGTAAGGATCGATGACCGGCAGTTGAGCGGCTACCAACTCAGCAAGCCACGTCGCCATCAGTGCGATACATACCAGCGAAAGCAAGTCGGGAGTGGTCGGAGCCTTGGTCTCGGTCTGCTCCGCTGCAGCAGCGATTTCCATGCGTTCCAATCGGTCGTCTTCCACGCCAGTGAAGGCAGCAAACCGATCTGCGAACTTCTTGGAGCCTAGCAAGATCGGTAGCCACAGCAAATAGATTGTCGAGTCGCCCATCACCGCCAGTCCAAACTCGGTGCCACCAGCGTCGATCATCTCGCTGACAGCTGCCATATTGCCGGTCCCACCGATCCAGCTTCCGGCCAAAACCCCAAACGCCTTCCAAGCATCCGGCTCTAGCCAACCTTTGACGATCCACAAACCGATCGGCGCACCGACCATCACCCCCAAGGTCCCAAACAACATCACGCCCACACCCCGGCCCAACACACGCACCGCACCGCCGACGTTGACTTTTAGTAACAACAGCACCAACATCATCGGCAGCACGAGCTTGCTCATCGCGTCGTACACAGGCGAACTGGTGGGCAAAACGCCTGAGTTCGACAGCACAACCGGTGCTAAATAGATAAAGATGAGCGGCGGCAAATACTGAAACATTCGCCAAGCGGTGCTCTTTTCCAGCCAAAAAAAGAAGGCGCAAATTCCGCTGAGTGTTGCCAAAATGCCAACGGTACTCGTGACTGGCAGCCAATCCATAGACGAACTCTTTCTTGAAAAGGAACGTTGAATTCAACAACGGGCTGAATTTTACTCTATGCTACCGTTCATCAACAGACTCGGCTATTCAGACGGCCAAAGGAGCAAATTGCAGAATTCTTTACGAATAGAGTGAATTTAGCTAGTTCATTCTCACTTGAGAAAACGATCTCACCAGACGCATTTCCCCCGATAACAAGCATCTGTATACTGGACGCAGACGCGACCTCAAAATTTGTTCGGGGTTGAATCGGAATCGGTTGGATGCCTTGAAACTCTGTCGGGGACTTTTCCCCGGCAACTTTGACTTCGATACTTGTAAGCAGGAAGGGAAAATGACGATGACTCGCATTCTTGCCATTGGGTTTCTGTTGAACGTGGTTTTCGGTTTGTGGACCATGCCAGAGGTCCGAGGAGCCGATCCCTTCGGGCTGACAGTCGTTCCGGTAGGGCCGAATAATCCACGCAATAGCGAGGCGGCTATCATGCCGCTGAAAAGTGGGGCGCTGTTGTTGGGGTGGACAGAGTTCTATGCCGGCAGCGGAGCCGATCATGGGCCAGCGCGAATTTCGGGAATGGTCTCGACCGACGGAGGACGAACGTGGGGGGAAAAGTACACGTTGGTAGAAAACGATGGTGGAAAAAACGTGATGGAAGTGAATTTCCTGCGTCTCAAGAACACGGACATCGCCCTCTTCTATTGCCAGAAAAATACAGAAGCCACCGATTGTCGGGTGATGATGCGAACCTCCCAAGACGAAGGCAAAACCTTTGGACAGGCAAAACAACTTAGCTCTGCCGGAAAATACACAGGTCTGACCAACGGTCGCTCGATCCGGCTACGGACAGGACGCATCCTGCTGGAAGCATGGGAGGACGGGGACAGCTACTGTTATGTTTCCGACGACGAAGGAATAAACTGGCACGAATCGCAGCGGGTTCAGCCGACCGACGGCAAATCGTACGAACCCGCCTGTGTGGAACTCAAGAACGGCGACGTGATGATGTTGCTGCGTACGGGCCTGGGCGGCCAATACAAAAGCATTTCCAAAGATGGCGGAGAAAGCTGGAGCGAGCCCGTTGCGACGCCCTTAGTGGGGACGGCGGCACCGGTATCGATCGGTCGCGTTCCTGGCTCGGGCGATTTGCTTGCGATTTGGAATCGCAATCCTGGAGCGAAGAAGCGTAATCCGTTGGTCGCGGGAATCTCCGCTGACGAAGGGCAAACATGGACGCACATTCGAGCTATCGAGGATGCAGCAGACGATGCCTGGGCTTATCCGGCAGTCACATGGATTGGCTCCGATGCACTGGTGACCTACTTTAACTACCACGGCGGGCTTTCGTTGCAACTCAAGATTCTACCAACCGACTGGTTTTACCAATGAATTGGCTCCGGTCATTTTTTTTGATAAGTGTGTGGCTCAGGGTAGTTTCGGCTGCGCTTTGTGCAGAGAACACCGAATCTTCTGGGTCCACTCTCCTTTTTACGTCAGCCGGCAAGACTGCGATCGTCTCGGCCGATGGATCCGGTTTGCAATGGCTCGAGTTTGATGTTCCTGGCCAAGCGACTTGGCAAGTCGGAGGTTTTTTTTCTGACGGCCAATTTTTGCTGCTTAGTATGGAGCCCCGTCGCGATGGGCCAGGGAGACCTTTCAGCGAGTTCTACACTCAAACGCCTACGCACTTGTGGCGCTACGAAGTGGTTACGAAACAACTGAAGGAACTGGTCACACAGGAACGCATGGCACCCTTCTACACACCCATGCAATTGATTGGAGACGACCGAATCCTTGTGCAAGTGGTGAAAGATCGCGTCGGACAAGTTTTCAACATGAAACTCGATGGCACCGACGCACACGAATTCACCAGCGCGGGAGAAGGGTTGCCCTACGGACTAAGCATCAGTCCCGATCGGCGGCGTGTCGCCTTTCATTTGGCCAGTTCGGCTGGCTATCAGGTATGGACCAGTGATTTGGATGGCAAGAACCGTGTGCAGCTTGCTGCTCATCCCGATCATTTGTATTTCGGTACAAGTTGGTCGCCCGATGGCGAGTGGATTGTTTTTCACGATTGTCCTTTTAAGCAAGAGCCAGGACACGATTGGTCTGATCTTTGCATTGGCCGAGCCGATGGAAGCGAGATGCGCGTGCTGACCGAAGGACAACCACTCTGGTTTGGTACAAGCTACGGACCGCCAAACGCGCGCGGCGGCGGTTCCGAAGTACCTGCCTGGACACTAGACGGCCAACTACTATTCTCTCGCCGTTTACCGGGCTCAAAAGTCCCTTGGGAATACCAGCCCAAACGGCCCGATGTCGACCATTTCAACCGCGACTACAAACCTGACGCTGCCCGAGGCGGTACAGAGATCTGTCGATACAATCCCCAATCCGGTAAAACAGTTCGGCTTACGCACAGCCAGCCTCCCACATGGGATTTTCGGGCCCGCGTTTCGTCCGATGGAAAACAGATCGCCTTTTGCCGTGCAGCGACCGGCCAAGTCCCTGCCTTGTGGGTGATGAACGCCGATGGCACAGACGCCCGGCAAATCGCTACCGGCCGCGATGGCCAAGGGGCCGATCATCCCCGATGGATACCAAATAGATAAGAGGACCTTGTGGAATGGCAGTAACCTATCATACGCAAACTGAAAACGCTGGCTACGATTACTCAAGAAATGGCCGTTCTTTTGTGTTCTAGCAGTCAGCTTTCAGCCCCCAGCGGTCAGCCAAAAATTGCTTGCAAACTCTGTCATGCCAGGCTGAAAGCTGATTGCTGACAGCTTTCACGTTGAGTTACATACTTTCGCGACAACTATATGACGTTGTCGAACTAAACACTTCAAAAAACGAAGGCGATAACCGTGGCTTCAAAAAAAGATCCACCAGCCGATCAATCAGCGCTCGCCAAGCCTCCAGGCGTAAAGTCGTGGCTAAAGAGTCGTCGCGAAGCGCTTCAGATCTTGGCGATTGGGGCTTTCTTCATGACGTGGACGATCGGCTATTCGTACCAACATGGCTATGGGGACGAGGCGAACATCGATCTGATCTTCGGCGTGCCGAGCTGGGTATTTTGGGGGGTCGGTGTCCCTTGGGGAGCAGCGACGATAGTCTCGATCGTGTTCGCCTTCTGGCTGATTGAGGAAGACCCACGAGAAGATCTCTCAGCCTCGACCGAAGAAGGAGCGAAGAGCCGTGACTGAATTACTACTAGCCAACACTTCAAACTCGTCTCAAACCGCGCTGATCACCTTTGGCCTCTACACCGTTATTGTGCTTGGGCTAGCGTGGTTCTCTCAGCGGGTGCGCTCGGGGCGATCGTTTCTGGGCGAATACTTTTTGGGCAGCCGTGGACTGGGCGTGCTTGCTTTCACGCTGACCTTCGGTGCCACGAGTGCTTCGGCCGGTTCGTTCGCTGGGTTTCCCTCGCTCATTTATACGCATGGCTGGAGCCTTGCGCTGTGGATTTCCAGTTACATGTTGGTTCCACTGATCGCGATGGGCTTGTTGGGCAAACGGTTGAATCAGATCTCTCGAAAAACTGGGGCGATTACTCTGCCAGACATCCTACGCGATCGCTTCGAGTCTCCCAAGCTGGCCATGATCGCCTCGCTGCTATTGGTGCTGATGCTTTCGCTCTATCTGATCCCTCAGTTCAAGTTGGCGAGTCTGATTCTCAAACAATTGCTGGCCAATTCGAACTCACTGGGGGTACTCACTGCCTGGGTAACGACTTTGCAAAATCACGTAGGACTCGGCACCGCAATTGACGCCGAGTATCTGGTTTGCCTGCTGTTCTTTGCCTTACTCGTAGTGGTTTATACGACTTTTGGCGGCTTTCGCGCCGTGGTGTGGACCGATGTGTTGCAAGGATTCATCATGCTAGGGGGCGTGGTCATTTTGTTGTACCTCACACTCCAGCAAGCAGGAGGGTTGCAAGCAGCGACAAGTACTGTGGCCAAACAGGTGCCGCCCCGGCTAGGACAGGTGCAGTTTTCTACTCGGCAGCCCGCAGCGGAGACAATACGAATCGCTTCGGAAACTTGGTTTGAAATCAAAGACGAAGCAACCAACGAGCGTCGACTGTTTCGCACTAACGAAGTCGCGGTGATTGTGGCTGGTGCAACCGAGTCGCGTCTTGTTAAAGCGGTCGAGTTGATCGGCCCCAGCCAGCATAGTGGACTCGTACCCGAAACTGCACCCCCGTTGCCCGACCATGTCAGGCCGGTGCTCGATTCCTTTGAACCCTATGCTTTCGGAGCTGACGATCAGGGAACTTACCTACGCTGCCCGGGACCTAGCCCTACGAATCCGCTGGGGTTTATGTCGCTAGGATTTGCGATTTCGATCTTTGTTTACTGGCCGCTTTCCGGTGCTGGCCAGCCAGGAAGTATGATTCGCCTGATGGCGTTTCGTTCGACTAAGACCTTAAAACGCTCGATCGTCTTGTTGGCTCTCTATTTCGGGGTCATCTACACGGCATTAGTGATCGTGTTTTGTAGCGCTCGCGTGGTCGTGCCTGGACTCGATCATACGCCCGATCGTATTATGCCGGTGCTGTCGTTTTATGTCGCCGAAGCTGCTCGTATGCCCTGGTTGGCGGGCTTGTTGGTGGCTGCCCCGTTTGCAGCGGCGATGTCGACAGTCGACAGTTTTATGTTGATGATCTCCTCTTCGGTAGTGCGAGATATCTATCAGCGCAACTTCAATCCCGATATCTCAGAGAAACATGTCAAGCGGATGAGCTACGCGTGCATGATCGTGATCGGCTTGGTGGTCACAGCAGGTGCGGTCAACCCGCCTCGGTTTATGCAGTACCTGATCGTCTTTACTGGCGGAGGGCTAGGCGTCGCGTTTCTCGTACCCGTGGCCCTGGCGATTTATTGGCCAAGAACAACCGGCGCCGGCGCGATAGCAGCGATGACCGGCGGGTTTGCGGTTTACTTGGGACTGTATGTCGCGGGGTATATCGTCCACGACTCGCCACGACCGCTCGAAGTCCTAGAGTTTGACCCGCTCCTTTGGGGCTTCCTCGCTTCGCTAATCGCAGGCGTAGCAGGCAGCCTGCTGAGCCAACCGCCGCCTCAGCATTTGGTGGCAACCTACTTCGACGAGCCAAGTTAGCCGCGGGGATTGATGGATTGTAACCGTTCACGAAAAAAAAGCCGCTGATGAACGCAGATAAACGCAGATATTTGAACAAATAAAGGATGGAGTTCCTGTTGCTTCGTTACAGCTAAAAACTAGGGGCAAAAAACCAGGGTTACTGCATTGTAGCACGCCTCTCCGAGTCGTAAGTTCCCGGTAGACTCACGACTCGGCGAGGCGTGCTACAATGCACCGACCCGAAAATTAAGCTGTGACAAAGCACTAGGAAATTAGCGTTCATCAACGTTTATTTGCGGTTCAAAATTGTTACGACCGAAAACAGTTACAAATTAGCCAGCGGATTGACGGACTCTAACCAACAGTTGAATTCGCACCAACTCTCTTTAACTCAAGCACAATACCAAGCTAGCGCCGTCCAACCGACTAGAGCCAATATCGCAGCTTGCAGGGCGACCGGGATTTGTGTTGTGACGTGATCCATCAAATCGGCGCCGGTACACATCGAGCTGAGGATCGTTGTGTCGGAAATAGGCGAGCATTGATCGCCAAAGACGCCGCCGTTGAGGCAAGCCGCGAAACAGATCGACAAAAACAACTCGGGATGGGCCAAGTTCTGGTTCGTCCCGACGGCATGCGCTAATGGCATCACCAGCGGCAATGTCACGGCGAAAGTCGCCCAACTTGTTCCCGTAGAAAAAGCAATCACTACTGCAATCAAAAAGGCCGTAGCAGGCAAAATCCAATACGACTCTAGGCCACCTAGCAGCGAGACCAAGTAACGACCGCCGCCGACATCTTGCGAAATGTTTCCGACCGTAATCGCCAACAGCAAAATGACGCTTCCCAGGACGACCCCTTTTTGACCCTCCACAATACCCAGCATGATCTGCTGTAGTTTCATCCCACGTGCCCAAGCCATCAGTGCCGCCAGCAACAAGGCTGCACCAAAGGCCCAAAGAACTTTTGGAGACCCAAGTGCTAAGTACGTGCCCACAGCAACGCCGAGCAGGGTCAACAACGGAAAAACAAAATCTCTTAACTTGGGTGTGTAGCCTGTAGGAACAAAATCGTAGTTCGGGTCTTCGCCCGCCAAAGGCTCAGCGCCAGGAGCGTTCAGCGCGCCCGTTTCGCGAGCGCGTTGGCGTGCCGCCTTGAGCTTTTTGGGCAAGGCCGGATGTTTTTCCAAGGCAATCAACAGCGTCGCTAGCACCGAAAAAATCGCGTAGAAGCCAAGCGGAATGCTGCGAAAGAAAAAAGCGACCCGATCGGCCTCCGTCGCCAAGTACGAAACCCCAGCCACGCCCATAAAGGCCTGCACATAAATCGGCCAAGCATTAAACGCAAGCAACACGGCGATCGGCGACGAAGTTGCGTCGACGATCAACGACAGCTCTTCGTGGCTTACCTTCTCTTCGTCAGCCAGCGGACGAACCGTCGTGCCAACCAACACGGCGCTGACCGTGCCGCCTTGAAAGAAGATCACGCCCAGCATCCAAGCGACCAATTTTGCCGTGCGCGGCCCGCGTACAAACTTCTCGGACATGTAATCAGCAAACGCCTCGGAAGCCCCCGTCTTGGCCCAAATGCCCATCAGTCCACCCAGCAGCCAAAGGTACAGCACAAGGATGGTCGCTGCCTGCGGAGTGCTGATCGAGGGAATCAATACGCCTTCCAGCACATCAAAATGTCCGATCAACATCGCGCCTACGACAATGCCAGCCAGCAGCGAGGTGATCGGCTCTTTAGTGATCCAGCACAAGGCGATCGCGGTGAACGCCGGCAGAAAAGACCACCAGCCCCAATGACGATGGGCGGAAAGTTGTGCGTAGACTTTTTGCGATTTGCCCCCGACCGTTACTGTCTCGAAGACAAGCTGATCGGTGACATCGGCTTGTTTTTTCTGCTGATGCAACGCAGCGAGATTGTCGACGGTGAGTGACGACTCTTCGAGCGGAATCGCAACGTCTGGCGATAAAGCTTTGCCGAGGAAATCGATAGACTCACGGCCTTTTTCGTCGGTTTGCACTGGCAAGGCAAATTTTTCGACCGTCCACGTCGGTGCCACTTGTATTCCCACGACGATCGCCGCGACGAAGGCGAC
>JAADGD010000318.1 GCA_013152515.1 Planctomycetota bacterium
CATTTTTTTAGAGCGGATTGAGATCGGCTGCCGCTCGTTGCAAGTCGACTACGAACTATTGCGAACAGACCAGCCGTTTGACGAAGCGTTGCGCCAGATATTAACGAAACGCCGTGTTCGATGATTCACCCGAAGCTATCGCCGATTGCCCTACTGGAATTCACCAGCCTTCCGATGCTCGGATGGTTGGCGGCTGCAGTGTTGCCGTGGTTGATTCATCGCTGGCAGCGTCAACGACATATGAACACTTCCTGGGCAGCGATCGAATTGTTGCTCCGCGCCATGCAGCAACGGGGCCGACGGATACAAATGCAACAGTGGTTGTTACTCGCCGTTCGGACGGCAATTTTAGTACTTGCGGCGCTAGCCGTAGCTGATCCTATATTTCGGCAATGGGCGGTTAGCGGTAGTGGCAGTGGGCTAACGCACCAAATTGTTGTTGTCGACCAATCGTATTCGATGGGTTGCGTGCAGGCAGGCACGTCGCGCTGGCAGCGTGGGAAAGCGCAGGCTCGTCAGTGGATTGAGAACGGTGACGGCGAAGCGCTGACGTTGATTGGTTGGGCTGAACAAGCAGAAAACCTTCTCGGTCATCCTACGTTGGATTCGTCAATTGCTCTCGCGGCATTAGAAGAGTTACAGCTTTCGCAATCGAGTGCCGACCTGTCTGCGGCATTACGCGAGATTCTCGCGGCGATCAACCGAGCCGAACTTGAATTCCCTCAGATCGCCACTCATCAGGTCGTGTTTTGTACCGATCATGGCCGTCCAACGTGGACCCTCGACGAACGCCAACATCAACTTTTTGAAGAAGTCGCCAAACGAGCGAACGTGACGATCGTCAATGTGGCTGAAGACCCTAGCTTGAATGTTGCGATCACGGATTTACAGATCACTCCTCCAATGACACTTCAGCAACGCGAAGCAACCATTTCTGCGACGATCTCTTGCTTTGGAACCCCTACTGCCACGAGCCTGAGCGTTGAATTGCTGATCAATGGGAGTCTTGTTGACCAACAACAAGTCGAGCTACGAAAAGATGGCGAAATATCTGCGAGGTTCACTCATCGATTTGTTGGCGAAGGGACGCAGACGGTGCGCGTGTCACTAACCGAAAACAAAGACTGCTTGAGCATTGATGACGAGCGTTGGTTGATCGTCGAGGTGCGACCTAAGTTGCGAGTGGCGTGTTTCGCTGGCCAACCCAGAGCAGCGGACGATTTAGCGCGCGCGCTTGCACCGGGCAATGGGTTGACCGAAAAAGAAGGCACGATCGATTCCGAAGTATTTTCCATTAGCCGGTTAGGCGAAATGGAGATTTCCAACTATGACGCCGTTTTGCTAGGCAGCGTGAAAGAACTGTCGGCGCGCGAAGCCTTGGCTTTAACAGAATATGTGCGTCAAGGTGGCAGTCTGGCGATTTTTTTCGGTCAAGAAAATAGTTTGGAACCCTTCAAAGACCTGCAGAAGTTGCTGCCAGTGCATGTCGAGCGTATTCAGCCGGTCGGCGAATTCCGTTTCGACCCTTTAGAGTATCGTCATCCGATCGTGGCACCTTTTCGTGGGCAGACTCAGGCGGGGTTGTTGGGAGTTGCGATTTCTCAATACGTTCGGCTGCGTCTGCTGGAAGAGCATTCGTCGGCAGAAGTGGTACTCCGATTCGATACGGGCGACCCGGCGCTGGTCGTCGATCGTTTTGGATTGGGACAGGTCGCAGTGTTGGCTTTGCCGGGATCGTTAGTTGCACGTACCTCAGCCGGCACGCCTTGGTCGAGCTTTGCCTTGAGCCCCAGTTTTTTGCCGGTGGTTCGTGAGCTGGTGGCACATCTTGTGGGTGATCGTTGGTTACAGCAGCGGAATTTGCTAGTGGGTGAGACAGCCATTCTTCCCTGGGAGACGGGTGCGAAAACATCAACCGTGCGATTGCCAGATGGAGTGCAACAGACCTTGCCAATGGCAGGCGAGAATGACCACGGAAAAACGATGTTTCGCGATACCAGCTTGAGTGGCATCTACCAGTTCAGCGACGCAGGCGAGGAACATGCCCGATTTGCTGTCAATCTTGATGGCCGAGAAAGCGACCTGACGCCCATCGATCGAATACGAATTCCCGCGAACATTTCGGAGATCACGGTCGAAAGATCAATATCACCATACTCCTACAGCGGAAATCTTCCTTTTGCCCGGATACTGCTCGCTTGTGTCCTCGTTTTGCTTTTGCTCGAACTTGGGCTGGCTTGGACGCTCGGAAGGAAGTGGAGATGATGACTTCATCGACGCTACCGCCGTCTTTGCTTCTGGGCCTGACCGAGGCGACTGCACCGCTCCAGTGGCGTTTGCGCTGGAATTGGGACTGGCCGTTGTGGGCAACTGCGTTCATTTCCGTTTTTGCGATTTTTTGGGTGATGGTCTTTTACTTTCGCGAGGTCTCGACGGCAGGCAAAGGAGTACGCTCGGGACTTGGCTTGTTGCGATTGACTACGATTGGGCTGACATTGTTGATGCTCGCGCAGCCCACGCTCGAGTGGTTTCGTCTTGGACGACCCCGTTTGGTGCTGTTGGTCGATCGTTCGGCTAGCATGGGCACGATGGATCATTATCCTGGCGCGACGACTGAAGATTCTAGCGACATTTCTCGCATTGTAGCTTGGCAGCAGATGTTGACCGCCGGCGAGCAAGCTTTGATTGAACGATGGCAGACGGACTATCAGCTTGAAGTGGTCGCTTTTGATGAGCGGTTTGAGCGGCTGGTTGATTCAGAAACATCGTTAGCCGAACAACTCAGGGAACTCACGATTGTAGGTGAAACCACCACTGGCGGGACGCGATTGGGGGATGCGATTGATTATGCGCTGCGCGAGTTGCCTGGAAAGCCGCCGGTGGCGATCGTTGTGTTGACCGATGGCATTTCAACACGTGGGCAAACCTTGCAGCAGGCTGCCGAGCGCGCCCGACGACTACGCGTACCGCTTTACACGGTCGCGATTGGTAGCGACCTTCGACGTCCCGACATCGCGGTGGAGAACTTGTTGGTCGAAGAAATCGTCTTCCCCGGCGATCGTTTGCAAGTCGAAGCCACCGTGCGCGCCGTCGGCTACGAAGGTAAAACGGTTGACGTAGTGCTACGAGACGCAGACGCTCGCGACTTAGCAAAAACCACGATAAAACTCCCCCCTGACGAAACTCCCCAAACCGTCCGTCTTGCAATTCGTCCCGACGTTCCTGGGCAATTGTCCCTAGAATTGGCTATTGAGCCGCAGGACGAAGAGGCCAATACCATCAACAACGTCGCACGCCAAGTGATCGAAGTGCGTGACGAAAAAATCCGCGTCCTCTTTGTTCAATCGCAGCCAAGCTATGAGTATCGTGCGCTCAAAAGTTTGCTGGAACGCGATCCGGCTGTCACGCTGCATGTCGTACTACAAGAGGCCGATGCCGATTACTCGACGGTCGACGACACGGCCCTCCGAGCCTTTCCTGTCGGGGAACAGGAGTTATTTGCGTACGATGTTTTGATCTTGGGCGATGTCGATCCAAGCCTGCTGCCACGGTCGGTCTGGCCGCTCGTCGAACGGTTTGTGACCGTGCATGGTGGCGGAATGGTGGGCATTGCCGGTCCCCGTTTTATGCCGCTCGCTTTTCAGGGCATCCGTTCGATGGAAATACTGTTGCCGATACGATTGGAATCGCTCAACCCATTGCGCTCGCAACTCAGTGACTCTGAAAATTTTGTCGTATCTCCAACTACGTTAGGATGGCAAACGCCTAGTCTACAATTAGGCGAGACGAGAGACGAGTCGCAGCACATCTGGCAAACGTTGCCGCCCGTGTCTTGGATGCTGCGTCTGGATGACATCAAACCGGGCACGCAAGTGTTGGCCGAACTTCCGGGGCAAAAAAACCGCCAGGGCCAACGCCTACCGGTGATCTTGCGAAACTACGTGGGAGCAGGTGAAGTGTTGTTTCATGCGACCGACGAAACCTGGCGGTGGCGGTGGCGGACGGATGACCGCTATTTCGCACGCTATTGGGGCCAAGTCGTGCGACGACTGGGGCGTGGTCGACTCGCTGCAGGACGACAGGGAGTGCAGTTGACCACCGATCGTTCTCTTTACAAGCCAGACGAATCGATCCAATTGCAAGCCAGATTTCGCAACCCGTCGCAAGCGCCTGCCGACGACGACGAAGTCGTCGTACAGTTGCGAAGATCGTTTGGCCCACCTCGTCAGGTCACTTTACAGCGACGTTTGGGGCGACGAGGAATGTTTGTTGCTACCCTTGAAAACCTTGCGCCCGGCAAATATGAGACGCTGCTGATCCGCCCTAATTTGAGTGGCTCTAGCGAGGTGGCAAGGTTCGAGGTCCGGCAACCGCCACGAGAGTTAGCTCAGGTGGTCGTCAACCGCTTAGAATTGGCTGAGGCTGCAAAAATTTCTGGGGGAAAATCGTACACGTTTGCCGATACTTCACAACTGATCAAAGAATTGCCTCAGCCCCAGCAACAAACATTAGCCGAATTACCCCCACGTCCACTTTGGAACAGCCATGCGATCATGGCGCTGTTTGTGATAACACTCACCTGCGAGTGGCTGCTTCGTCGTCGTTATGGAATGCTTTGATACTATGCCTCAACGGTTCGTCATCCAACTCGAACAAGTTTGCCGCCGACACAGGCGTCGACAATGGCTAACGGCCATTTGCTGGACACTTGTGGCTGTGCTGGTGGCTGCGCTCGTGTTGATGGGACTCGATCGAATGCTCGGCATTGCCGATCCGCTAGGGCGTGGTCTGTTGGCGATAACGCTTCTCGTGCTTTGTGGACTGTGTGTTCGTCGTTGGTTCGTGACCGTGTCGGAGAACCGAGTAACGCCCCTACAAATTGCCCATGAAGTTGAACATCGTCATCCCGCGCTACGCGATGTCGTAGCGAATGCTTGGGAATTTTCTCGCCAAGCAGACGACGATCCCACCGCCGGGTCGGTGTCTCTACGCCGCGCGATTGTGTTACGGGCCGCCACTGCAGCAGACGAAGTCGAATGGCGGCAACTCGTCCCGCGCCAACCTCTCCGACAAGCGGCGTTTGCTTTATCGTGCGTTGGACTGACGATTGTTGCCCTCAGTTGGTCTTTTCCCCAAGCATTGCAAATCGGCCTGACACGCCTCACCAATCCATTCAGCTCGGCCGAGTGGCCACGCGAACACAATTTGCAATTCGTCGGACCACCGACATTACTAGCAGCAGGCGAAGACCTGGTCTTGCAACTGCGCGACACGCGCGGGCCTTTGCCATCGTCAATCACGATGCACTATCGTACTCGTCGGCAGGGACGCTGGCACGAAGAGACGCAGCGGCTGGAGACGAGGACAAATCTTTCTGACGATCCTTTCGTTATCCGTCGTCTGGATGTGCAGCAATCATTGCAGTACCGCGTCACGGGCGCCGACCATCAGACGATGGCTTGGCAGTCGCTGAAAGTTGTGGCTGCGCCGCTTGTTGAGCAATTGCAAATTACCGTCTACCCGCCAGCCTACACACAACTGCCTGCACGTCTTTGGAACAAAAACACTTCGGTTTTTGCGGGCAGCAATCTCGAGTTGCAAGGCCAAACAGATCAGCCGGTTACCAACGTCGTGCTTCTTAGCTCGCAAGGTAAAAAAACAGCAGCTCAGATAGGCTCAGGAGGCCAATCGTTCAAAATCGAACGCTCTGATTGGCAAATCGAGAGCAGTGATACTTACACATTACAACTGACAACCGCCGCTGGACTCACCACGCGCGCGACAACCGTAATTGTCTTCGATGTCGTCGCTGATCGGCCACCGGAAGTCCGTTTTATTGAACCGACAAACGACCTCGCGGTTTTGCCTTCGGTGACGGTGCCGCTAGAGATCGAGGCGGTCGATGAATTGGCCGTCCGTGAAATCGAGTTGATTTTTCGTCGGTCAGATCGGACGGAGGAAAGCGAACAACGGTTGTTGCTGTGGAGTGCGCCCGACGCCCCGGCAAGTTTGCCAAAAGAGGAAAGTCGTATACGACAGCAACGCGTAGATTTTCTTTGGCAGCTATCCGCTTTGTCCCTCGAACCAGGTTGTGTGGTTGACTACTATGCGCGGGCCAGCGACTATAAACCAGAGACAGAGCAACCAGCGACAGGGCAACCAGCGACGGGACAAACCGTGCGCGTATTGCGATTGAAGATTGTCTCGCGAGATGAACTATGGCGCCAGATTTTTGAGCAACAAGCACACCTTGTCGATTCGCTCGCCCAGTTGCTGAGAGAACAGCGAGAGCTGCGCGGGATGACGTCCAATTGGGCGGAGTTTCCCGAATGGTCGTGGACGCGATGGGCGAACTCCAGCCATGCAGCATTGTTTCGACAGCGTCAGATTGCCGACGTACTCGTCAAAGATCAACGTAGTTTGCTTGGCCAATTGGCCGATTTGACGCGGACCATCGAACGCAATCGATTGATGCGTCCCGAAGCAGCAGATCGCTTACGGGCGGCGCAGGAATTGTTGCAGAATCTGGCCGACGACCCATTGGCGGCGGTTGAGCAATCGTTGAGCGAGTTGACACGACAAATACAGCGTGAGCCAAAACGCAAAATTTTAGAGCCTTTGATTACATCGACGGGTGATTTCCAAGAGCAAGTGGTTGTCGGTCTGCGCCGTGTGATCGATCTGCTCGCTTCGGGAAACGTGCTTGGTCGATTCGTAAGAGAAATGGCGATGATCGAGACAGATCAACATGCACTGGCCGAACGCTGTCGTGTGGAGATTGCCCCACAGTTGTTTTCGTCGCAAGGCGAAAAATCTGGGCAGTCAACGGCGCTCGACAGCGCAGTACGTAGGCAACGCGAATTAGCTCGCCGACTGGCCGAGCTGATTTTTGACATAACGCAGGCATCTCAGCGGATGGTAGAAGAAGAGCCAGCGTTGGCGTCACTCTTCGCAGAGACGGTCGCGCTCGCGGAGAAGCTAGGTACGCTGGCAACCATTCAAACAGCAGCCGATCAACTGGCGCTACGACGACTGGGACGTTCAGTGACCATGCAAAACCAAACGCTCGAAGACTTGGCAAAACTACGATCTCGCTTGGCTGGCCAAGACGTGGAGGGCGCCGCTGATCGCCTGAAGAGTTTGCAAGCTACTGAGCGTGAGCTACAACGATTGCGTCGACAAGTAGCGGCGCTCGAACGAGAACTCCGATCACTCAGTCCTGAACAACGAAAAAAACTGGCAAAAGAAACCGACGCAATAACCGATCAGCTTGAACAGTTGCGAGTCCCTCGCGCCGCCAAAGCCACACGCAACGCAGCGTCGCGACTCCGTCGCGCTACTTCCGAAAGCAAAGTGACCCAACAAGCTCGACAACAGCTCGACACCGCCCAACGCCACCTCACCACCGCACGCCGCCGCCAGCAGGTCGCGCTAGCTCGCCTACAAATGGCGCAACTAGACGCCAAGCTAGATTCACTCATCGCTCGTCAACAAACGATCCAACAAGGGCTTTACCACTTAGAGCACAACAAGGCTCAAGCACAAAATATATCGCAATTGGCCGGCCAGCAAGTCACATTGCGTGAGGAGGTGCTTGCACAAGCGGACCAGTTGACTTCTTTGCCTGTCTTTGCCCACTTCTTAAAAATGGTTGGCGAGACGATGCAAGGTGTCGAAGATCGCCTTCAAAAAAACGTATTTGGCCAACCTACGCAAGTTTTGGCTGGGCAGGCAGTCAGTCAATTGACGCAATTGGCGAAAGCGTTGCGGCAGGAACGGAAAAAACTAGCGAATAGCAGTCGCAACCAAAACAGCAGTGGAACGGGCCAGCAACCCGCAGGCGACACTCCGCAGGAACAGACGCTACAATTAGCCTTGGGGCAGTTGCAACTACTCAAGTCGCTGCAAACAACTCTTTTTGATAAAACACGTACTCTAGAATCGCAATTAGCCGCCAGCCAATCACCTACCTATGTCGCCAGCGAACTCGCTCGCCAGCAACAACAGCTCACCGAACTTGCCCGTCAATTGGTTCCTGAACCTGCTGATCCACCCACAAAAAAACTTTTCCCGAATCTGCGTCAAAAACTAGAACGACCGCTCGACGAGATCACCTTGCCAAATTCCTTTGAGGAGAATCAGCCATGAAAAATTTTCATGTCGCCTTTCTATCCAGCTTGTGCTTGCTATCTTTATCTTCGTTCGTTTACGCCGAAGATCGTGAGCGCGCCGACGATGTGCTGCTTGAAAATTTGGGTTCGGAAAATCGAAACTCCCCAGCAGAAAAACCGGCTAGCAAATCGACAACGCCGCCAAACCAGCAATTTCTCAAACAGCAGGGCGAAGACTTGGGCGAAAGGCAAGCGGCCAAGGGCGATTGGTTGACGAAAGTCGTCACGCCTATGCAAGCAGCCCAAGCCTGCTTGGAGCAGCCGAATGACTCGGGCACTGCCAGTTCGGCACAAGCGGAGGCGCTGACAGGACTCGACGCGATGATTGCTGAACTCACCAAACGCCAAAGTCAATGTAAAGGGGGACAATGTAAAGGAGGCCAATGCAACAAACCAGGCTCATGCAAGCCCGGCGAAAAGCCCGCCTCGTCGGGTAAGGCGGGAAAAAGCCCTGCAAAATCTGCCACTTCTTCGACCAACAGCGGTGCCGATCTATCGACCGACTTGGCTGTCGCCGGTGAATTGGTGAAGGACCTCTGGGGCAAACTCCCCGAGCGTCAGCGCGAACAAATTTTGCAACCACTTCGCGAAGAATTTCTGCCCAAATACGCTAGCGAAATCGAAGCCTACTTCCGTTCTCTTGCCGACCCCAACCGTAATCCTTCAGAATCGCAATGATCCGCGTACTCCTAACTCTCTCGGTCGTTTTTTGTTACACGGCACTCCTTGCGCGCGCTGCTGAACCTCTTGCACCGACCACACTCATCACACCTGCCGCCACGCAAGCCGCCGACAAAGGCCTCAAATTCCTTTCCGAACGCCAACTCGAAGACGGTTCGTTCGGCACGAGCGGTTACGCGCGCAACGTTGCCGTCTGCGGCCTGGGTGGTATGGCTTTTTTGGCCAACGGGAGTACGCCGACACGAGGCCCTTACGCCGCACAAATCAACCGCTGCATTGAGTATCTGCTTTCGCAGACGAGCGACACCGGTTTTATTGCAGCGCCCGACGCAACAAGTCGCGGACCGATGTATGGTCATGGCTTTGCCACGTTGTTTCTTTGCGAAGTTTATGGCATGTCCGTGCAGCCCGAGTTGCGAGATCGGCTGGGTCAGGCTGTCGAGTTAATCGTGGGCTCGCAGAATGCAGAGGGAGGTTGGCGTTATCAGCCGCAACCTAGCGACGCGGATATCTCGGTGACGGTTTGTCAGGTGATGGCATTGCGTGCGGCACGCAATGCGGGAATCGCCGTCCCGCGCGAGACCATTGATCAGGCGATTGCGTACGTCAAAAGTTGCCAGAATGAAGATGGCGGATTTCGTTACACTTTGGCCAGCAGCGAACAGAGCAGTCAGTTTGCGCGTTCGGCGGCGGGCGTGGTGGCACTCTACAATGCTGGAATATACGAGGGTCCAGAACTAAACAGCGGTCTCGATTATCTCGAACAATTTCGTCCCGGAGAAGAAAAGGCGAGACACGGCGGGTTTTATTTTTACGCTCACTACTACGCAGTCCAGGCGATGTGGCATGCGGGCGGCGAACGCTGGCAGCGATGGTATCCGGCGATTCGTGACGAACTGGTGACTCGCCAACGAGCGGATAACTCGTGGAGTGCCTCGATTTGCTCTGAGTACGGCACGGCGATGGCGTGCATCGTCTTGCAAGTGCCCAATAACTATTTGCCTATCCTCCAAAGATAAAAGTAGCCTCCGGCTCTGCCGGGGGACAACACTACCATGAATTTTTATCGTGAAAAAATCCCCCGACAGAGCCGGGGGCTACAGGTGGTTTTGGTGACGGCGTTTTTCTTGACGGTGTTTTTTTTGAATACGGGCCCAGCCATTTTGAATGCTGAACCGCTACTGCTCGTACGTCAGGCGACAGTGGAAGCGACATTCCTCAGTGCTACAACGGAAGGCGATTTACAGTTCGAGGTGGACGGCCAGACGCGTCGTATCCACTGCCAGAACTTGATCCGATGGTCAACACAGCCAAGCAAACTCAAACGAAGCGAACTCTTACTCACCGATGGTAGCTGCCTCGTACTTGCCGATGCTTGGACCGGACAGCCGATTTGGCAAATGACAGAAGGTTCGATTTCTGCTGCGACGAAACTCTTTGGCACAATCATTGTGCCGCGTAACGAAGTACGAGCGATCTTGCTTCACGCTCCCAAGGGTTTGAAACAGCGCAGGCAGTTTTTGGATCAGCTACTCCAACTAAAAGGTGGCGACGAAAAAGCTGGGAACATCATTCGCTTGACAAATGGAGACCAATGGCAAGGCCAAGTCGTGCGTCTCGCCAACAACCCCAAGGGTCCACGGCTGATCCATTTGTTACAGGATACGTCAAGCGAGCCGCTGCTACTGCCTGAAAATCGTGTCGCAGCGATACGATTTGGCCATCCGGCGACACGACTTGGGCAAACCAAGAAATTAGTAGTCGGCCTGCGCGAGGGTAGCTTGTTGATGGCAGAATCGATCGTTACCGATGACGAGCAACTACGTCTGCAATTGGCTAATGGCGTAGAACTCACCGGTTCCGACCGTCGCGATGTTGTCCACTTACGCTCGCTCACGTCAGATTGCGTCTATCTTTCTGATCTCGTCGCGACCGACTACCGGCATCTGTCGTACTTAGACATCCCGTGGCCCTATCATCGCGACCGAAATGTCCTCGGAGGACCTTTGCAAGTGGCTGGTCGCAGCTACGCGAAAGGACTGGGGATGCTCACGGCCGCGCGATTGACATATCGCTTAGACACAAAAGACCTCGTTGACCGTGTCCGACGTTTGGTCGCAACCGTTGCCGTCGACGATGCAGCGGCCCGCCGCGGCAGCGTTATTTTTCGCGTTTACCTTCAAAACAACGGCGATTGGCAGCAAGCCTTCGCCAGTCCCGTCGTGCGCGGAGGCGATCCGCCAGTATCCGTCTCGGTCGAACTTGGCGATGCCCAGAAGCTTGCGCTAGTAACCGACTATGCAGACCGTGGGGATGAGTGTGACTATGCGAATTGGTTGGATGCTCGTCTGGAATAAACGTAACCATTCATTGCGTCCATCGGCGGTTCTTTCTTCCCATTGTGAGCTATGCTTGACCAGGGCTTTCTCTGCGAGGCCTCGGCAAATACCCCTCTTAGCGAACAAAAGGCAACCAACATGGCAGCTACACAAAATTGGGATTCTTTTTTCAGTAACTGGCCCTCGTCGCTACCTCGGCGAGGAATGTTACAGACGTCGCTTAACGAAACGATGCCCTTCAAAGATTTCTGGATCAAAAACGGCATGTTGTTGATCGAACGAGTGACGCCCGATGCGCAGGGAGCACGGTTTGTGCTGCTAGGCTTTGATGTCATTTCCGCCGTGAAATTCATCAACCCACTTTCCGCTGCAGAAATCGCCGATGCAGGTTTTCGGGCAGAGGTTCCCAGTCGTCAGCCACAGCGGCAACCTCAGCCGGTTTAGTGTTCTGGCTTTGGACTGGTGTTCTTGCTACTGCTATTTGCGTGGGAACACTACACATACAGGCTGTGGAATCCTGATTTGATGACCTGTGGGCGTGAGTTCGCCAGACTTTTGATCGATTTGAAAGGACACCAAATTATCAGCATCACGGTTCGCGGCAATCAAATAATTGCCGCTAGGCTCAATGCCAATAAACCGTGGATGCCCTCCTTGGGTCGGTTCGGTTTCAAGGAAGGTTAATCGACCAGTGCCCTCATCAATGGCAAACACCGCAGTGCTGTCGTGCCCGCGATTCGAGCAATAGACAAATCGTCCGCTTGGGTGGACAACCACTTCGGCTGTTGTATTCGATCCGGAAAAATCTGACGGCAGTGTGCCAATCGTTTGCATCTCGGTGAGCTCGCCTGCTTTGGCGTCAAATTTCAGCGAGGTCAACGTATTATCTAATTCGTTGTTGCAATAGAGCCAGCGGCCGTTAGGGTGAAATGAGACATGCCGCGGACCTGCGCCCGGCTTGGCATTCCAGGTCGTGTGTCGCTCCAACTTCCCTTCTGCATTTAGCCGATAAACAATCACCTCGTCAGTGCCTAAGTCGGCGACGCACGCGAACTGGCCGGCAGAATCTATGGCGACACCATGTGTATGCGATTTGCCTTGCCGATTGGGATGAACGCTAGAGCCGGGGTGTTTGACGAGAGAGGTCAACGGTTTGAGAGCGCCCTCGGCGGTCAACGGCAGCAAAGACGTGCTCCCACCACTGTAGTTAGCGATCACGATCACTTTGCCCGCCGGGTCGAGAGCTAAGTGGGTCGTTCCCTCGTCTCCGGTCGATTGCTGGTTGACGAGCGTAAGTCGCTGCGCTGCCGAATCGATTCTAAAAGAGCGTAGCCCGCCAGAAGGAAGCCCTTTTTTACGAGCTTCGACTTCGACAGATATTGTGTACAGCATTGGTAACTTGGGGTGCAATGCCAAGAAGCCAGGACGCGGCGCATCGCCCACCGCTCGGGCGGGGCCAAACTCGCCCGTCGCGAGATCGAGCGTACAGGCATAAATTCCCATCTGCGCGGCATTCGTCCCCACAAACATTGGCTGATCGGCAGCGAATGCGCTAGACGCTTGAAAAAGAGGAGGTTGAAAAAGAGTCATTGCGATCAAACAAACGAACCACTGTAAATTTGGCATAAAAAAGTTCCTCTTCCATTGCGTACCACGAGCATCCAAAAACACTTCGTCGGTGGATTGACAGGTGGATTGACATTGTCAAAAGAGAGTGCCGTTTGGATTGGTCTTGCAGCCTATTTTTCCACCACGGCCTCAGTCTAGCACATCTGAACACGCAAAGAAAACAGACGTCTAGATTATAACTCTCGAAGCGACACTTGGACGCTCGTAGAGTACGATGAAAAAGAGACTTTTTGACAGAACCGCGCCCGTTAGGAAGCGTCGCATTAGGCGTCCAACTCCATTGACGCTTCCTTACGGGCGCGGTTCGGTGTTTCCCAGCTAAAGAATATGAAAATGCAGACAGATCACCGGTTAAAGAACCACACCTTGCGTCTAGCCGCTAGTCGGTGAAAATCCGCAGCAAGTGGTTATTCGAGCGTTGGCCGATGTAGTTCGACGGACGCGAAGGCTTGCGGTTCTTCCGTAACGGCTTTCGACGTTTTTTACCTCGACGATTTTGCTTCGATTGCTCATCGTCGTCAGAAGCATCCAACCATTTGTCTAAATTCAACTTGTCTTGATCATCATGGGTCGCGTTATCCATCGCACAACCTCCAGAGGCCTCATTCTGGTAGTCTCGAATCAAGCTCCTCGCTTGCGTCAATGACGGGGCGCGAGTTTGCGTGATCCATACGCAATTCCCCCCTCCTATGTAATTCTTGTGTCCTACGAGCGCCGCTGCAAGATCAAATTGGCGAGGGGAGAGCCAAATAAAAAGCCATGACGCAACTGGTGATTCGACTGGCTAAACTGTTCCACGCATGTCAGAGAATCTGCGGGGACTCTGCAATTTAGACGAGTCGTAGGGCATTTTTACCATCGACTTTAAGATGGTATTGTTTGTCGTACGACAGAGAGAGCCGACAGGCAGAATAGCAGTAAAACGATTGCCGAGGGCTCTGGCACAGAAATCGTAAGGGCTTGCAGCGGAACGACGGTGCCATAATTCGCTTCCCAGTCGGTGAGATCGGCAGCCACGTAGGGCGAACCAAAATTCTGCTGCCATTCCAAAAGGTCGGCGCCATCGACGTCGCAGTCCGCATCGAAATCGCCCGCTGGCTCAGCGGAACTGCCTTGATAACCCGTGAAATTTTGGCCTGCTTGGGCGATCAACGCGCCCTCGTACTCGTCAACCTCTCCTTCCAACACCGTTTGCCCACCCCACATCACCGTTGTACAACCGCTCCCAGAAGTTTCAATGGTCAATACCTCAACCGCCGTGTCGGCAGCAAAAAAGTTACTCAAGAGTGAAGCAAAAACCGTGTCATTTGCCATGTTCACTAAAGCACCCATAGTTACGGTACGTGTGAAGGGGTTGTTGCCAGAGATGTCCAAAGGCCAGTCGGCAGCGTTGACTGTAATACCCAAAAGTTCGCTACCACTGATTTCCAATGCGAGTTCAACAGCCAACGAACCGCCAAGCCCGAGACCGGTGTTGGTAAACAGCGTCGCGTCGGGCGACACTTCGACCAACCATTCGAGATTGCCACTTAAATTGGGCCCCTGGTTAGAAACCGTCAGCGACGGCGCAGCATCGGCCACTCTCGGCAGGAACAGTCCAGCCAAAGTGCAAGCTATGCCACACCAAATAATTGGATGGGTCGTGTGAATTCTCATCCGATTGTTTTCTCTGTTACCGCGCTCAAAAGAAAGCATGCCCATACTGCCAGCTTACGTAGCTCTAGGGGTAGGTGTCAATAAAAATGCTCCGGTGGCCGCTTGAACGATCTCTTTTTCCGCAGGTCCACAATTATCTCCGGGATATTGCTAAATGCGATTGCTATGTTAGCCTGTAGGTATACAGTGTTAGCCTGTAGGTATACAGTTTCCCAAAGTCTGGTAACGTAGGTGGGATAGAATGAATGCACTGAGGAAACATCGATTCGGCCATGCCATTGTTGTCACCCTGGCAGGTCTTCTGTTCAGTGGGCTGGGCATGTTTGCATTGAGTCAAATTACGTTGGGGGATCCAGTTGCATTGGGGGCAAAGGAGAAATCGGAAAAGAGAGAAGCTACGCCACCCAAAGACCAAAAGTATGTCGGAAAAAACACTTGCGCCGCATGCCATTATTCTAAATACCGCACTTGGAAGCATGAAAAACATGCTAAGGGTTTCGATATCCTGCCCAAGAAATATCGTACGGATCCCAAATGCCTCGTCTGCCACACAACCGGCTACGGTGAACCGACAGGATACAAGGATGTCTCGACACCCCAACTGGCTGGTATCACATGCGAAACATGCCATGGGCCGGGAAGCGAACATGTGAAATTGGCCCAGAAGTTGTTTCTGGCGGTCGAGGTTGAGGTGACCTTGGAGGCGGAGAAGAAAATCCGCGATTCGATTGAATTGTTTCTGGAGAAAGACACGACCGCTGCCCGGGAAGCCCAAAAAAAGGCTCGCAACTCGATCTTCCGGATTAAGCCAGGCAATGCATGCGTCAAATGTCATACTACGAAGGCGCACCAAGCGCACCTGGAATATGACAAAGAATAAGCTGTCCCAGCTAAAAGGCATATCGAATGATTGGCAGCGTCGCAAAAGTGCATTGGGTATTGCTACTGGCTGTTGGTGTGCTGGCGGCTGCTGCGGGCACGGGTTGGGCCTGGAGAAATGCGTCCGAAGGCAATTCGACTGCTAGTTCGGACGATAAAGTAGGGCGACTCTCCGAGTCGTTTAGTGATCGAAAAAAACGGCTTGGAGAGTCGTCCTACTCTGGTCTTGAGAGAAAGCTTAGGGGCCAACGCGACAAATTCACCATAACGATCCGCCAGCCTGTTGGGCCTCCACGGGTCGAATTGAGGGCACCTAATTCTTTGCAGAGGGGCAAGCCGATCACCGTGGCGTGTTCGACCTGTCATGCGTCGCGTCCGGCGAACTTCGCCAACCGTACGCCTGCGGATCTCGACGAGTTTCACCAGGACCTCACCTTTGCACATGGTAACGTGACCTGCCTTTCTTGCCACAATCCGGACAATTACGACACCCTGCATTTGGCCGACGGCAGCTCGGTGGAGTACTCCGACGTGATGACCCTTTGTGCCCAATGTCACGGGCCGCAAACTCGCGATTATCGGCATGGTGCTCATGGTGGAATGATCGGGTATTGGGATCTGTCGCGCGGTCCGAGGACTCGAAACAATTGCGTCGACTGCCACGACCCTCACGCGCCCAGTTTCCCAGCCATGAAGCCAACTTTCAAACCGCGGGATCGTTTTTTGAACAGCACGATTGATGCTAAAAAGGGCCATTCGGAGGTACACCCCCATGAGCGATAGCCAACGGGCCAACGGCTCCGATCCATCCTCGGCCAGCAACGCAGAGCCCCTACTGCCGATACTGGGCCAGAGTGGTTCGACTCGTCGTACGATGATGAAGGGAGCGGGACTGACGCTAGGCTTGGCGGCGTTTGGCAAGGCGATTTCGCCGCTGACGGCCATTCCCGAAAATGTTTCGGTCGCCGAGTTTCTGCAGCAGCACTACAAAGAACTCTCGAGCGACGACAAAAAAACGATTCTTGCACGGTTGGAGGCCGAGGCGAAAGAAAACTACGGCGCGGAGGTTTCGATCAGCGATCATCGCCCCATTCCCGGCGTCAAGTTTGGCTACGCCATCAATCTGAGCAAATGCAACGGCAACGGAAAATGTGTCGAAGCTTGCCACACAGAAAACAACCACGACCGGACTACACAAGAGTCGTACATTCGAGTCCTAGAAATGGACAAGGGCTCGATGGACCTGGAAACCGCCAACACGACTTACACCCATACGGTGCCTCAAGACGACAAGTTCTACATGCCCGTCCAATGCCAGCAGTGCGACAATCCGCCTTGCGTGACCGTCTGCCCGGTCGAGGCCACATGGAAAGAAGAAGACGGCATCGTTGTGGTCGATTACAACTGGTGTATTGGTTGTCGCTACTGCGAGGCAGCTTGCCCGTACCATGCCCGTCGGTTCAATTGGGAAGCGCCGACAGTACCGACCGACGACATCAACCCCAACCAAAGCTACCTCTCCAACCGAATCCGTCCTCAAGGGGTCGTAGAGAAATGCCACTACTGCCTGCACCGGACGCGCGAAGGTCGCCTGCCTGCCTGCCTGGAAGCCTGCCCTACGGGGGCACGCGTGTTTGGAGACCTGAACGATCCCGAATCAGAGATCGTCTGGATTCTTAAAAATAAACGCGTGTTTGTGCTCAAAGAAGATCTCGGCACGCAACCTAGTTTTTTTTACTTTTTCGATAGCTAACAAGGGGTCGAGAGTCTAGGGTCGAGAGTCTAGAGCCAGAAAGAGCCCCAAACTGACGATTTGTCGTTAGAGTATTCCTTAAGAACAAATTCTGAAATAAATATCCCGTGTCATCCGTTACCTTACCCAAATCATCCGATACTGCTCGAATCGCCGCGCCTCAGGTCCGCAACTACCCTCGCTTTTTGCTGTGGTTGTTGGGAGTTGCTACCGATGGTGGCGTTTGGTTTTACACTTGGATGTTTGTGTTGACCGCGATATTTTTGGTGGGCGCCAACGCCTGGGCAATCCAAGTTGCCGAGGGAATGATCGTCACGCACATGACCGATCATGTCAGTTGGGGGCTTTACATCGCGAATTTTACTTTTGCCGTTGGAGTTGCCGCCGGTGGCGTCATGATGGTCATCCCGGCGTACCTTTACCACAACAAAAAAATGCACGATGTCGTTATCGTTGGTGAGTTGCTCGCCATCGCAGCGATTGTTATGTGTCTGATGTTTGTTACTGCCGACCTGGGGCGCCCCGATCGGTTTTGGCATATGATTCCCGGGCTGGGGCGATTCAATTTCCCGCTCTCGATGCTCACGTGGGATGTCGTGGTTCTCAACGGTTACCTTCTGATAAATCTACATATCTGTGGCTACATGTTGTACATGCGGTACTTAGGGCAGCGCCCGAACCCGCGGTGGTATGTGCCCTTTGTGATGGTCTCGGTGTTCTGGGCGATTTCGATTCACACCGTGACAGCCTTTCTCTATTGCGGGCTGGGGGGACGCCCTTTTTGGAACTCGGCCTTGCTGGCACCACGGTTTTTGGCCAGCGCTTTCGTCTCAGGGCCCGCGTTCATCATTGTTACGCTACTGATCCTCAAACGAATGCTGGGCGAACGCATTTCCGACGAGCCGATTCGCCTGCTCGTGAACATTGTACGCGTCACGATGGTCGTGAACCTAATCATGATTGTGTCGGAAGTTTTTACCGAGTTCTACACCGGTGGCAGCCATACCGCCTCTGCCCGTTATCTGTTTATTGGTCTCCATGGGCACTATGGACTGGTACCCTGGATTTGGACTGCCATGGTTGCCAACGTGGCCGCCGCCGTTTTGTTTCTGTCGCCTCTGGTGTTCCGCCGGACGAGCGTGTTGGTTGTGGCTTGCGGCCTGGCCTTTTTAGCTGCATGGATCGAAAAAGGAATGGGCCTGATTGTGCCGGGGTTCGTTCCCAGCACCTTACATGAAATTGTCGAATACCAACCTAGCTTGTTGGAATGGAAGGTCACCGCGAGTGTCTGGGCTTTTGGGCTCATGGTCTATACGATCGGGCTCAAGGCTGCGATAGGCGTTATCGCGCAAAGCCCCCAACTGCCGGACGAGGGCCCAACCCATGATTAGCGGACTTGTTGCCACGCTGAATACCGATGTCGAGCTGGCCCAATCGGCCCTGCAAGCGATTGGACTCCACCCCGCTTTGGAATCTGGTCCGCAAAAGGGTTGTCGACTTCCGCTGGTGCTTGAAACGAGAACCCCAGCCGAGTCGCACGATCTGACCAACTGGCTGGGCGAGCTACTCGGGGTCGAACACGTGGACGTTGTGTATGTCGATTTGGGCGACGACTCGGGATCGTTCGAGAAATTAGTATCGCACTTGAATAAATGACCATGGACCAAGATCGCCGCCACTTTATCCGTTCTGCCGCGATGAGCGCCGCCACAGCGATTGCCTCGGGATCGGGCCCGTTTTCCTTGCCAATCGTTCACGCGACCGAAAGTTCGCCGATCTCGTGGAAGAAAGCCCCTTGTCGGTTTTGCGGGACCGGATGCCATGTGCAGGTGGGCGTGGAAAATGGCCGGGTCGTAGCAATCGCCGGCGATCAAGACGCCGAAGTCAACAAGGGGCTACTCTGCGTCAAGGGTTACCACGTCGGCTCGGTGCTGTACGGCAAAGATCGCCTCACTCGACCGCTGCTTCGCCGAGGCGACCGCTACGAAGCGATTTCATGGGACCAAGCACTCGACGTGATCGCATCGCGGATCGAAGCGGCCCCCGAGCGGTTTGCCCTGTATGGCTCGGGCCAATGGACCATTCCCGAGGGCTACGCCGCACAAAAATTCATGAAAGGTGGTCTGTCGAATAACCACATCGACCCCAACGCGCGGCTCTGCATGGCCTCGGCCGTGACCGGGTTCCTGGCCACGTACGGTGTCGACGAGCCGGCGGGCTGCTTCGACGATCTCGACCATTGCGACGTGCTGATCCTATGGGGCAACAATCCGGCGGAGATGCACCCGGTGTTGTTTTCGCGAGTGGTCGATCGACGTTCGCGAGGCGCGTCCGTCGAGATGATCGACATCAGCACGCGCCGCACGCGCAGCACCGAGCAGTGCCAACACTATCTCGAAATGAAACCGAACGGCGACGTTGCTATCGCCAACGGCATTGCGCACCTGCTGCTCAAAAATGGGACCTACGATCGCGCGTTTGTCGAGTCGCATTGCAATTTCAAGGCACCGAATCCCGACAAACCCAATCTGCATGGCAAATCAATCCGCTTCGACGAATATCGACAACTGCTCGAGCCCTACACGCCGGAATATGTTGAAAAGCTGTCGGGAGTGCCGGCAGAGCAGATTCGCATGTTGGGAGATCGATTCGGCAACCGCGATTTGAAGATCACCTCGCTCTGGTGCATGGGAATGAATCAGCACACGATGGGGACGGCGATCAACACCATGGTCCACGGCCTCCACCTGTTGAGCGGGCATTTTGGACGCCCTGGCGACGCGCCAACCAGCTTGACCGGACAGCCTTCGGCATGCGGCACAGTACGGGAAGTTGGCACGCTTGCCCACGCCCTACCGGGAGGCCGGCTAGTGGCCAAGCCGGAGCACCGCCAACAGACCGAAGCGTTTTGGAATCTTCCCGAGGGTCGCGTGAACCCCAAACCGGGTTACCACACGGTGAAAATGTGGGAACAGTTCTGCACGCCCGCAGATCAAGGTGGGGACATCGACACGATCTGGGTCCAGGTGACCAACCCGGGCCAGACGTTGCCGAATCTGCACAAGCTGTTCAATGCCAAACAAGGGCTCAAGGAAAAGTTCCTGATTGTCTCGGATGTCTACCCTACGGCCACGACGCAACTGGCCGATTTGATTTTGCCTTCCGCCATGTGGGTGGAAAAGAACGGCGTCTTCGGCAACTCGGAACGCCGCACGCAACAGTGGTTCAAAATGGTCGAGCCTCCCGGCGAGGCACGCGACGACCTTTGGCAAACCTTGGCCGTGGCCCATCGATTATTCGACCGAGGCTTTGCCGGTATGCGAGACAAGGAGGGGCGTTTCCTGTTCGAAGTGGTCGACGACTCGGGCACGCCAGTCCCCGCGTGGCAATGGGAACACTACTACGACGTCAACGTCGACAAACATCTGTTCGAGGAATATCGGCCATTCACTCGCCTCAAGCACAAGGACTTGGCACCGTACGATGAGTATGTTCGGACGCGTGGAATGCGATGGCCGGTAGTTGAACAGTCCGACGGAACATGGGCCGAGACCCGGTTTCGTTTTGTGGAAGGTTACGATCCGTACGTGGAAGAGGGGTCGGAAATTCAATTTTATCATTCGACGACCCAAGACCACCGTGCGCAGCTATGGTTCCATCCCTACGAGCCGCCGGCCGAAGTACCCGACGTAGCCTATCCTCTGATGATGACAACCGGTCGTGTGTTGGAACATTGGCACTCCGGCTCGATGACCCGTCGCATTCCACAACTGAGCCAGGCGATGCCCTCGGCCTACGTAGAAATGAACCCTGACGACGCTCGCGAGCGCGGTATCCATAGTGGCGACCAGGTCGTGATTCGCTCACGGCGAGGCGAGCTAAAACTGGTCGCGTGGGTCAATGGCCGTGGCCGACCACCGCGAGGCACGGTGTTCGTCCCGTTTTTCGATGAGACCTTGCTCATCAATGAGCTCACGCTCGACGCGTTAGATCCCTTTTCCAAGCAACCCGATTATAAAAAGAGTGCAGTGGAAGTGACAAAAATCGTAACCGTTCACGACAAAAAAGAATAGAACGCGGATGAACGCGGATCCAACAGATTTCCGCAGATAAAAACAGGGGTGTTTATTCGCTTTTGCAACTCACACACTTATAAACGGGGCAACCCTTTTTTTCTTGGATCAGCGACTATCCGCCTAATCTGCGTTTATCCGCGTTCTATTCGTAAACGTTCACGATAAAGAATGAAAAACAACCACGAATCCTGTGAACGGTTACCAAAAATCTAACTTGGACCCTTGATGAAACCCCTCGATGAAACCCTTCAATGAAACTCGAAGCAAATTTCCATGCAACTCTCCTCTCACCATGACGATCCTGTCCAAAAAGGTGCCAAGCCGCCGCCGTCCGCACCAGGCGATTTTACGCAACGGCAGACGGTGCTTATCGCGATTGGGCTGATCGGCGTTGCTACGACCGGTTATTTTTTGGGGCTTACCTCGCCCATGATGGCCGGCGACGAGCGGCCCTCCGATGCGGCCGAGGCAGTGCAAACAGAAGAACACCCTCCTGCGTCCTCGACGGTCATCCCCGCGACAGCCTATGCCGAGATGCCTTTTGTCCAGACTCGATCCCGTCGGTTACGAGCCACTCGGTTGAACATGCTTCGTCAAACTCCCTACGATGTCAATGTGAAAATCGATGTGAATGAGGCGGAGAAACTTGCCTCGCTCGCAGATCGAGAAACACGCCGGGCTTTCGATGGAGCACCTCCCACCGTTCCCCATCCGATTGACCAACTCGATTCGACGGCTTGCATGGCATGTCACGGCGAAGGCTTGCGGAGCGGAACCTTTCGAGCGAGCAAGATGCCGCACCCCTATTACTCCAGTTGCACGCAATGTCATGTAGAACAAAATGCCAAATTCGCACCCGCATCGGCGACCTTTGAAAATTCGTTTACCGGGGTCGCCGCGCCCACCAGTGGAGGGCGTGCTTCTCAAGGTGCTACGCCGACGCTCCCGTATACCGATTGGATGCGCAAGGCCATTCAGAATAGGGACCCCGCTACCGATTGGGTACCGCCGGTGTTTCCTCATACCACCTGGATGCGCAACGACTGCCTGAGTTGCCACGGACGGACCGCTGCGCCTGGGATGGAATCAACACACCCCTGGCAAGCGAATTGCTTGCGATGTCATGGCAAATCACCTCAACTGAACCCAACCGAACTGCCCGACGTTCCCAAATTCTTGTCCTCCCCTGCCATACTGGATAGCGATGAGTAAACAGCAGCCCCAAATGTCGCGTCGCGATTGGTTTCGACTTCGCTTGCCGGTCACGCCGTCTGAAAAGCAACAACGACTAGGGGCCGAACCGCCGACTGGCTTGCAATCGATCGATGATCCGATCAATCATGGTGGCTTCGATTTGTCGTCGTTGCCGCCGATGCACGAGGCAACGCTTGACGCCCAAGAAGTCGCCGCCCTGTTTGCCGATCTCGAGCAACATGCCACAGCGGTGCAATTCGTAGCACGCAGTAACACAGGCAACGCGTCTGATCGATTCAGCCATGTGGACATAAAAGGAGCCCGCGATCAGCTACTCGGCGGCAACGTACGTAAATTACAGATCCGCTACCAATGGCAGAACGCCCACTGGATCGATACGCTTGAACGACGCCCCGATGGCTTTCGGCTAGTGCGCATCCAGCACGCCAAGGTTTCAAAGTAGCAGGCACACGAAGTTTGTCTACTACTTTCTGTTTCTGTGCCACATTAAGAACACGCCTTAGCTGTGCATATTCGCACATACGCGCACCAACGGGCACACTTTTAGTGGCTTTAACAGCCCATGAAGTAACAAGAGATGGAGATAAATCATATTTGGACATTTTTGTCCTTTATTCTGAAATAATTATTTGCTTAGCATCATGACGTATGCTACTCTTAGAACCATCTGAGGGGACGTTGTGTTCTTGCAAAAACTTCCCCCACATCAGTGAGCCCGCATCCAGAAAGCTAATGGATCTATTATCTTCGACAGCTAGCTCTTAGCGTCTTGTTCCAGCATTGTTTTGATGTTCAATGCTGAACAGGTATTCGGAGTGGAACGGGCGTTCTTCGTTTCATCTCACGAACGTTCTGGTCACGAAAGTTCTGGAGATGCTCTGTCGGCATCTTTTCGGGTGTGTCCTCGAATGAGGAATTCTAGCGAATAGGAACTCAACCGAGTCCACCTCTTGTGTGATAAGGTATGGGATTTGCTCCTTGGTCACGCGTAACCCTTTCAGTTCAATAGTCACGCGCTAATGGATCACGACAATTGCTATTTTTTCTCGGAGGAACTTCGAGAGAGGCCCAGTAGTGGGTGGGTCCGTGAGTGGCCTATCCGTTTTTCACGCATCAAAAATACATGATGCACACGTTTATTAGTGGAGGGTTGATTATGAAAACTAGATCAATAGTGGCTCCAATGTTGGCATTGGGAGTGTTGTTTGCCTTTGAGAATGTGGCCCAGGCGTTTCCCGGTTCGGCGGTGGGCACCGGAAACAGTTGCGCTTCGTGTCACAGTTCCGATGGCGGATCGAATCCCGTGCAACCCACGAATGATCCAGCATCGGATCGTGTGGATGCCCTGGAAATTCTCGGGGAAGCCCTTTTAGACCTGGGAGATGGCAATCGCAATGATGGAAAGGACCGGGGGTCGCTTCAGGTCTTTACCGTGCAACCCGGTGGTACCGTCGACCTGACGATGCAAGTCCTTGATGGGGCCGACAAATATGCTGTGCAATTAAAGCGTTTAGAAAAAGCGGGTGTTTTGGGGCCTGCCGATACCGATTTCTTGACCGGTTTTGTTCCGGACGTCAGTTGGTTTGCACAGGGGGTTCCGAATACGTATTACACGAGTGTCCCGTTTTCTACCAGCTGGGCCGTCGTTTCACCCAGCGGACCCGATCCTTACACTTTTAGCCTAACCGTTGATCCGGGTACGCCTCTGAACGTATACGATCTGGAGTTTGCCGTCGCCGGCCACCAGAATGTAAGGTTCTACGACGATCTGCACTTCTACTTGAACGTAGTTCCCGAACCGAACACGTTGGCACTGCTGGCTGTGGCCGGAATGGGAATCTGCTACTTGAGGAGACGACCTTAGAGCAAGCTGACTCGGAAATCCCATCCGGTCTCTCCCTCTGATGTCTGCTGGCATTGCACGGTCAGGGTGTCTCCCCTGGCCGTGCTTTTCTATGTTCCAACAAAACGATGCTGACACAGCACGAATGCATTTCCAAATACTAATCTTTAGGTGTCCCGCCGTGACACTCTATCTAATAAACGGCCTGGAGGCCTGCCAGAAGCATGTTCGCGGTGCCGCTGTTGTACGACTTCGACTTATCTTCGTAGTCGAATAGTTGGTAACGAAAGTAAAAATCCATTCCTTGGTTTATTTGGTAGTCGACGCCCGCCGTCCAACGGTTAATCGTAATCAGGACATCGGAGTATTGTGGCAAATCAGGCCAAAGGGCGGGTGAGCCTAATCGGTTGCTGCCGCGAACATACTCATAGCCACCCGTCAGGGTCAGGCGATCAGTCCAGGCATAAGTGGACCCCAAGTTAACCGTGTCACTCCGGCCAGCGTAATTCCATTGGGAAGTTATTGGATCGCTCAATCCGCCAAGCGTAATGTCCTGGTCGATCCAGTTGGAAAAGAAGGCCATGCCGCCAGAAAAAGTCCACCGTGGTTCGGGTGCGTACCAAGCCGTCACCACGATTGGATAATCATCCTCCTGGAAAGTACTGATCCCGGATCGGTTCGAACGCTTAGTAACCCCCAATGTGGCGCTCAGCAGAAAATTGTCAGCCGGAGTCCAGGTGCTGCCGAGTTCGAAGTTGTGCTCCTGGGTAGGTAGCAGTGTGTTGGTAGTGCCGTTTTTCGCGATTCCAAACAGAGGGTTCTCGATAAAATCAAGCCGGTAACGGACGTGCGACTCGAAAGCAGGCGCCCACTTCATCGAGCCCCGAAGGTGCATCCGATTGGTCGTGGTTAACGACTGGTTTACCGAGACCGTATCCTCTGGAAAAACGGCGTTTTCACGTCCTAATTGGCGGAATTCGTAACCGCCCGACAACAACAGGCGGCGCCATGGATAATTGTCGACGCGAGGACGCCAGCGACCTTTGAGTCCTGCAATGGTTTGGTCGTAATTGATCGGAGCACGCATGTCCGCTAGGCTTTCTTCGGCCAGCAGTAGGGATGGCAATTGGCCGGTTTGCACGTTTTTCTTGGCATAGCCTGTCAGAGAGATTCCGTGATGCAACCGAGCAGTGGTGCGTAGGTCGAATCCCGAAATACGGCGGTTTGTGTTGCGGAATTTATTTCTGGTGTTTCCTGTGTAATACGTGGAATAGAGATCCCATTGGGGGCCCAGTAATAGGTTGGCTTTCAATCGATCGATCTGGGTAAAATTCTCTGGAACGACCGCGTAAGGCAGATCCCCGTTAAAGCCGAAATTATCGTAGGCGCGGGTCGTCAATTGATCATTCTGATCAAAAGCGCGCATGGTCCTTTCGTATTCAACGATGGCGGAGCCGATTCTTGCCTCAATGGCCGGTTTTAGCTCCGTGGTGATCCAGTCGATTCGCTGCGACTGCGTCTGCGTATGGCAATTGGAACAAGAGAAAGATACCGGATTGCCATTGATATCCCTGGCGTTTGGGTCACTGAAACCATGGGCGACAGCATTCACCTGTCGTTCGCCTTTTTTTCGCATTCCCCAGACCCCAAGTCGCCATCGGATATTGTCTGTTATATTCCCCTTGAATTTGGCATTCAGTTCCTGCACTCGAATGGCGTAATCGTCATCCACATTGAGATCTTCCTTCGTGACCCACTCGCCAGAAGCAAAAGGACCTCCAGGCGTCAGTTGTTGAGAGTCAACCATGCCGCGCAAGGGGTCGTGATCGAGCCGACGCAAAAAACGCTCGTACTGAATGTTTGCAGACATGCGAGGTCCATAGTATCGCAAAGCGGTGTTGGTTGCTTCCGAGTCGAGACCTGTCGCAGAAAAGTCGACTGTTTCGTTGCCGTTCGTGTAGAGTCCATCGGCGTCCCAGAACTCGGAAGACAGCAGGCTCTGATACTCACCCGTCTTGACTTCGGCTCCACGATTGCTGGCAGACCACCAACCCCCACGAAAAACGAGACCGTAAGGTGCCGTAAAATGCCTGCGATAACGATAGAAATCGGTTGGGTCGGGTGGCTTAGGATGTGAATCTGCCGGTTCGACAAAAAGGGCGACTTGTTCCACCTGCTTAGCCAATTCTGGGACGAACGGCTCGATGTTATTCAGGCCATTTCCCCACGCCTCGATCGACTCGACCGTATCGATTTCCATACCCACAATTCTAATGGATGAAGGCAGAACTTGATCTTGAGGCACTGGAGGGAGACTGGCGAACCAATCTGGCATAATGAATAATAACGTGGTGGAATCTAAGCTGCCGTTATCCTGTTTGAACGCTTCTGCCTGTCCGAGCATTTCTGGTGATCTCGAACCATCCGATGGTTTTGCATCGGCAGCAGGTGTCAGCAGCGCGCACAGAAGCGCAGAACCTATCGCAAGCTTGTGAATCATCCCCCCCCCCTTTCCCCTGTAGCACAGTACATGACAATAGTTTTTGTCATAGTGCAACTCTGTTGACCTTTTCGTTATAGGTCTTCTACCAACAGTTTATCTCAATAGCGCCCCCGCTCGATGCTGTGAAGGCAAATCACTGCCGTGAATTTGATCGTGGCATTGAGTGCAGTCGCTATAAAACGCCGACCGCAAGCCTGGATTGCCATCAATGTCAGCTACTCCCAATCCAAAATGGTCGCCTGGCGGCACTCGGTGACCCGTGTGGCATCGCAAGCATAAAAAGGCCGGTGGCTGATGCAGTAGATTGTTGGCTACCGTACCATGTGGATTATGGCAGTGCGCACAGTCTTCCGTAACTGGTGGATGCTCATACACAAACGGGCCTTGCTTCTCAGCGTGGCATTTGTAGCAAACCATATTGACGGTAGGCTCATTGAGGTTGCCTTCCGCCTGGCCGTGGGCATCGTGGCAATCAGAGCAGGTGACTTTTCCCTCTCTAATGGGATGGTGGGATGGTAGTCCGACCAGTCCTCTGATTTTAGGGTGGCATTTGTAGCACGCTTCCGGCTCGTTGACGGACATGGGCAGCCGCTTAGGACGCTGAATTGAAGTGTGACTAATGTTCACCACGCGCTGGACGCTTGTGTTCGGGTGCGGATTGTGGCAGTCCGTGCATGCCACGCCGGCTTGGTCGTGAGTTGAGGAGTGCCATGCAGCGTTCGGCGATGTCCCTTCATGGCACTTCAAACACAAATCTTTCCTCGACGACGGTAGGACATTGCCGTGGGAATTGTGGCATGTCGTACAATTCAGACTGTTGGGGCCATGAATCTGATGAGGATGGGCAACTTCCTCCAATTCACTTTTGTCTCCATGGCATTGATAGCACACCTGGGGAGCTACAGCTGCTAAATGGTTCGACGTGCCACGCAACGAAGGCAAGGCCTGTCTCTTTGCTAGCTCTTTATCTTGATCAGCCTGCATACTCACCAACTGTACTCTCCAGTCTGCGGGAAATCCTCCCTGAGCAATTGGTATCGGAGTTAACGTCGGTGTGTTGGCTGGGACATTGTAATGATTATGGTGGCAATCGGTGCAGGAGACCCCTTGGTGCGCATGAACCGACCGACGCCATGTATTGCCCGGAGCGCAAGAGTTGTCTTCATGGCAACTGGCGCAAACTTCAGACCGCCCAGCAGGTTGCATGGTCTTAAAATCCAGGATCAACCCCGGCTCCTTACCACGGGCGTCCAGGTGCAGGCTTGCCGGACCGTGACATGATTCACAGCTTTGTTTTCGGTGGACATTCTGTGAGAAGGCCTTGCCATGCGCGTTATGGCACACAGCGCAAAGGGCATCGTTATTCACATACTCTGCACCGGCTATGGTGGGCACAGCCACCTGGATTCTCGGCAAGGCCGCCTCTTGAAACGAGACATTGCTGACGGGCCAACCTGAATCAACACGAGGCTCGTCATCGCGAGGAGTGTCTTTCGTCGATTTACAGGAAACCACAAACATAAGACAGGCTAAACCTAATACTGCAAACCAGGACGTAAGAGAAGATCGTCGACACTTTGCATTCTGGAGTTCTTTGTGCATGAAACGTACCGCTCTGATCAACCAAGCAGGAATTCCTAAGTTAGCCCATACTACAAGGACCTGTGTAATTTGGCGCGAATTCATCAACTTTGCCGGTCTTAGGGATAATTCGCCTTACTAAGACATCTGACTTTAGCCCAAATTCCCGGCAATTCCCGGAACTGATATTGCTGCTTGCAAGTACTCGCCATCGCTCAAGGGCGGCTTGGAGGAGGTCGATGAATCTTTCTGGGCTTTCGCCAGCGATAACTTCAACTCCTCGATCTGCTCGGCTTGCCGCTCCAGTTGCGGAGTCAACTTAGCTACCAACCGTCGCAATTCGGCGATAACTTGATACTTGCCGTCCAGGCTAGAGAGTAGCAAATCAGCTAAATTGACGCCCTAGCAATTTCAAACTCGTGAATGGCCAAAGAAGGCCAGGGGGCAGCAGCGAGATCTAAGCCTTGAGGCTGCTAGCGGCTACCGAGAAGGTCCATTTGACGCGACAGCTTGTTTTTTTCGTTAAAATGGCTAACGGCAGTAATCCTGGGAGAGAATCTACCTTGTGGGGAAGGGGGCGATCCGTACTTCGTCAACCACCGTGCGGCTTATCTGAGTTAGCTAAACTTCCGAAAGTGTGCATGATGTGCATGCGTCGCCAGAAAAACTACCCGTGAAACGATCCCGTTCCTGCACCCCGTTAGGCTTGATCATTGCGGTCGTCGTGACGATTGATTCGGTTCAAGTCCGCGATGGAGGCAAGCTCGTGTTTTCCAGCGTCGGAAATCAGCCACGTTTGAAAAAAGTGTTGCTGTCGAGAACGTTTTGAATGACGCCATCATTTTCCGTGATAGTGACCACGGCTTGAGGTTGTGGAGCAAGCAAAGCGCTAACGAGCAATGCCAGAGCTACCTGCTTAAGAATCGACATGACCACACACTTCCCGAGTGACAAGGGAAATAAAGTGCCTGCCTCTCGCATGCTAGGCGGAGGACGAAGTCGTTGCCGGAAAACGGAGTGAGGTAACTGGCCTTGGTCGAGGCTCTGTTTGCCCGCCTGCTGCAGAGGCCGTCGCCTTATGTGACACCGAGCTAACATGAGTTCACCAAGGACAGATTGCGAGAGGGCTGTCGCGCGGCTGCGTTGCCGCGCTCTCCTAGTGGCAATCAGCAACCGCCATCGAACCCCGACAGCGACCTGGGCGAAATCTTCAACAATACCTAGAATTGGTTACCAGCCTCGTCGTAGGGTTGTGTTTATAATCAACGGACACGCCCACCCTTGCCGTCCCTCGGAGTTGCTTGATGCGAAGCACCACGATCCGCGCCGAGTCACTTTCGCTCGAACTGCAACAGCAGATTGACGCTTGTTGCGACAAGTTTGAGCTGGCCCTAAAACAGGGCCAGTCGCCAGAGTTGGCCGAGTACTTGCGAGACCTCCCACCAGCGGGGCATGTCGAGCTGCGCCGCGAATTCTTGGCGATCGAACTCGCCTATCAGCGCACGCAGGCGCGTCGCGACAGCCAAGGGTTGCATCTCCGTTGTCCGCACTGCCAAAACCAAGTTGAATTGCTAGACGACGCGCGACTCGAAGAGATCACCTGTAATTCGTGTGGCGACACATTCAGTCTCATCGACGAAGACGCGACCTCCGACAGCCCTCAAGCGTCGCAACGTGTCGCCCACTTCGAGCTCATCACGCGGTTGGGGACAGGCGGCTTTGGCACGGTTTGGGAAGCTCGCGACACGGAACTCGATCGCTTGGTCGCGCTGAAGATCCCACGCAAGAGCCAGCTTACCACTCGCGAGACCGAGCAGTTTTTTCGCGAAGCGCGGACTGCCGCGCAGCTCAAACACCCCAACATCGTTCCCGTCCACGAAGTTGGCAAAGCAGGGTCGGTCGTTTTTATTGTCACCGACTTGATCCACGGTGTGCCGTTGTCGGATTGGTTAAAAGAAATGCGGCCTACCGTCCAAGAGACAGTGCAACTGTGCGCCACGCTGGCCGAAGCGTTAGCTTACGCACACCAACAAGGCGTGATCCACCGCGACTTAAAACCGTCGAACGTCATGCTCGACCGAGACCATCAGCCACACATCATGGACTTTGGCCTCGCCAAACGAGAGCTTGGTGAGATCACGATGACCATCGACGGCACGGTACTCGGCACGCCTGCCTACATGTCGCCCGAACAGGCGCAAGGCAAGTCGCATTGGATCGATCGTCGCACCGACATTTATTCGATGGGCGTGATGTTGTTCCAGATGCTGACTGGGGAGCTGCCGTATCGTGGTACAGCGCAGCAACAAATCCAGCAGCGCGTAGTCGACGACGCGCCTGACCCTCGCAAGTTGAATGCCCATGTGCCCGCTGATTTGGCAACGATTTGCTTGAAATGTTTGGAGCGGGATGCGAATCGGCGTTTTGCGAATGCCGGGGAGTTCGCAGCGGAACTGCGTCGATTCTTGGCGGGAGAGCCGATCAAATCGAGGCCCATTTCTAACTTCAAACGCGCGGTGCGTTGGGCGAAACGCAAACCGGCGTTGGCGACCGCTGGAATTCTCACCTGCTTTCTCGCGATTGCGGGGCCCTTGGCTGCGGTGACTATTTTGAGCAGAAATCAAACGATTGAAACACAACTCGTCGAGCGAAACAACGTCATCGCTCGTGAGGAAAAAGAAAAAAAGGAACTCTCCAAGCAGTTACGACAAGCCCGACAAGATCTCTTGCTTTTTCAGCAACGAAATCCCGACCGAGTCGAGCTGGCTGATTGGCGCAAACGATTCATTGCAGACTTCATCGACCAGAACCAGCCGGCACGAAAGTCGTTGTTGCAAGGCGACTCGCGGCCAAGTACGAATGAAGCATTGAAGCATCTGGCTGGCACTCATCTCGGTTGGGTTTATCTCTTGCGATCAGCGGAGGAACCAACACAGGCACTTGAGCATAGTCTAGTAGCCCAACAACTTTTGTCGGAGTTACTACTTCAGAACCCCAAGTCCGTTCCGTATCGCATCCTTCTTGCCGAGTGTTTTCAGGAACTGAGCGAATTACAAACGCAAGTAGAACAGGGAGAACAAGCCTCGCAGTCGGCTGAGGCTGCATTAAGAATCCGCTCTGCCCTCACCAACGAGCACCCCGAGTTGCTTGCCTACCAAATAGAGGAATATGCCTCGCGTGAATGGCAGTTGTCACAATTGCAAACAGGCACAATTTCGTCCGACGAGAAAAAGCAATCACTCGCCGATTGGCAACGACTAAAAAATGATCTCCAACAAAAGCTGTCGGCAAACACCGCCAACTTTTACTCTTTGGCTTGTTTTCTCACACAGCGAGAGCCACGGCTAGGGAACGACCTCGCCCCCGTTCCGGCTAGCCAAGTCCTCGAACAAGACAAAATCGATTGATTCGTCAAAAAAGTGGACGCTACCATCGACTCTCGCAAAATGCGCTCCCCCCGGATGCAGGCTGCTAAAGAAGAGGTCGTTGCTCAAAATAGTTCGCTGGGCTCCGTCGGGTGCGAAAGGATCGGCCAAGCTATAGCCGAACTGGGCATGGCTAGCGTTGATCGGATAGCGAATGTTCTTGGACGCACTGACACAAAGCCACTCCTCGGGGCTATTGAGCCAAGTCGCTCCCAATACCCAATCGCCAAGCAAATAGGTCCGTTCGCCAAGGGCCAGCGTATGGGCAGTACCATCGGTGATTTGGCCGAGACGTATTTTGCTATCTGGATAGAACACCCCATCAATAAAAACATCGCCGCAGAAGGTGTCGTCAAGATCCCACCGTTGCTCAGCAGTGTGACCCGAGCCAGAAACAGCTCCATAGTGAGACGGCAGCTTGCCCACTTCGGGGAGATCTGGCGAGGCAGAGGGGCATAAATAAGTGGCCGGTATTTGCTCGGCAGCGCTGTGGTTGTTCAATCCTCCTTCTGGCGTGGGATCAAGCAACTCCAGCAACGCTTGCTCTTCCAGGTGAGGAAGTAAAAGAACTCGCCAACTTGTACTTTTCGCATATTCTTGCTGGTGGATACGCGCTCCCGCCGGCAAAAAACCTTGCTGCGATTCGTAGTTCAGCACCGCCATCATCTGCTGCTTGAGATGATTGCGACACACCGTTTGCCGGCTCGCTTCGCGCGCAGCTTGCACCGCCGGCAGTAACAGGCCGGTCAGGACCGAGATGATTGTGATCACCACAAGCAATTCGATCAGGGTAAAACCAAAAAGTTTGTTGCGTTGTTTCACGCTAGTCTCAAAAAGAGGGTTCTTCCGGGATTTTAGTGGCTCAGGAGTAAAGGTCTGGTTGTCCCGGTAGGGACATTTGACAATAGCCCAGCGATTTATCGCTGGG
>JAADGD010000116.1 GCA_013152515.1 Planctomycetota bacterium
GACTTCGAGTTGATTTTTACCGTGAACCCCTTTTCGATGATTATCGCGAAAAGGTGCGACACCTCTTTTTTGAGTTCTTCCTCAAAATTCGATTTAGTCGGCTTGAATTGCTTTCGGATTTCTGTTCGCAACTGCGTAATGTGTATTTTAGTTCCGTCGGTCGCTTTCTTTCGCGTCGATTTCTTTCGCACTGACTCAATCGGTAGATTCCAATCGCCATCGGTGTCCATCCATTTTTTGGTGATAGAAACCTTGAATGCGTCCTCGCCGCTAGGCTGGGATGTAACGACACAATTTTCGCCCATCTTGAAGATCGCCCTCTTCATGCCAATTCCATACATCCCGACGGTTTCTAGGTCGGAATCACGCTCAATATCTGGACGACCCAGGCATGAATGCACTGTTGATCGCAATATCCCGTGGGATTCCGCCACAATTGTCCTCAATGACAAATTCCGACTCGTTCAGTGTGATCTTCGCCCAGTATCCTTCGTAGGGTTTCTTGGTTTTCCGCTTTCCGGGAGTGAGCTGACGAATCACTCCATCAATGCAATTGTCGAGCAAGTCAAGAATCGCATCTTTGAGTTCGATGTCACGTGTAAGCATGTTGACAAAGAATGCTTTGGTTGGCGACGCACTGACAGTTTGTTCTTCGCCGCCTTTCGGCTGCTGCACAGTTTTTGCCATTTGTTACTCCGTTTTACAGGTGCGCGATTCTTATGAAGTTAGCTGTTGAATGATTTTTTTTGCGACCGCACGCGCTAGAATTGGCGGCACAGAATTTCCTATCTGTCGAAAGTCGTGCCATCGTGTGCCGTGAAATTGAAACCAGTCAGGAAACGAGTGCAAGCGGGCAGCTTCTCTCGTCGTAATGCAACGTGGTCTCGAGGGGTGGATCGGGCGAGGTGCCGTATGACTCCCGTGGTCTGCACCAGTCCCAGCTCTTATTGTTGGGGCGACTTTGTCCCACGCCAGTCGGATGTATCGACTTACGGGCTCGGCGCTTCCTCTTGCCGTTGAAGCAAATCTCTTAATTATCCGCTTTGAATGGGCGGTACGCAAACACCCAGTCAACCCTGTCATAGATTCAATTTCGCGATGTAATTGGTCGTCGTAACTCACCAATTCTCCACGCATCAGAAGAGCGTAGGTATTTGTGGTAGACGGAAGCTTATGTGGAAAGTGATCGGAGGAAAATAAATCCGGATAAGAATCAATCCTGGGAAGGTCCGATATCGCATCTTTGACTAAGGGGAAAAACTCTTGGCCGCTCTCGTCAAAGCAACCAGAACGCGTCGGATAGGATGGTAGAGGCAAGCCTTTTTGGCAGCCGATGACGAAGGTTCTCAATCGCCTTTGCGGAACCCCAAAATCAGACGCGTTGAGCACTTGAATGGGTTCGACTACTACATACCCGGCCAATTTCATTCGGCGAATGAACGACTTTAGAACAGGCTTTGCGTGAACGTACATCAGCCCCTTTACATTTTCCATTACAAAGTACCTAGGTTGCAGCTGCTTCACCAAACGTGCGAAGTCATATACAAGGCGATTCCTCTTGTCATTCAAATCACGCTTGCCGCCAACCGAAAATCCCTGGCACGGAGGTCCACCGAAAATTACATCAATCCTCCGTCGTCCAAGTCGAGAGATTTCACGAACGCACTTTCCACTAAGTTTTGACAAGTCCGCAACATAGGCTCTTGTACGTGGGAAGTTTCGTTCGTGGGTAAGTATGTTAAATCGTTCGCAATCGAAAGCAGAGTGCACATGAAACCCAGCTTGCTCAAACCCCAGCGACATTCCGCCAGCGCCACAGAAAAGGTCAATTGCAATTGGTTTCTTCTTTAGCATTGGGAATGTAGTCCACCGCCTCAAGTACAGGCGTCGCGAAATATTGTTTGCCGATAGCTGTCAAGCTTCCCAGTCGTTTTGCCGATTACTGAGAGGCGAAACCGCAGATACCTACAGCATAACAGATTCGTTTCTAGCAGTGAAAGTTGACTTACAAACAATAATTTGGACTATCGACAAGCAATTATTACGCCCCTGAACTCAGTTGAAACAGATCTCCAGGCAGCGCGATAATCAGATTGAATTTTTCATTTCCAAGTCTCCTCAGCTGGGACGGAGAATTGGCAACATGCTTCGGATACATCGCCCTGCGTGGATTCGTATGGCTCCAAGACTAACACAGGTCGAACTGTCTTGCGTCACGAAGGACTATCCGTGAACGTTCTAACCCGACCGCAGCTACGGGATATTCCTTAACGCTTCAGTTGCATCGACCGAAGCAGATTTTGGGTCGATAACTGTGCCCTTCACTTCTTCCCTCGAAATTTCTTGTTCGACATTCGATATTCTTGTTCCTTTTTACACCGAAGGCCGAGTCATCGCGTCGTAGTTCATCAGTTCTTCCAGCCGCTCGGCGGGCATCAGCTTCAGCTCGCCGATGAGCTGCTTGATGGTCTTGCCTTCTTTGTGAGCCTGTTTGGCCAGGGCGGCGCATTTTTCGTAGCCGATCTCTGGTGCCAGCGCGGTGATCGTCATCAGCGATGCGTCGATTAGCTCTTGGCAGCGATCTTCGTTGACTTCTAATTTCTTGAGCAATTTGTCGACGAACACGTTCGACACATTCGCCAGCAGCGAAACCGATTCCAAAAACGCGTCGATCATCACCGGCATCGCGACATTCAGCTCGAACAACGAACCGACGCCGCCCATGCCCGCCATCGTGACGGTCGCGTCGTTGCCGATCACCCGACAAGCGACCTGCATCACGCTTTCGCAGAGGACTGGGTTGACCTTGCCCGGCATGATCGACGAGCCAGGCTGAATCGCCGGTAGCACGAGTTCGCCGATGCCGCAGCGCGGACCGCTGCCAAGGTGGCGGATGTCGTTGGCGATTTTGGAGAGGCTCACCGCGATCGATTTGAGGTGGCCGTGGGCAACAACAAAAACGTCTTTCGCCGCCTGGGCTTCAGTGTGGACCGCCGCTTCGACAAACTCAATACCGAGCGACTTGGTGAGCGATTGGCAGACCTTTTTGGCAAACTCGGGGTGCGTGTTGATGCCGGTGCCGACCGCCGTACCGCCGATTTCGACATTCTTCCGCATACAATCCGTGGCGAATTTTGCGCTAAAAAAACCGTGCTGTGCCTGTTGAGAGTAACCGGCAAAAACCTGCCCGACGCGAATCGGTGTGGCGTCCATCAGGTGGGTGCGCCCAATTTTGACGAGGTCGTCCCACTTTTCCGCTTTTCTTCCTAACGCTTTGGCCAGTTTTTCGAGCGCAGGCGTGAGATTTTTTTGCGTCGCGATCGCGCCAGCAATGTGCATGGCGGTCGGGAAAGTGTCGTTCGACGATTGGCCCATGTTGACGTGATCGTTAGGGTGGACGCCCCCTTCGGCTTTGGTCGTTGCGCCGAGGCCGAGCTTTTCATTGGCGAGCGCAGCAATCACTTCGTTGGCGTTCATGTTGGTGCTGGTGCCGCTACCCGTTTGATAGACATCGACCGGAAAATGTCGGTCCTGCGCGCCCTCCGATACCAAATTCGATGCGGCAATGATCGCTTCGGCAAGCCGAGGCTCCAGCTTCCCCAAGTCGAGATTCGCCTGAGCACAGGCCGCTTTCAAATGCCCAAACGCGTGAATCACCGCCGGTGGTAGTGGGCGGTTGGCAATCGGGAAATTTTCGACAGCGCGGGCGGTCGAGGCTCCGTAGAGTGCGTCCTCTGGCACTTCCATTTCGCCCATCGTGTCGCGTTCGGTGCGGGTTTTGCTCATGATTTTTTGGGGTGATTTGTGGTGTGTGATGGTTGGGGAGTTTCTTAGTGGAAGTTCGGCGTTGCCGCCGACGCTAACTTAACGCTTGCGGCTTGGCACCACAACTATGCACTCTGATTCATTTGCACCTCCATGTGCGGGTACGGAATATCGATCCCTGCACGATCGAGTTCCATTTTTACCGCTCGAATGAGTGCCTGTTTGGCATCGCCGTAATCCTCGTTGCGAGCCCATGCACGGACCGACCAATCGATGCTCGACGCGCCCAAGCCTGCGAGTACCACCGCTGGCTCGGGATCGCTCACACACTGGGCGACCAGTTCGATCGCCCGTTCGAGTACCGCGCGAGTTGCGTCAAGATCGGCAGCATAGGACGTGCCCACCTCGACCTCGATGCGGCGCACTGGGTGATAGGTGATATTTTCGATGACCGACCCGTAGATTTCGCTGTTGGGAACGATAAATCGTCGGTTGTCGAAAGTGTCGATCGCGGTCGAAAAAAGTTCGATCTCGAAGACTTTACCGATATTGCCCGCTACATTGACGACATCGCCCACTTTGTAGGGGCGAAAGATGAGCAACATCGCCCCGGCCGCAAAGTTCGACAGCGTCCCCTGAAACGCCAAACCAATCGCCAAGCCTGCGGCACCAATCACAGCGGCGAAGCTGGTGGTTTCAACGCCGAAGTAGCTCATGCAGCTTAATCCGACCAGCAACAAAATGCCCCAACGCACGAGCTTGGCCAAAAACTTGGTCAGCGTTTCATCGAACTTCACTCGTCGAAGTCCCGTGCGAACAACCGCCGAGGCCCAACTCGAAATGGTCCAAGCCAAAATCATTAACACGAGGATAAATGTCACACGGAGCCCGTAATAAGTGGCTACATACATCCAGTCGTTTTGTTCGAGAAGCTTGAAATCGAGACTCCAGAGATTCTTCAGCGCTTCAGCTTTCCACTTCGTATCCTCAGCAGCTTTCAACACTTCGAGGTCTTGTGCGGAAGGAGCGGGAACCACTTGGGCAAAAACAGGGAGCATATCGATAATATCCGAAAGATTGTTTCACCACAGAGGATACAGAGAGCACAAAGGGAAACGACCTTCCTTTTTCCTCTGCGTCCTCTGTGGTGTAAAAAAACGTAACCAACGAAGCCCGCACAGTACCGGCTTGATGCTTCGTTTGTCGAGATCAGCCGTCCGGTGAGGGCGGTGCTAGCACCGCAATCCGCCCTTGCTTGCTGAAACGCCCGAGACGTATTATCTGCGCGTGTCTAATGCTCCCAACAAAGACGAATCTGGCAGTAACGCGAAGCCGGGGCGCTTTTCGCTGCAAAATCTCTCGGCCGCCTTTGCGCGCTTGACGGGCACGAGCGAAGCGAAAGCGCCGTCGGCTGACGTAGCTGAGGGGATTGACGAGAGTCACGAGTCGCCCGAGTCTGCCTCAAGTAAAATCCTCTCGCCGCGGATGATCGTCGAAGGGATGCTCTTTGTGGGCAATGCCGATGGGCGACCCTTGAGCAGCCGCGAAATGGCGGCGCATATCCGCGACGTTTCGCCCCTCGAAGTCGAAACGCTGATCGACGAACTCAACGCAATGTATGCCGCGACCGACACCGCCTATCGCATCGTCAGCGAAGGCAAAGGATATCGCTTTGTACTCGACGCAAAATTCGACGCGGTGCGGCAGCGTTTTCATGGCCGAGTGCGGGAAGTAAAACTCACACCGAAGGCGATCGAAGTGTTGTCGGTGGTCGCGTATCGTCAACCGATCAACGCCGAAGAAGTCGCCCACTTCCGCGGCGGACGAAGTCACAAACTGCTCAACCAACTAGTCCGTCGGGGACTTCTCCGCCTGGAGCGACCCGAGAGTTCGCCGCGAAAACCGATCTACCTCACCACCGACCGCTTCAACACGCTGTTCCACATCAACTCGCCCCAGGATTTGCCCAGTAGCAAAGACCTGGACGATTGCTAGCCACATTGGGGGGTGAAGCAAAGAAGCCTCCGTGCACCTAAGTCGTTATGGCAAAAGGGCTTGTGCGATTTGTTCGGTAAACAACCCTAGTAGTTCGCTTGCAGCTTGCTAGAATCTTGCGTCTTCTCTAGAAACTGCGGCTCCCGTCTGCAGCTAGAACCAAGTAGAGCCTGCCAGTAAAAGTTTATGTCCTGCACACAACACCTTCACGATTTGCGCGTCGCGCCGCCAGTGGTGTTGCCTTCGCTGTTGCTCTGCGACTTTGGCAATTTGGAGCGCGAGGTCCGACAACTCGAAGCTGCTGGGGTGCGTGGTTTGCACCTCGACGTGATGGATGGGCATTTTGTTCCGAACATGACTTACGGGCTGACGATGGTCTCGACGTTGCGAGGAATAACCGATCTGCCGCTCGACGTGCATTTGATGATCTCCAACCCTGGCGAGTACCTGAAAAAATATGTCGACGCCGGAGCCGATCTGCTGACCATCCACGCCGAGGCGGTCGACGACCCTCGACCGTTGCTCGAAGAAATCCGTTCGTTGGGTGCTGGAGCCGGACTAGCGATCAATCCGCCGACCTCGGTCGCCTCGATCGAAGCCGCCTTGCCACTGTGCGATTTGGTCTTGGCGATGAGTGTCATGCCCGGTTTTGGCGGACAAGCTTTCGACGATGTCGCCTTAGAAAAACTCCGTGACCTACGCACCAAGATTTCCGCAGAAACACTCCTAGAAGTCGACGGCGGCGTCAACACCTCAACAATCGCCGCTTGCGGCTTAGCCGGCGCACAACTCCTAGTCGTAGGCTCCGCAATTTTCCGCGAGCCCAACTACGCACAAGCTATCAATCAGTTGACCCAATTGGCCAGTAGCCCAAACTCCGAGCCAAACCCCTAAGCCAAAACCCCGAGACCGATTTCCCCATGTTAAAACTCCTGATAATTCGCACCGGTGCGACGGAGTACGAAGCCCAAGGCCGTGTGCAGGGCACGCTCGACATCCCGCTTAGCGAAGATGGCCGACAACAAATCGAACAAGTCGCCGAAGCGTTACGTGCGGAGTTGCTGCTAAAGGGCAAAATCGACGCTTGCTACGCCGGCCCTTGCCTAGCCACTCAACAATCGGCCGAGATTCTAGCCACACAGCTCAAGCTCAAGCCCAAAACCCTCGACGATCTTCGCAACTTGGACCACGGCCTGTGGCAAGGTATGTTGATCAACGACATCAAAGTCAAACAGCCGAAGGTTTATCGGCAATGGCAAGACCACCCCGAAACGGTTTGTCCGCCCGAGGGCGAGTCGCTCCAAGTCGTCCGCGATCGCTTGCAACGCATGCTGACGAAGATTACCAAGAAACAAAAATCGGGCACTACCGCGATCATCGTTGCCGAGCCGGTCCTCAGCCTGCTGAAAAACGCACTTCGCGACGATGCGCTGGGGAATCTCTGGGAAACCGAGGACGGCCCAGAAACGGCTTGGGAGCTGATCGAGGTTCCGTCGGCAGTGGCGAGCCCCTAGTGCTTTGTCAACGAAGTTTTTCCGGATTGACAGACCACGTAGTTGTAAAGATTGTCGGCATGGCTGATCGCTGTATTCGCTGATATACTGACTCCCAATCGTCCACTCCCCTCTCAACTCTCCCAAAATGGCTTCCAGCGATATCGACATTTCCGATGAGCAGGTCCGACCGACGCGTGAAAAACGCGGGGTGCCTGGCGGACTGTGGCTGGGCTGCGCTGATTGCGGAAAAATGATTTTCCGCAAAGAAGCCGAACGGCTGATGAACGTCTGCCCCGAGTGTGGCTATCACATGTATCTCAGCGCGCGTGACCGCATCGCGGCGGTGCTTGACGACGGGACATTTGAAGAGTGGGACGGCAACCTCACGCCAACCGATCCCCTTAACTTTGAAGACAAGCGAAAATACAAAGACCGCCTCGTTGCTGAGCAAAAAAAGACCGGGCTGATCGATGCGGCGCTCACCGGCAGCGGCATGATCCGCGCTCGGCGCGTGGCGCTAGGGGTGACCGATTCGCAATTCATCATGGGCAGCATGGGCTCGGTCGTGGGCGAACGCCTGACGCGGCTCATCGAACGGGCGACCCAGCAACAACTGCCTTTGATCATTATCAGCGGCTCAGGCGGAGGTGCGCGGATGCACGAAGGCATTTATTCGTTGATGCAAATGGCCAAAGTCTCGGCCGCACTCGCGCGTTACGGCGAAGCCAAGGGGCTCTTCATTTCGGTCCTCACCGACCCCACGATGGGCGGCGTCGCGGCCAGTTTTGCCTCGCTGGGGGATATCATTTTTGCCGAGCCCAAAGCGTTGATCGGCTTCGCCGGCCCGCGCACCATCAAGGCGACTATCCGGATTGAACTGCCCGAAGGTTTTCAGACGAGCGAATTCCTGCTGGAACACGGCTACGTCGACCGCATCGTAGAGCGGGCCGATTTGAAGAGCGAAATCGCTCGAGTGATCGACTATTGCGGGAAGTAGCGGGCAATTAAGAACGTGTTTTGAAATTCCGGTTTAGCCCTCGGCTCCGCCGGTGGATAGTGCCTTTGGTAGCGTTTTTTCAATTCCCGTCCCCCGGCAGAGCCGGGAGGCTACAGCCGATTGGAATTTCAAAACACGTTCTAATCGGACAGTGCCACTTTCTCACAAAAGACTCGTTGCGCCCATTTCGTATCTGTCCATTTCCCCGAAGCTCTCCAACAGAGCCGCGTAGCAGTTCCCTCGTCGCATCTTGATCGTCAGGTAAGGACGTCGGGTTTTGTTCGGATCC
>JAADGD010000117.1:0-8889 GCA_013152515.1 Planctomycetota bacterium
CCTCCAGCAGCTGCATGGTACGCGGATGCCGGATGCGAATGAAGAAGATGATGGCGTGACGAATAACGATTCGTTTGCCAATGCGACGGAGCTAGATGATGTTGAGGTCGAAGGAGGCGTTGATGGCAGTGCCCCTTCGATCGTCTACGGAGACATCTCCGACAGTGCCGATGCAGATTTTTTTAAAATTGACCTGCCTAGCGACCTAGACAGCGGAGACTCCGACAAAGGAAACGTAAAAATCCAGGTACGTTCAAAAGGAATCAGCCTGTTGGCTCCCGAAGTGACTCTGTTTGACAATACTCAGCAGTTTATGCAGCAAGGAATCTCGACAAGCAAAACTGGCGATCTGATTACGCTGGAATTCCCCGTCCCTGACGAGGACCCGTTCATTAGAATTGCAGGAGCGGATCCCGGGTTATTCGGAGTCGGCGGATACTCGGTGGTCGTGACTTACGATAAAGTCAACCAAATCGATCAGGAGACCATCGATTCGATTGCCGGTGGGCAATTTCGCTTTTTAGAGCAGGACGACTTCGAAAAGTTTTTCGATGCCGATGAAGATGAACTTTTCGGGGATGATCTGCATACCGATGATACGCCGATGGCGGCTGGCACTCTACTCACCGCTCCAGGATTCGTCGAGGCCACGCGCTACGAAGTCATTGGTAGTATTGCCGACGCAATTGATGTCGACTTTTATCAAGTGCTTTCTCCACCGCCTGTTGCGTTGCCGTTAAACGTAATGACCGTCCTCGTCCGTTCCATTGACACGGGGGGATTGGTTCCCAAAGCGACAGTGTTCGACAACGCTGGTCTGCTTGTACCTTCCGTGGTCCTTGCCAATGGCAGTGGCGACTACATCATCCAAGTCGTCGGCGTTACGGCCGATGAAAATTACCAAGTCAAAATTGAAGCTGCCGACGCGTCGGGGCCTTTCAATACGGGCAACTACAATCTCACGGTTGTATTTGGTAGCCAGGCAACCGTCTTGAATCCGTTGTCCTCTGGTACGGTAGGCAACGCTACGACAAAAAATATTCACAAGCTTTACATCGGGCAGCCACAGCTACTCCACCTTGCTTTGAACGTAGCGGCAACGGCCACGACCACTCCGACTGCCGTCGTGGCGACTATCTACGACAGTTCGCAAACGGCCGTCTACCAAATTGTGTCGACGCCCGGAGAGATCAGAAGCCGCGAAGCCGTACTTTTGAATCCCGGTGAATATACGGTCGAAGTGGTGCCCGTGACACTCGACGGCAGCCTTCCACCTGCGCTTTCCTACGAATTGCTCGGGATTGCCATCTCCGATCTCTTCGTAGGTGACCCCGACGATCCCAATAGCTCCCCCTTTGCCTGTACTGAGCCCGGCCTCGAAGGTTTTTTCTGTTACCCGGGCGGTTTTGAATCGGAAGATCCTTTTTTGTGGGATGACTTTATCGATTCCTTAACGACGCCCCCAGACACGACCGATCTGACGACTTTGGTGACGCAAATTTTCGGCGACTGGTGGTCGTGGGTTTGGAGCCAGACGGGCGTCAATGGACCTCCCTTTGGTATGCCGGATACCGTTCAAGTGCAGGTGACTTCAAGTGCGGTTGCGGCCTTGGTGCTAGGTCCCAACGGTAGCGTGCTAGACAATGACATTGATCCCGAAGGCGGTCCACTGATTGCTCTGTTACAGGCAGGGCCAGCGCATGGTTCGTTGAACCTCGCGACAAACGGTACTTTTACGTACACACCCAATCCGGGATTTCAAGGCCGCGACGAGTTTACTTACACGGCGTTCGACTTCACGCAGGAATCTGCGGCTGCAACGGTCGCGATTATTGTCGGTATCAGTGGTGACTTCGACGCGGACGGCGACATCGATGGTTCCGATTTTCTGACGTGGCAGCGTAACGCAGGAACCATCGACGTAGCAGTTCTTACCAATGGTGACAGCGATTTCGATGGCGATGTCGATTTGCAAGATTTGAATACGTGGCAACTTCAATATAATCCGCTGTCAACTTCGGTTATTTCCGACGGTGATTTCGATGGCGATAACGACTTCGACGGCAGTGACTTCCTCGCTTGGCAACGTGGCTTCGGCAAAACCACAGCAGCCACGTCAGCCGATGGCGATGCCGATGGCAACGGCGCTGTGGATAGTTTGGACTTGGCGATCTGGCAAGGAAATTTCGGAACAAGTGCTGCGGCAACAGCGTTGTCTCTCGTTGACGAATCAACAACAAACCCTGCGTCTGTCGCCACACTTTTCGCCACGAGCCAAATTGCTGCATCGCCTTTGCTGCGTCCCTCCGTAGCGAAGGACCCACTACCGGTTTTATCCACAGAACAAGTGAATGTTTCTCTGTCACCGACAAACTACCAACAGACACCGGTCAGTCAACTTCGCCCTTCGTTTGAGGCACGTGATCAAGTCTTTTCTAGCTTCGGCCTGTCAAGGGCGCGAGAATTTCGATACGGCTTGGCCGACTTTTTCGCGGAGCTGAATGTGATGAGCGAAATGGGCTGATGCAATGTCCAATCCCAAGACATCACAGAAAGTACTTTTACCAGGCGGTTTTACGCTGGTAGAACTCCTGGTGGTGATTGCGATCATTGGTATTCTCGTGGCCCTGCTGTTGCCCGCCGTTCAGTCGGCTCGTGAGTCGGCTCGCCGTGTGCAATGTGCTAGCCATCTCAAGCAGTTGGCCCTCGGCGCTCTGAACTACGAGAGTACACGCGGCAACTTACCTCCCTCGGGCCTTGTGAGGATGCGTTTCGACAGCGCACGCAATCTCGAAATTTTCAATCCCTATGGCACTCCCCAGCTTAGTTGGGCTGTACTCTTATTGCCATTCGTCGAGCAAGTTCCGCTTTATGATCAGTTCGATATGCGTGGCCCCAGAAACGCCAACAGCCAGCCAAGCGACGCGACCGAGACTTTCGTCGAGACTTATCTCTGTCCGAGTGACGAGGCCCAAGGCAAATTTTACGAGAAGCCCGGCACCTTATCAAAGCGTTTTGCCAAAGGCAATTATGCCGCCTACGTCAGCCCTTTTCATGTCGATCTTCAAATGCTTTACCGTGGCGCGTTCGTTGCTGGTGGCCAAAAACTGAGCAGCGTCGAGGATGGGACGTCGAGTACGCTTGCTTTCAGCGAAGTCAGAACTTTGGATCACGTACGCGACGAACGTGGTGCTTGGATTCTGCCTTGGACGGGTGCAAGCTTGTTGGCCTTCGACATGCACCCTTTGAACTCGGACAACGACCCAGACGGCACGGGCAAAGGTGATCGATTTCTTGCCGAAAACCGTACATTTTATATCGCCAGTCCTGAGAGCCTCGGCGAGACGCAGCGTCCGAACCATCGGGGACCAAACGCCGACACGTTGAAGCAATGTCTCGATTCGCAACAGCAATTGGCGGCTGAGGCGAACATGCCATGCGTCAAGCAGCCCGCGGTTCCCAATCTCTCCAACCATATGTCTGCCGCACCGCGTAGCCTTCATCCTGGCGGAGTCAACGGTGCCTATCTCGACGGACACGTCACGTTTCTCCGAGACGAAATCGACGAATTCGTCATGGCCTACATGGTCAGCGTGCAAGACGCGCAGTAGCCGACGAGCTACCTCTCGCCGACGGATCTTCGGCTATTCGGCGAGACGTAGCTTGCCGGCTATCCTAGGTATTCCAACCAACGATGTAGCCACGGCTGCGTCCAAGGGTTCCAGGTCGGGTAACTTACCGAGAAAACCGAGATTGCCAACAAGCTCAAGGCAATCGCCTGTCGTGCTCGCGTCCGCCCCATCCAATCGGCTGCCGGCAGCATCGTCACCAGCCACAGCGGCGCAAACCAAAACATCCAGCGCAACCCGCTGGTCATGCCGCCATAATTGCGGTCGACTTGCGGACGTAGGCCGATATAGAAAACAAGACAAACGACCGTCAGCACCGCCACCCCAATCGCCAACCAACGCCGACGCGGCTCGCCGCTTAGCCACCAAAAACAAACGCCGACAACACTCAACAACCACACCGGCGTAAGCGAAAAAATCCCGTGGTGCCCAATCAGCGTGTGCAGAGCATACGTCGATTTCAAGGGCTCGCCACGGTCGATCCCTTGACGGTTCTGCCAGTAGCTTTCGCGCGTAACGCCATCGATCGTGTAGGTGTAGATGTACCAATCTTCTTCGGGGTCGTCGGTTCCTTTGTGCATGTAGGGTGGCGTTAGGCAATCATGGGCGGCGTAGTTGGTGGCAAAGAAAGCGACAACAACCAGCATCGCCGCCGGAAAAAATCCCAAGAGCCAAGCGCGGCGGTTGCAGGTCGCGAGAGCCACGCCCAGCAGAGCGAGCAGCGCCAATGCAGGGAGTTCGTTGGCAGCAGTAAAAGCAGCGAACAGCCCGACGGCAAAATAGTAACGTAGTCGCGTTTCGCCATCGGACCAGATACGCACGAAGGCGTAGAGTGCCAGCGTTGCGCTAACGGCGGCGACGATGTGATTGTTCAGGGTGACGGCAAAGGTCGTGAGCATCGTCCCCAGGCAAGCCGAAGCGACGACAAAAATCCGTCCCCAATCGGTCGTGCCTAAACGTTCTGCTAGCTTAGCGATCAGAAAAAACATCAGCACTAGTGGCAGCACATTGATCGTCACGAGCATCAGGCGATCGATGACGTACGGATGGCTCGCCAGCGTCATACCGGTCGTCTTCGTAATTAGCCAATACTCACCTGCCAGCAGTGTGTACAACAGCGGCGGCTTGCTAGAGTAAAGATGCAACTCGCCATCGCGACCCCGATGTTGCACCATATCGATCGTGTTCCAAATGTGACGATCGAGGACCGGATCGATCTCGTAAGTGCCATGCTCGACTAACGCTCGAATAGCTAGCCAGCGGCTTCGATCGTTGGCGCTGAGGAAAGGCCGTTCGAGCTGCCGATTACGGAGGACTTTTTCTTTGGCGATTGCCAGTTCACGTTCGAATTGTTCAGCCGGCAGGTTTTTCTGTTTGAGCTTTTTCTCGGCCCGCGCCGTGTCCTGCCGTATGAGATGCTTCTGCAGATCGGCGCGATTGACAGAATTCACGGCCATCAACCGCCCTGTCATGTTGCCAACCGCCAGGGCGATTAAAATAGTGTAGATGCCCCAGCGTAGCGATGCCGTTACGTCGGAAGTGGGCGTGTCGTCCATGTCACTCATCGAGTTTGCTCTCTGGAGGATTCGTCGTGTCAGCTTCAGTGGTAGACGCGTTGGAGGACGTAGCGTTGGAGTGCGTAGCGGCGGAGTGTGTTGCCTCTTTTGCCGGCGAGGTAGGTTCTGGCGAAGTATGTTCTTTCACCGAAAAATGATCGGAGTCACGCGATACGAGCGAAGCTATCATCTCAGCCAAAAAACCGATGGCGAGCAATTGCGAACCGATCAACATCGCTACCAGAGAATAGTACAAGGCGGCCGTTTCGTGAAGATGAACCGCGACATGCCCCGGCAAACGCGACACACACCACACCACCGCCAAGTAAAACATGCCAAACAGGCCGACCGCGAGCGAAATCAACGCGGCTGTCCCCAACCAATGCTGCGGACGCTGACCAAAACGAGTGATGAACTGGACGGTCAACAGGTCGAGAAATCCTTTGGGAATTCGCGACCAGCCATATTTCGATCTTCCATGCACACGCGGTCGGTGTTCGATCACGACTTCACCGACTGTGAAGCCGCGCGAGGCGGCTAGCACAGGCACAAAACGATGGAGCTCGCCATACAGACGGACCTCGTGAATCACGTCACGCCGATAGCACTTGAGCCCACAATTGTGGTCATGCAGCTTGACGCCGGTCAGCTTGCCAACGAGAGCGTTAAAAACACGCGAGGGCCAGACTTTGTGCCAGGGGTCGTAGCGTAGCTGCTTCCAACCGCTGACGACATCAAAACCTTGGTCTAGTTTGGCGAGTAGCAGTGGGAATTCGCCCGGATCATCTTGCAGGTCGGCGTCCATCGTGATGATAATCTCGCCCTCGGCAGCGTCGAACCCGGCACTCAGCGCAGCCGCTTTGCCGAAATTGCGGCGAAAACGAATGCCAAGCACGCGCTGGTCCTGGGCGGCGAGCCGTTCGATCAACTTCCAGGTATCGTCGGTCGAGCCATCGTCGACAAAGATGATCTGCAATTCGTAGTCATTCTGCTTAGCGACCTCGTCAAGCTCCCGATGGAGCTGTTCGAGGCTCTCCGACTCGTCAAGGGTGGGGATTACGACGCTGATCATGGTGTGTGGTAGGTGGTGTGTGGCGGTGGTGGGCTTCTTCTATCGTAACCGTTCACGCGAGGGAAAAAATTAGCCACGGATGAACACAGATAAACACCGATTTTATTGGAAGGCTTCAGAGTTTCCCGCTATTTCCCGCTATTCCTGCCCTATTTCTTTTCAGCAATCGAACTCGGCTAAAAAACCCTTTCCTCATCTGCGTTTATCCGTGTTTATCTGTGGCTTTTCCTTTTTCTTCTTTCAACGCAGTGAACGGTTACCTTCTATCATAGCAGGAACAGCGATTGAAGCCACCTGGGCTTGTGCCGGTGTGATGCTACACGTTGCGGTTTGAGGCCCGACTTTTCAAACAGCCGGGCTTCTTTCAGGGATGCGTCGGTCCAGCACAACCACAAAGCAGAAAACGAACAGATTAAAACGCCCCAAGACTGGCCCGAGGCCAAGGGGCGTCAAAAAGATACCGAGGCTCGTTTTACTAAAAAACGCAAGAAGACTTTATTCGGCTACAAAAATCGCGCCAACGTCGACGTGCAGCACAAATTGATTCGGGATCACGAAGTGACCGACGCCTCGGTCCACGACAGCCAAGTCTTCGAAGAGCTCTGTTAGACCCTTTCCAGGACAACCCGAATGTCGCGAGTGTTGGGGTGGCTTTCCTTAATCATAATCGTCATTGCGTGAAAAGTTTCACAAACACTAGTTGTGAAACTTTTCACAAGCGTTTTTTTGTCGAGATACGCTAGCCACGGGTAGGGACTAGATGTTATCCTTGAAGTACGCCAATGTGTTGGCGATCACTTTTCGATGCTTGATGCTTTTCTCAATCCATTCGGTTGACTTGCCCCCGTTCGGGCCGCCGCCCGGGAATCTCGGCAAGTGACTGAGCAGTGCTTTTTGACGGAGTGTTGAAGATGACTCACACGGCAAAGACTCAACTGACGGCACGCGACTTTATGACAAAAAAACTGGTAACGCTGCGTCCCGAGATGGATGTCATTCGCGCGGTGCAGTTGTTGCTAAAGAATCGGATTTCGGGAGCGCCCGTGGTCGATACCGAAGGACAGCTTGTGGGTGTGTTCTCTGAAAAATGCGCGATGCAGGTGCTTCTTGATGCGGCCTACGAGCAGTTGCCGAGCAATCAAATTCGGCTGTTTATGGATTCGGACCCACAGACAATCGACCCTGACACGCAGCTGCTGTCGATTGCACAGGTTTTCTTGCTGACAGAAAATCGTCGGTTGCCCGTTTTGGAACACGGTCGCCTTCTTGGCCAAGTCAGTCGTCGCGACGTGATGCGAGCGTCGCTCGACTTGCTCAAGCATTCGCCAATCCGAGACGAGGGCTCCTCGCTGCTGTATCTCAGTGCGTTGGTCGAACGTAGCGATGCTCCGATGGCATAGTCGAAGGGCGAAGGCTGAAGGCTGAAAACGGTGGAATAGCCGCGATGCAACGCATCGCCGGAGATTTCCGGGCCTCTAGTACTACTGTGCTAAGTAAAAAGCCAAAGACCACGGATAGCACTGATATTCACGGATGAAACCTTGATGAAATGAATGGATGTTGCTGACAGTTCAATGCCCCAGCAGCAAATCTGCCAAAAGGCTCCAAAATCCGTGGTATCCGTGCAATCCGTGGTTTTTGACTTGGCGCTGTAGTACTAGGCAGTTTTGCTTTGCTTTGATATCCTAACGGGCTAGATTCTTCTGACCCTTTCGCCACGACTCGAACCCAAAAACCAAAAATGTCCCAAGCGATTGCCGGGGTGGTTCCCGATACCGAAAAAGAAGTGACTGTGATGACCGTCTGGCCTTCGTTGGGCGCGAATGCGTTTGGACGTTGGTGGGGTCGGCGGTTTGCCAACGACGCGGGGATCACGCTGTTCGGCATTCCCATCACGGTGGGACGCATTCTGGCGCTGCTGTCGATTCCGGCCATCTTGCCGGTGTACTTTCTGATGGTTCTTCCTCGGATTCCCTTTGTGGTTTTCGGTGTAAAAAATCCTTTTTGTCGTCGCTATCGCTTAACCAATCGCCGGGTGATCGTCGAACAGGCTTTCGGTGGCGGCGAACAACAAAGCGTCTCGCTCGACCGATTTGATTCGGTCCACCTCGAAGTCGAAGCGGGGCAAGAGTGGTATCCGGCGGGCAATCTCATCTTCAAGCTGGGCGAAGTCGAGACCCTTCGGTTGGTCGGCGTGCCACACCCCAAGGCGTTTCAGCAGACCTGCATCAAGGCCAATGCCGGTTTTGTGGGCGTACAACAAGCACGCGCCGCTGGCGTAGCGGTGTAATTTTTTTGCACTAGTGCGAAGGACTAAATTCTCGGTGCAATTATCGCAGAGGTTGTTTGCGCCTGCGTGCCCATAATTGTTTGCAACGAGCGACTTGGGGCGATCGATCTCGACGCTGTTGTAAAGCAGAATGCTTTTCTGCCTACAGGAGATCTGCAAGGTCGCTCTGGATAAAGAGAACCGCCAAGGACGCCAAGAGCGCCAAGAAAAAACCCCTAGAAAATGTCCTTTGCCAGCGTTTTCTTGGCGATCTTAGTACTACAGCGCAGGGTTATAACCACGGATTTCACCGATGACCACGGATTTTGTCGAAGAAAAGCTGTCCACCTCACAACGCACCGC
>JAADGD010000117.1:8903-17442 GCA_013152515.1 Planctomycetota bacterium
AACAACCGCGATCGCACGTGAGAGCAATTTCATCAGTGATATCCGTGTAATCTGTGGTTGATACATTTTGGACTCTGCGCTGTAGTATTAGCGTTCTTGGCGGTAAAAAATGCGACTTTGCAGTCCTCCTGCTTCTGCCTACTCTTTTCTTGCGGTTTCCCGGTGCGGGTTGTAACGGCCAGGTTCTTGTTTCCGGACGGTGAGAGTTCGGACGTCGTGCGGAATCTGCTCCTGAAAAAAAATCTGCCCCCTTTTGCTTGCACTTGCGCCGATACCATCCGTTGGAAGAGGGTCTTTGGAAGAAGATTACGGAAAACAGGGAAAGCAAGCATGTAGGAGGACGGGTATGAGAGAAATTCTCGGACGAATGACGCAATGGGGGGCTGCGATCGTGGTACTAAGTCAGGTACCCATTCTCGCGGCAGAGCCTGTCGTCCTTCCTTCCGTTGCAAAACCTCCGCTCGTGTCGGACCTGCCTGTCGTACAGCCGAGGCCTCTTTTCCAGCACACTACGTATCCGGCCGCTTGGAGGGCCGCGCAGAAAAGCAATCGACCGATATTGGTCTACGTTTCGATGCCGAACTGTCACTTCTGCGAGAAAATGAAATCGCAGGTCTTCCGTCTGCCACGGGTGAGGAATCTCGTCTCTAGCTCGTTCGAGACCGTCAGTGCAGGGCGATACACTCACGCCAAGCTCGTTGAAAAGCTACGTGTGAAATGGTATCCGACCACTGTCCTCGTGGGGCCGAACAACAAGATATTGGACGTCATCGAAGGCTACGCCGACGCCAATCAGTTCCAGCAGCGGCTGCAAACCGGGCTTGCCTCAGCCAGTAGCACGTCGAAAGAGACGCAGACACGATGAGACGCAGACACGATGAGACGGGAGAGCGGAGAGCAGAGAGCCATATCCCATATCGAGGGTTTTTACGCTTCCGCCTTCCACTTTCCCCCCTTTCTGTATCCCTGTTCACATACAGCCAGTGGTTCGTCTGACGAAGATGGTAGTGTTGGCCGATACCGAGAGAGGATCGAGTGTCGGTGCCTTCCCGTCTCTAAGAACCAAAAGTCCGGAAATACTATGATCAAAAACTTGATTGCGTCGACTCTCGCTGTCCTAGCCTTCGTCTGGTTGACGCAGCTCACCCAGGCAGCACAGCCGCGACAGCCGCGGCTATTCACAGAAACGAGCATCGAAAAGGGGTGGCAGATTGCCTCGCAGCAGCAACAACCGATGCTGGTGATGTTTACTTCCGATAGCTGCATGTATTGCAAGAAAATGCTAGCGGAGACCTATGGCCACCCGGCGATTCAGCAGATGTTGGCCGGCAACACGCAGACCGTGTTAGCACACGCCGAGGACTATCGAGGGCTCATCAAAAAGTTAGGCATCCGCGGTTTCCCGTCGAGTGTTCTCATCTCGCCCCAAGGCGATGTCCTCGAATTCATGGAAGGCTTTGTGCCGCCCAAAGAATTCGCAAAGCGGATCAGTCCGTTGCTCAAGGCACATGCAAGGCAGGCTCGAGCCAGCAATTTACCCCAGCAGACGACGGGGCGATAGCTTCTACAGAACCTCCATGCTCGCCAGCTTCGTCGCGACGACCGCTTGTTGATTGTTCAACCACCGCCTGAGCATCCAGAAGCAGCCGATCAACATGCCTATTTGCGTAGCGATTAGCCACTCGCAAGGCAATGGCTGCAAAGTAAAGCGTGTGAGATGAGATAAATAGTAAGCCCCTGGGCTGAGACTCACAACGATCGAGAGAAGTCCTTGAGCGGTACGCAACGATTGTGGATAGAGCAAAAGACTCGCCACGATCGGTGGCAAGATATTGATCAGCAGCAGGCAGGCGGCGTAAATCAACAACCCACTGCGTCCGGCAATCGCAACGCACCCTTGATGCAACATGCCTAACGCCAGGATGAGCGTCGAAGTGACGGCCATAACTTCCAACAGCGAATCGTATCGCACTGCCGCGTTGACAGGCGTTCGGGTGAAATTCGTTGGTAGGGCGAAACCAACGAAAACAATCACCGCGCCTAGAAGGCAATAAATGGGCAGCACCAGGGTGATTTCCGACCGACTTCCAAGGCAGGAGCTTCGCAGCCAAGGTTCGCGCGTCTGAAATCGCCACAACCAAGAGACAAGTACCTGCTTGACGGGTGTAATCCCGATTAACAAGACCAGGCTGGCGATCAAGTGCGAGAGCCCAAACTGGGCCAGCAAACGCCCCGTTGCCATGCCCTGCTGCCACTGCGTAAAACAAACGCCCGCCAAGAGCAGATCGAAAATGATTAACGCCGCGTAGGTATGCAAACGGCGGACAGGCGGGTCGATTGGGTTCTTCAAACGCCGCGACATCGCCATCACGATCCAGTAGGCGAGCACTAATTGCATCAACGGCGCGACCACCAGCGAAGGAAAGGTGTAGCCCCACAGCGTGATCTGCGCATCCCACGGCTGTCCTTTGAACAGAAATCGCAACGAGCCGATCGGAGTGCATAGATTGATGATCGCACCGAGCCAGGAATCTTGCAGCCAGCCGGTCCCACGCGTCAGTAATGTAGGGAAAATCATCATCGGAACCCAGATAAACGCCAGCCCCACGCTACCATTATTATTCCTCCGCATCCCCGTTGTGTTGGTAGACAGCACGAGGGTGTGGATCGTGCCAATCGCGGCGCACAGCAACGTGAAAGTGGCCAAGTTGATGTAAAACCAAATCATCGTAACCACCGTAACGCTGCCTTCCAGCCAGCAAATCACGGCGAACGGCAGCGTCGCGAGGGCCAAAAAATAGCTAATTGCCGGCTCGCCGAGCATCTTTCCGAGGAGGATTTCATAAGGTCGCAGAGAAACAATACGCTGAAAGTCGAGCGTCCGATTCGTCACTTCGGCGTTCATCGAATTGGCAACGGTAAAAAGTGCGATGCCCCCGGACACCAAAAACTGAAGGCCCAGAATCGCCAGCAGAAATGCGCGCCCCGGTGGCATGTTGTATGCCTCCTGGTAGTGGTGCAAGGTCGCCCCGATCGTGAGCAACACCAACAGGTACAAGCAAGTCGTGATCCCCGGCGAACTGCGACGATATTTCAGTCGCATCGCGCTGACGACCAACGGGTTGTTCCAGAAATCGTATTGCATGGAGGGAGAGTGGTTAGAGGAAATGACGAATGACGAATTCAGAACTCTTTTTCGTCATTCGTCATTGGGTATTTCGTCATTACGTCGTCAAGACGTACGGTGTTGGGAAATGCGCATGTAAAGGTCTTCAAGGTTATCGCCTTCCAAAGCGAAGGAAACGATCGGGATGTCTGCTTGGACGATCTTGCGGTGCAGCTCCGGTAGTGCCTCGCGGCTATCGCGCCATTGGCATTCGACCTGAGTTGCCGATTGGGTCACTTGCTCGACGGCGCTCTCCGCCTCGAGCAAAGCTGCCAGTTGTTCCGTCTTCTCCGTCACTTCGATACGCAGACGAAGTTCGGGGTTCAGATAATTCTGAACCTCTTCGATCCGTCCGCTTGCCAACAGTTGGCCCTGCTCCAAAATGGCAATCGACGTGCAGTACTCGGTCATCTCGGTCAAAATGTGGCTAGAAATCAGCACAGTGCGGCCCATCTGGTGCAGTTGCTTGATCATCTCGCGAAACTCGACGCGCCCCGCCGGATCGAGGCCTGAAGCTGGTTCGTCAAGCAGCAAGACTTGTGGTTCGTGGAGCAAACTCTTGGCAAAACAAAGTCGTTGACGCATGCCTCGCGACAGCTCGTTGATTTCTGCATCGCGACGTACCTCAAGCGACACCAGCTCCAACGCCTCGTCGATCAAACGTTCGCGTCGAGCGGGCGCGATGCGATAACAACGCGCGAAGTGGTCGAGATACTCCCAAGCTCGCATATTGTCGTAGAGACTGAAAAAGTCCGACATATAGCCGATCAACGGATGGGCCTTCAGCGGCTCGGCCAACAGATCGACACCGCCGATGGTCACCTGCCCGTAAGTCGGTTCGAGTAGCGTCGCCAGAACACGAATCAACGTCGTCTTACCAGCACCGTTCGGTCCAATCAGTCCAAAAACCTCTCCGCGTGCGATCTCCAGATGTAAGTTCTCGATCGCGACCGTGTCGCCATATTCCATGCGGAGATGTTTGATGGAGATCATGGCAGCTATTCGACTTGGAGTGAAATCGTGGGATGAGACTACTGAAACAGCCGCTTTGCCGCCGCTTTGCCTCGTACTTCGATCGCCTCTTCGATGAGGTGCAGTTGTCTCTCGTTCAATTGCCAGCTCATCGCCGCCGCCGATTCTTCGAGTTGCCAGCGGCGTTTGGCACCGCACAGCGCGGCAGTGATGCCTGGTTGTTGGATCGTCCAATTGATCACCACCGTGGCAACCGATTGGCTACTTTCTTTGGCGATCACGCGAAGTACGTCGACGAACGCCATGTTCAGCTCCCATTCTTCGCCTTGATACATCGGGTAGTTGCGTCGATTGTCGTCCGCCGCCAAGTCGCTTTTTTGTCTCAACTTGCCCGCCAACAGCCCCTTCATCAGCGGCCAATAGACGACCACCGCGACGTTGTGCTTTTGGCACCAGGGAATCGTCCTCTGCTCGATGTCGCGTTGCAGCATATTGTAAGGCAACTGTACCGCCGTTAGCGGACAAACGGCGTGAAACTCTTTGATCTGCTCCAACGAGCAGTTCGACACCCCGGCAAAACGAGCTTTTCCACGGTCGATCAATTCGCGAATTGCCCCTGCTGACTCGGCCACAGGCACTTTGGGATCAGGCGAATGCAAATAATACAGCTCGACGCGATCGGTTCCTAGTCGCTGTAAGCTTTCATCGCACTCATGACAGATCTGCTCCGGCCGGGCATCCTGTGTTTGCTCGCCAGCGTCGTTGTAGTGAATCCCGCACTTCGTGGCGATCACGAACTCCTCGCGTCGGTCGGCAAGTGCCGTCCTTAGCAGGTTCTCGCTCTCGCCATTGGGCCCGTAGCAATAAGCAGTGTCGATAAAATTGATGCCCAGGTCGGCGCAAGCCCGGATCGTGTCGAGACTATCGTCGTCGTTCACCTCCAGCGAAGTCACCCCAGCAATCGGCCAAGTGCCAAACGCGACAGGCGAAACCTGGAGGTCACTTCGGCCCAATGGCCTTAATGAATTGTGCATGTCAGCAGCATACTCTCTTTTTCTGTCCCGAACGACGCGACACTCTGAACCTACATTAATACGGAACCAAATACCGTAGTCCTCTTCGTACTATGCGGCTATGCGGCTATGCGGAATCATCCAAGGCTTATTCAGCAATCAACTTACCGCTTGATGGACGTGTGGTAGTACGAAAGCTGGGTTTTTTCGAGAAAACGCTCGAATTCCCCCTGAAAACAGTGTTTAGCGTCCGATAGCACTTGAGGAAACCCAACGGACAAGTAAGCTCGTCGACTAGGCAAATGTCCAGAATTGTGTTTTCGCTCTCTCTTGTGCGGGTGAAATAACTTTTTTTCCAAACATCAAAATGGGCGATTTAACGAGATTCTACTGGATATGCTAGCACTCGCACTCTGTTTAACCACAATAGCTGTATACACTTACGTTTTGCCAGCTTAATCGGTTGCGAAACCACCCAAGCGAGCTAGTAGTTAAGCCACAGAAATAAAACGGAAAAGTTTGAACAAAATGGTTGCTTCGCCTATAGGGTGCGGTTAGACTCCACACATGCCGATTGGTTTCTCGCTGAGGGACCGTAGAGCTAGGTTTATACAAGTCTCTTGTAGAAATCGCCTGGGGCACTTAGCCTTATCCGTTGCAGGGGCAATTTTACGAAGCAACTTTTGATATCTAAATCGGGGAGTAAGAACTAATGCAAACCACATCTACGAGAAGTCTCCTATCGCGCTATGCGTTCGCGCTAGCACTAGCAATCTATGCCGTAGCACCGTTGGCAAACGCTGGCGTAATCAATCACGGCAACTATATGGGCCCTTCTATGGCCTATATTGACGTAACCGAAACTTCTAGCGACCCGTTGCCTCTCTACGGTGCTCCTGTCACTATCGGTGATACGCTCACATTCTTCGATCCAGGTTCCTCGAACCCCAGCTTGGGATTCAGTGCCCAATCAGCCGGCGGTATTGGTGACATTACTGATGGCTTCCTTAACCTGATGGTTATGGCAAAACCGGGCAATGGAATTTCAGATATTACCTTCTCCGAAGGTGGTGACTACACGATGGCTGGCTTGGGTGCTGCTTTGGCACAGGTGAAGGCTTCTCTCATTGTGTTCGAGCTGAGCATCGTTGAAGTCGATGGAATGCCTATCACACCTGTCGTTCTCAGTGACGCGAAGTCAGCGACCTTCAATCTTCCTGGCGATCCGGCGTCTGACTTGTGGAGCCTTAGCTCCTCGTTCAACCTTGATGCAGCTTTAACTGGTGCTGGCGAAAGCTTCACTCTCGGTGCGACCAAGCTAGTTGCGAAGATCAACAACACTCTCACAGCCTTGAGTCAGCCTGGTAGTGTTGCAAACATCGTGAAAAAGAACTTCGTCATTGATCCAGAAACCCGTGTGATTCCTGAGCCAACGACTTTGGTTCTTGCAGCCTTCGGTTTGATGGGAATGTTGGCTAAGCGTCGAGTTTCTTAAACCAAATGCGACAGGCATTTTTTCGAAAATGCATTGAATACGAAAAGGAGACCGTCCCCCGATTGACGGTCTCCTTTTTTGCGCTTCTTGCGATTTTGACCAAGCTAGTTTTTGCTTCACGTTAGCTGGACGGCTGGTAATGTTGTTGCCATTCAAAGGTGGCGAGAGAAAAGCCCCGAAAACTCACGAAACCAATCTAGTGCAGCCTGCGGATGACGCGGATACACGCGGATGGATTCTTCCACGATCTGCGTTTTCCGTGTTACTAACGGTAAAAGTTTGCGCAGCATACGCAAACTTTTTGAAATGGTTGTCAGATTTGCCTCTCGCAGAGTCGCAGAGACCGCAGAGAAAATAGGTAACCGTTCACAGGCCAGCAATCCTCTGACAACGACATCGGGGAAATTAGGAGTCGCTGATGAACGCAGATAAACGCCGATGCGAAACCTAAGTTTATCTATCTGCGTTTATCGGTATCCATCTGTGGCTTTTCTTTTTTTCTGTGAACGGTTACGAAAATAGCAAGTACCTTCACTTTGTGGTCTCTGCGTCTCTGCGAGAGGCTTTTTTAGTTTTTGGTTGCGACTATGCCGCGCTGGGTTATCCGCGGGCCTTTCTTTTTTTTCGTGAGCGGTCACGTAATTGCACCTAGCAAGAATTGCTCCTACTGATTATTGAACCTCACGCAGTAGTCTTCGTAAACAAAGGGGCGACGATGGCGATGATGGCGATCAAAACGATGAGCCCAAAAGTGATCCTACGAAACAAGGGCTTCGAAAGCCGATTCCCCAAGCGAAAACCGAGCCACAAGCCGGTGAAAATCAACGGCAACACACAGAGCGTTGCCAAGGCGGCGGGCAAAATTCTTTCTCCATGCTCGAACCAGTACGCAGCCAGGGCCACAGGCAATGAAGACGCCGAGCAAAAAAACAAAAAGGCTCGTGACTTGTTAGCAGACCAGGTGAGTGAATTGACGTAAACGACCATCGGCGCGCCGCCAATCGCTGCAAAGCCCATGAGAAAGCCTGATGACGAGAAGACCAGCGTTTGCCAGCCCAGGTGTAAAGACTCGCGTGGTGAAATCTTAAAACCCCACAACACTCCGACGACCACCAATAAAAACAGACCGATCAATTGTTTCGACTGAGCCGGATCGAGTCGTTGATCAGCCAAATACGCCACGTAGGCTCCGCAGGGAATCGCTAACCAACGCACGAAGACCGGAAACACGACTTCGCGTGCCTTCAAATGTGGCCAGAGCTTCCACGCTCCCGTGATGTTTTGCACACCTGTGGAAACAAGATTGATTGTCGCAGCTTCGGGCAGTGAAAAACCGCTCAAGACCAATAGCGGTACGCCTATCAATCCCGAAGCGAATCCTACGGCACCTTGCACGACGCTGCCCAGAGTCATAATTGCAGTGAGCAGGGCGACTTCTGTTGGAGAGTAGGTCATGTTGGGCGAAGGGATATTGGCTGTCGGCTGTCAGCCATCAGTTCGAGGAATCGTGGGTCAAGTTGAGCGCTGAGAGCTGCAACTGACAGCCTCGGAATCGCTATACAGACTTCTTGGTTGAGAAATCTCCGAAGTTTGGAAATACAGACCTAGCATTGGTCATCTGTTGTTTATACACAAGTCGGACCGAAGGGGCAGTCTGTATCAGGATGACTGCAAAGTCACTTTTCTCCTCTACCTACAAGACTCTAACCACAACGACACAACGGCCACAACGGCCACAACGCAAAAAAACGTCGTGTCCGTCGTGTCGTAGTGGTTCATTTTTCAATCCTTGGCTAGAAATTAGGTTCTTCCGGGATTTTAGTGGCTCAGGAGTAAAGGTCTGGTTGTCCCGGTAGGGACATTTGACAATAGCCCAGCGATTTATCGCTGGGT
>JAADGD010000027.1 GCA_013152515.1 Planctomycetota bacterium
AAGAACCTACGAGCCATCGATGTTTCTCTCGCGACACTTGGTACAACTAAAAACGCAGAGATAGACTCGGACATTGATTCGAGCAGCAGTTCCTTCGCAATCTTGAAGCCGGAATTCCAAAAAGCTCTCGACGAAATTTTTGCTGCCAGTGGCAACTAGTGTTTTCAACAGTGATTCGGTTCTTTATGATTTTTTATTGGCTAATACGTAAGCAACTGATTGTCCTGGAAGGACTTTTGATAATAGCCCAGCGATTTATCGCTGGGTAACTAACATGGCGAATCTCCCAGTCCTGGAAGGACGGCTGAGGGTGCTGTTTGTTTTGACTGTTTGCGTTCTGTCGTCCTTCCAGGACTATAATTCTTCTGCACCCGTAACCCAGCAGTGAACTGCTGGGCTATTTTCAAAAGTCCTTCCAGGACAGAAAGCATCCGACCATTGGCCACTTAAATCGCGGCTTTAACAGAAACTCACGTCCGCCACACTCCAACCACCGCCGGATAATAAGTACGCACATCCCACCCTTCGCCACGCTTTTCTTTGCGCACGCCACCGGGCAGTAAATCAAAATCAAACCGCTCGTCCGCCTCGACCAAAAAAATACTTCCTGACGGCGCGTGCTTGAGCATGTCGGTGATCAGCGAAAGCATGTCGTCTTGCCGGTCAACGAAAAATGAATAAGGCGGACTGCAAAACACAAGCCACGGTTTTTCGGCTAACGATTCCGCATTCGGCAAATCCCGTTTCCCCCACAGAAACGCACTGGTCATTAGTAGCTCGGTCCGATCTTCGACGCCGAGAGCCGCGATATTTTCCTCCACGACGCGCGCGGTCGGAATGTGCTTTTCGATAAAAGTCGCGCTCACCGCTCCGCGGCTCAGCGCCTCCAAACCCAATGCGCCCGTGCCAGCAAATAGGTCGATCGCGTGTTTTCCTTTTGTTTCGACACTGACCAAATTAAAAATCGCCTCGCGCACTCGCTCTTTCATCGGCCGTGTGACGATATCCCCATGATAGCGAAGTTTGCTACCCCGAAAGTGCCCGCCGATGATCCGCAGTTCGGTCGATCCGTGCAAAAGTTCTGATTTGTTTTTTCGTTTTGACATGAATTATGGTTTCTGCATTGATGTAGTTAAAAGAACCGTCGATGGACGCAGGTAGACGCAGATGTTGGGCTCAGTAGATTGCTTTTAGCTGCGTTAATCTGCGTCCATCGGCGGTTCCCTTTTTGGATTTTCCTCAAGGTGGCCTGCAAAGGTGTACGGCATTAGGTTACTCTATGTACTTGTTCATCTGTTTGCATCATTGTGTACCGAATAGCGTGAGGTTGCATCCCATGTTTCGTTGGGTTTTCGTTTTTCTGTTTTTCGTGTCGTTACAAGTTCCCTTTGCCATCGCTCAAGCTCCTGCCGCTGCGGGTGCTGCCAATCCTGCTGCCACCGCTGCTAAACAGGCGTTTGAGCAACTGCAGAAGCAGTGGACCGATCTGTATGTTCAATTGCAGAAAAAGAGCCAAGAAAAAGGCTCCGGCAGAAAATCGCGTGGCAAGATCGCCGTTGAGGTGGACGAGCTAACCAAGCAAATCGAAGCGATGGTCGACAAAATTGTTGCGACGGGACTCGACGCGCAGCGGGCCGGCTTAACGACCGACGCGACGATCAACAGCACACTCCTCGCGATCGCCGGTTTTTACGTCACCGGTGATGCCGCTGGCGATGGGGGCGACCAATACGAAAAATCGCTGCCGTTGATCAAGTCGATGCTCGACGCTGGGCTCGGCAACTCGTCAAAGGAGCTTTGGCTGTGGGGCGGCGTCAGCGCGTTTAATCTCAACGATTTTGATTTGGCAGAACAGTACTTTGGCCAAGCACGAAATGCCGGCCTACTCGGCATCAACCCACCGGGTCAGGGAAGAGCAGATCCGCTCAATCGCGTTTGGGAGTTGGCGAAAAAGCAAAGCGAGGCGCTACCTTCTACTCGTCAAGCTTGGCAGAAGGAGCAGGGGATTCGCGCCCAAGAAGCAGCAGCCGACAATCTGCCACGCGTAAAGTTCCACACTACGCGCGGTGACATCACAATCGAGCTATTTGAAAACGAAGCCCCGCAAGCAGTCGCCAATTTTATTACGCTTGTGAAATCAGGATTCTACGATGGCGTCGTCTTTCACCGCGTGCTGCCCGCGTTTATGGCACAGGGGGGCGATCCAGAAGGCACCGGCAGTGGCGGGCCGGGCTATAACATCCGCTGCGAATGTTATGGATCAAACTACCGCAAACACTTTCGCGGCAGCATGAGCATGGCCCACGCCGGTCGCAACACGGGCGGGTCGCAGTTTTTCTTGACGTTTATTCCGACCAGCTACCTCGACGGCAAACACACCGTCTTTGGTCGCGTAATCGAAGGGATGGACGCCGCCTCCGCCCTCAAACGCCGCGACCCCGACCCCAGAGTCCCCGGTCCCAAGCCAAAACCCGACAAAATCGTAACGGCGCATGTTCTGCGCGATCGCGGGCATGAGTACAAGTTTGAAAAGCTGCCGGCGAGATAGCCCAGAGATTCCTCGAAAACTCTGGTTTTCTGCAAGTTTGGACCTCTTTTCGGCCAAAAGGCAGCTTCGTAACGCTCTTGCATCTTGACCAGCTACTGTTACTGCGTTACCTTAGTATTCCGATTACCGATTCTGATGGCACCTGGTATCGTTTAGAATAATTCTAGAGTTGGCAATCATACGAGATGACTCTTCGGCCCTAACGCTAGGCCTCTTTTTTTTAGGACTGCCCCGCGTGCTTTCTGCGCGCAGCCTAAGAAGTGAGATTGTGAACGAGTCCTTGAGTTAACCCCACGAACACCATGCCACGCTTGAGATTATGCAATTAAGAGCCCTCAGAATTTTCTGCGATGTCGTCCGCCGGCGTAGTTTTTCGCGCGCGGCCGATGACAATGGCATGTCGCAATCAAGCGCCAGCCAAGTAGTCCACCAGTTGGAAGAGCAACTCGGCGTGCAACTGCTCGATCGCTCGAAACGTCCTTTCGTATTGACTGCCGAAGGGCAGCGTTATTACGACGGTTGTCGGCAAATTGTGCGTCAGTACGCGAAGCTCGTCGACGAAGTCCGCACGCTTCACGACGAAACCGCCGGTCGGCTCAACGTTGCTTCGATCTACTCGGTCGGGCTTGCCCACATGAGCGCGTTCATGCGTAAGTTCTCCGCAGCGTACCCCGATGCCCAAGTGCGGTTGGAGTATCTCCACCCCAATCGCGTCGTCGAAGCGGTCGAAAATGGCGAAGCTGATTTGGGATTGGTCAGCTACGCAGAAGAATCTCGCCAGTTGCGAGTGATTCCCTGGCGGCGTGAACCGATGGTCTTGGTCTGTCACCCCACTCATCGTTTGGCGAAACAAAAGTCGATCGCACTTGGCGAGTTGGCGGGAGAGTCGTTCGTCGCGTTCGAGGCCGAGTTACGCATCCGAGCAGAAATTGATCGCTTGCTGTTGGTCAACAAAGTCGATGTTCATGTCGCCCTAGAATTCGACAACATCGAAACCATCAAACGGGCCATTGAAATCAACGAAGGTATAAGTCTCTTGCCCGAATCGACTGTCGCCTGGGAAGTCGCTTCTGGGCTGCTGGCGCAAGTCTCGCTCGCCGATGTCACGCTCGAACGTCCGCTTGGCATCATCCGTCGTAGCGACCGCAACCTGGGAACGATTGGCGAACAGTTCGTCGAGCTTCTGCAATCGGACACTCGGCTCCGCCCTCCACCGATCCAATCGCCAATCCAAACCCCAATCACAAGTCTTCGCGAGATCCCTACGCGGCTAGTCTAAAAAACACGAGCAGCAGATAAATACGCGAACGAATACACTTTTCAGAAGCCAATTTTTGGAAACTAGGTACATGGAAAATAGCAACCTCTTCCCCTCATTTCCGCCCAAGCAAGGCCCACCCAAGCAAGGTCTGTATGATCCCGCGCACGAACACGATTCGTGTGGCGTCGGCTTCGTCGCACACATCAAGGGTGTGCCGAGCCATCAGATTTTGCTCGATGCCGAAGAAATTTTGCGCAACATGGACCATCGAGGGGCCTGTGGTTGTGAGGCCAACACCGGCGACGGAGCAGGAATGCTCACCGCCTTGCCGCACGAATTTTTGCAAAAAGTGGTGAAAGCCGATCTAGGCATCGACCTGCCTGCCGCTGGCGGTTTCGCGGCGGGCAATGTCTTTTTGCCCCAAATCAAGACCGAACGCGAGAAGTGCAAAAAAGTATTCGAGGAATTGACCACCGCGCACGGACAAGAGCTACTCGGCTGGCGCACTGTACCCACCGACAAAAAAGCTGCCAACATCGGCCCCACGGCCCAAGCGGGGGAGCCGGTGATCGAGCAACCAATCCTCGCTGCCGCTAGCGGCTTAACAGACGACCAATTCGAGCGCCAACTCTACCTCATCCGCAAACAGGCGAGCCATCGCCTCCGCACGGACGAATCGCTCTCCCAAGCAAAAATGTTCTACGTTTGCTCACTGTCGTCGAAAGTGATCATCTACAAGGGGATGCTCACCACAGAGCAACTGATCAGCTACTTCCCCGATTTGGCCGACCCCGATTACACCAGCCATTTGGCGATGGTTCATTCGCGGTTTTCGACGAACACTTTTCCCTCGTGGGACCGCGCCCAACCGTTGCGGTTTATGAGCCACAACGGCGAAATCAACACCGTGCGCGGCAACAAAAACTGGATGCACGCCCGCGAAGGCATGGCGGAAAGCAAAGTCTTTGGCGACGATCTTGCAAAACTTTTCCCAGTCGTAGAGCCCGACTGTAGCGACTCGGGGACTTTTGATAACGTCCTTGAGTTCCTGCTGATGAACGGTCGCACTCTGCAAGAAGCGGTGATGATGATGGTGCCCGAGGCGTGGCAGAATCACGAGACAATGTCCCAAGAGAAAAAAGCGTTCTACGAATATAATTCGTGCCAGATGGAACCGTGGGACGGCCCTGCCTCGGTTGCGTTTACCGATGGCAAGTACATCGGCGCCGTGCTCGACCGCAATGGTTTGCGTCCCTCGCGCTACACCATCACACACGACGATCGCGTCATCATGGCGAGCGAAGCGGGCGTATTGCCGACCATCGCACCGGAAAACGTCAAAACCAAAGGTCGCTTGCAGCCGGGTCGCATGTTCTTGGTCGACTTCGAGCAAGGCCGCCTGATTCCCGACGAAGAATTGAAAAACGATTTCGCGACGCGACGTCCCTATGGAAAATGGCTCGAAAAGCAGCGCATCAAGCTCAAGGACTTGCACCCCGAGCGCGAATCGCACGGCTTCGATGAGTCGACCTTGCTCACGCGGATGCAGGCGTTTGGCTTTACGGTCGAGACGATGAAATTTATGCTGCTGCCGTTGATCGCAGTCGAAAAAGACCCGATCGGCTCGATGGGCAACGACAGTTGCTTGGCCGTGCTAAGTGACAAGCCGCGTATGCTTTACGATTACTTCAAACAGTTGTTCGCCCAGGTCACCAATCCGGCTATCGACTCGATTCGCGAAGAGGTGATCATGTCGCTCACGTGCTATATCGGTCCCGAGCGGAATTTACTCGACACGAGCGAAGCACACGCCCATCGTTTGCGCGTACCGCATCCGATTTTGTCGAACGAGCAGCTCGCCGCGATTCGACACATGACTCAATCTGGGTGGAGCACCGAAACGATCGACACGACTTGGCCGCGAAGCCACGGTGCGGCCGGCATGGTCAAAGCGCTCGATCGTCTCTGCCGCGAAGCAGAGAAAGCGGTCGATGCAGGCGAAACAACGCTGTTGCTCTCCGACCGCGAAATGCGAGAAGGCCGCGTGCCGATCCCGGCGCTGTTGGCCGTAGGCGCAGTGCATCAACATTTGGTAAAGCAATTGAAGCGCACACGTGTTGCCTTGGTCGTCGAGACGGGCGAAGCGCGCGAAGTGCATCACCACTGCTTGCTGATCGGCTTCGGCGCCGATGCGATTAATCCCTATTTGGCTTTCGAGGCGCTGTGGCAGGCGCGGCGAAAGGGATTGCTGGGCGAAAGTGTGGAAGAATCGGTCACCGAAGTCGAATCGGGGGAGGGCCAGTTGCACCCGGCCGCCAATTGCGATGCAGACGCGGTACTGGGATCGAAAGTGACCCAAGCCGACCAGGATCTCGTAGCGACATACAGCAAAGGCGTCGCCAAGGGGATGCTCAAAGTGATGGCCAAAATGGGCATCTCGACGCTACAAAGTTACAAAGGGGCACAAATTTTTGAAGCAGTCGGACTGCGCGACACTGTGATCGATCGCTGTTTCACCGGTACCGCCAGCCGCGTGCAAGGTTGCGATTTCGAGCAAATCGCCGAGGAATCGCTCCGCCGACACGCCTTGGGCTACCCCGATCAAGAAGTCACCCGTCTGCCGGTGCTGCCCAACCCGGGCGAGTTTCATTGGCGGGCCGAGGGCGAACGGCACATGTGGGACCCCCAGGGAATCGCCGACATCCAAGTCGCCGCACGCAACGGCGACCAAAAGGCGTACCAGCGGTTTTCTAATCACATCAACCAAGATTCGCAAACCCGTTGCCAACTGCGCGGCCTGCTCACTTTCAAGACAGGCATCAACGGCAAGACAGGCATCAACGGCGAACCCTTGCCTCTCGACGCGATAGCGATCGACGAAGTGCAGCCCGCCCAAGAGATTGTCAAACGATTTTGTACCGGCGCGATGTCGTTTGGTTCGATCTCGCCGGAATCGCACGAAACGCTCGCCATCGCGATGAACCGTCTCGGCGGAAAGAGCAATACGGGCGAAGGGGGCGAAGATCCAGTACGATTTGAACCACTACCAAACGGCGACTCCAAACGGTCAGCGATCAAGCAGGTTGCTTCGGGCCGATTTGGTGTGACGATCAACTATCTCACCAACGCCGATGAAATACAGATCAAAATTTCGCAAGGTGCCAAGCCGGGCGAAGGGGGCGAGTTGCCCGGTCGCAAGGTCGACGACAACATCGCTCGCATTCGTTACTCGACACCTGGAGTGGGGCTGATTAGCCCGCCGCCGCACCACGACATTTATTCGATCGAGGATCTGAAGCAACTGATCCACGATCTAAAAAATGCTAACCGAGCGGCACGCATTAGCGTCAAACTGGTCGCCGAAGTCGGCGTCGGCACCATCGCTGCGGGAGTCGTCAAAGGTTTTGCCGATCACATTCTCATCGCGGGCGATGGTGGTGGCACGGGGGCTTCGCCGCTGACGAGCATCAAACACGCCGGCTTGCCGTGGGAATTGGGCATTGCCGAAACGCATCAGACCTTGGTACTCAACGATTTGCGTAGCCGCGTCGTGCTGCAAACCGATGGTGGGCTCAAGACGGGCCGCGACGTTGTGATCGCTGCGATGCTAGGCGCTGAGGAGTTTGGTTTTTCGACCGCGCCACTGATCACTCTCGGCTGCATCATGATGCGAAAGTGCCATCTCAATACTTGCCCCGTCGGCATTGCGACGCAGGATCCTGAGCTGCGCAAAAAATTCGCAGGCAAGCCAGAGCATGTCGTCAATTACCTGTTCATGGTTGCCGAAGAAGCCCGCGAAATCATGGCCCAACTCGGCTTCCGCACAATCGACGAAATGGTAGGCCGTGTCGATTGCCTCGAAACGAATGCTGCAATCAAGCACTGGAAGGCCGATGGCCTTGATCTGACGAACTTGCTCTCACCAATCGAAACGCCCTATGCCAACGCAGGCCGCTATTGCACGCAGGGTCAGGACCACGGGCTGGATTTGTCGCTCGACCTACGCAAGCTGCTCGACTTGGCAAAACCTGCCTTGGAAAAAGGCGAAAAAGTTCGCGAAGAGCTGCCGATTATCAACACTGACCGCACGGTCGGTACGATCTTGTCGAACGAGATCTGCAAAAAGTACGGTGCCGACTGCCTGCCCGACGATACAATCCACTTCAAATTTAATGGCTCCGCTGGCCAAAGCATGGGCGCGTTTTTAGCGCGCGGTGTAACACTCGAGCTCGAAGGAGATGCGAACGACTACATCGGCAAAGGGCTTTCTGGCGGACGGATTGTCATTTATCCGCCGAAGAATTCGACGTTCGTCGCCGAAGACAACATCCTCGTCGGCAATGTTTGTCTGTACGGTGCAACCAGCGGGCAAGCCTTTTTCCGCGGCCAGGCCGCCGAGCGTTTTGCCGTTCGCAATAGTGGCGCACTAGCTGTTATCGAAGGCGTCGGCGACCACGGTTGCGAATACATGACCGGCGGTCGCGTCGTGATTCTCGGCCCTACCGGTCGCAACTTTGCGGCGGGCATGTCAGGAGGCATCGCCTACGTCTGGGCACCCGACCGCAAAAAATTTAGCCTCGACTGCAACCACGGTCTCGTCGGATTGGAAGAAGTGGTCGACGAAGACGACATTGCCGAGCTGAAACAGCTCATCGAACTGCACCAAAACTACACCGGTTCGACCGTTGCAACAGACGTACTCGATCG
>JAADGD010000019.1:0-7192 GCA_013152515.1 Planctomycetota bacterium
GAAAAGCTCCGAATCCCTCCAGGAAATCGGTGTTTATCTGTGTTCATCCGTGGCTGATTTTTTCCCTCGCGTGAACGGTTACGAAAAAAGGGAGACCCGGTTGAAAATAGCAGAGCCTCTCCCCTCTCTCTCTTTTTTCTATCCTTGACCTTGATCCGTGTTATCCGGTGCAATCCGTGTTACTAACGGTCAAAATCTTCGCACCGAACAAAGATTTTAGGGGGATCCAATAAAAAAAGACTCACGCAAATGCGCTAAGCCGCAAAGAAAGGGTCTCATCGCTATTCGAGGTTAAATCGCGATCTCCGAGTCCCATGAAGAGGTTTTGGGTTTCTTTTTCTGTTCTGTTTCTTTGCGTCTTCGCGCCTTTGCGTGAGATTTTTTATGTTTTGGTTGCGGCTTTGCCGCGCTGGGCAATCCGTGGTTCCTTTATTAGAGTCCCGTGAACGGTTACGAAAATAATTCCCAGCGTGTCGATGATCGGATCGTCAGCATTTCGCAACCACACGTCCGTCCGATCGTACGCGGCAAAGCGGGCCGACCGACTGAGTTTGGAGCGAAACTATTGATTCGCGTGGTCGGAGGTTTTTTGTTTGTTGATCGTCGCAGTTTGGACAACTACAACGAAGGGACCGATCTGATTGAACAGATCGAAACCTTTCGTCGTCGGTTCGGCTGTTATCACGAGTCGGTGTACGTCGACAAGATTTATCGTACTCGGGAGAACCGTGCGTTTTGCAAATTGCATGGCATTCGGATAAGTGGCCCGCCCTTGGGGCGTCGTATCTTCCGCATGACGACACAGGCTCTCCACGTTTCGGCTACTGACAAAAAGCAGGCAGCAGCCGACGAGGCGATTCGCAATCATGTCGAAGGAAAATTCGGCCAAACCAAGCGACGATTCAGCTTGGGTCGGATCAGGACCAAGCTAGCCAGCACCTGGGCGGCACAAATTTCGCTAAGTTTCTTGGGGATGAATCTTGAAAGGGCTCTGCGGCAGCTCTTTTTAGTGATTTTATTCTCTGTCATGCTTGCTGCAGGGTCGTTTTCACCAAACGCAGCGCCGGTTGACCGAGATTTCAGCGTCTACGGTTGCATTGTCGACACGGGTCCGTGTCGGGCGCAACGCCGGAAATTAGGGACGCATGTGGCAAAGTAATAAATCAGTAAGCCCTACTTCTTGGAAAGGTGGACGTAGAGAGCGGTAGTCCGCAGGACGCGTGTCCCAAGATCGCCTGCACCTGCAAAATATTCGCTCCTCGATCCATCAGGTGAGTGGCAAAGCTATGTCGCAGCAAATGTGGACTGACCTTTTGACGAATCCCCGCCGCTCTTCCAGCGTCCACACAAACTCGATAGATGTGTCGTGACGACAGCGGCTTTGGAAACAGGTAATGCGTTGTGGGATAGGGGATTTTGTTAATCTCCCAATCTCGACCCAGCGTCTTGTGGTAGAGAAAACGAGCTGCGACTGCGAATTGGCCGATCTGATTCTTGGAGGCTTGCTTGTGCTGGAGTAGATAGACCTGATAGGCCCGAATCTCTTCCAAGCCAAGGTGTTCGGGAGAGCATCCAAAGTGCTCGGCGAACTTCTTGATCTGCTGGACGTAAGCCTTCTGAATATTCTCGGCTCGACCGAGAATCTGCAGGTCTTCGAGCATTCGTTGTCGCAAGGGTGTCGTCGGTGCATTCCTGGTGTGAACAGACGGGGGAGTGTTCACAACAAGGATGGTGCGCAGATCGGCTTGGCGCAAATCGGAAAATTCGGCATAACCGGAAACGAGTGCGGACGCACCGATGAGGAGGGGGACTCACCAGAAGAGTGGCCACCCAAGAAGCGTGTTGAAGCTACCCCCGCGAAGCGGTTCGTTCAATTTGGGAATATCAGACGGGAAATCCGCGCCGATACTTCTCAGACGCTGACATTGCGATTAAGATGGCAGACTGCTGTCGATCGGTTTGCCCCCGCGCCCGTTTCTGTTCGTCATCTCGATTGCTATCAACCTCAACAAGGAATCTCGGCTATGGCCAGTTCGACAATTACAGAAAAGCAACCAAGCATGGACCAAGCTCCTACGGGCGGTGTGTTTGAGGTCAACCATCCGCTCATTCAGTTGCACCTGACGCGGTTGCGTGACGAGTCGACTCAGCCTGCGTTGTTTCGTCAGTCGGTGCGTCGGCTCGCCACGCTGCTCGCCTACGAATCGACCAAAGATTTGACCGTCTGCAAGACGAGCGTGCAAACGCCGCTGACTGAAACCGAAGGCGTCGAACTCGACAAACGGATTGGCCTCGTGCCGATCTTGCGTGCTGGGCTCGGCATGGTCGACCCGATTCTCGATCTACTGCCTCGTGCCGAAGTGTGGCACCTCGGTCTCTACCGCGACGAAACCACCGCCAAGCCAGTACGCTACTACGACAAACTCCCCGCCCAACACCCGGTCGACGTGGCGATCATCCTCGACCCGATGCTTGCCACTGGCGGCTCAGCGATGGCGGCGTTGATGACCTTGCGAGAATGGGGCGTGAAAAAAGTCAAGGTCGTTTCGTTGATCGCTTCGCGCGAAGGCGTCGAGACGGTCGAATCGCAATTCCCCGAAGCCCAAATTTATGTCTGCCAAGTCGACCCGATCCTCAACGATCAAAAATTCATCGTCCCCGGCCTCGGCGACGCTGGCGACCGGATATTTAATACGCTCGATTTCGATTGAGCCAAAATACGCCAAATACTTTTTCCTTCACACCTCCGAACCGCGCCCGTAAGGAAGCGTCCGAGCAGGTTTGAACTCGATTGTACGCTTCCTTACGGGCGCGGTTCGGTTTTCCTCCTGTTTCTCAAATCGCTACAAACTCGGAAGTCTTTTCAACCCCACTCAACTCATAGCTCAAACGCCATGCCTAATCTCACCAGCCTGCTCGGCCTCGTCACGATGATTGCCCTGGCGTGGCTGATGAGTTCTCACAAAAAGCGATTTCCCTGGCGGATTGTACTGTCGGGCCTTGTTCTGCAATTCGTCTTTGCCGTTCTCATCTTGAAAACCTCGGCAGGAAGAGCGGTCTTCGAGCAAGTCGATTTAATCTTTGTTAGCCTGCTGGACAGCGTTGATGTCGGCTCGAAATTCATGTTTGGCGATAGCTTCAAAGATCACTTTTTTGCCTTCCGCGTTTTGCCGACGATCATCTTTTTCTCGGCCTTCATGTCGATATTTTACTACTTCGGTATCATCCAGAAAGTCGTCGGATTGCTGGCGGCGGTCATGCAGAAAACACTGGGGACCTCGGGAGCCGAAACGCTTTCGTCGGCAGCCAACATTTTCGTCGGGCAGACCGAAGCGCCGCTCGTTATTCGTCCTTACATCAGTACCATGACCACGTCCGAACTCAATGCCGTGATGGTCGGCGGCTTTGCCACGATGGCTGGTGGTGTGCTGGGTGCATTGTCGGCGATGGGAATCAACGCGGGGCATTTGCTGTCGGCCTCGGTGATCTCTGCGCCTGGTGCGTTGCTAATCGCCAAAGTGATGCAACCGGAGGTCGACACTCCTAAAACCAAAGGGCATGTCAGCATCGACGTCGACGACTCAAGCGTCAACGTCCTTGAAGCAATCGCTCATGGCACAACAGGCGGCTTGCAACTCGCGCTGAATGTCGGTGCGATGCTGATCGTCTTTCTTGCCCTAATTGCCGTGATCAACGGCCTGCTCGGTTGGACAGGAACGCAGTTTGGTTTCGTCGACGCCGATGGCAAGGCACTGTGGTCGATGCAAGCGATCTTAGGCACGTTGTTCTATCCACTCGCTTGGCTCATTGGCATCGAGTTGGGCGACTGCGGCAAGGCGGCCGAACTGATGGGCATGAAAATGGCCACGAACGAGTTTATAGCCTACGACGCATTAGCGAAATTGGCCCCGCTCAACGCTGAAGGAGTCGCCAGCACCGAGGTCATCAGCGAACGCACTCGTCAGATTATGACTTACGCCCTCTGCGGCTTTGCCAATTTCAGCTCGATCGGCATCCAGCTCGGCGGCATCGGCGGCATCGCCCCAGAACGCCGCTCCGACCTAGCCCAACTGGGACTCCGGGCCATGCTAGGCGGCACACTCGCCGCCTTTATGACTGCTTGCATTGCGAGCCTTTTGATCTAAGTTCGACAAGAGGTAACCGTTCACGCGAGGGGAAAAATTAGCCACGGATGAACACAGATAAACACGGATTTCCTGGAGGGATTCGGAGCTTTTCCGCTATTTCTCCCTTATTTCTTTTCAGCAATCGAATTCGGCTAATAAACCCTTTCCTCATCTGCGTTTATCCGTGTTTATCTGTGGCTTTTCCTTTTTCTTCTTTCAGCGCCGTGAACGGTTACGACAAAAGAAATGGATTACGCCAGCGCGGGTTCCTTCCGCAGCAACCCATGAAAATTTTACGCAGGGACGCAGAGTCGCAGAGGAAGACTCTCTTATCTTTCCTCTATGACTCTGCGTCTCTGCGTGATTATTTCCCCGACTTTTTACTACTCACTCCTGGCAACTCTCGTTGCAAACCTTTAAGCTGTGGGATTGCCTGCTGGCGAGCCTCTATCAAAAGTAAAATTAGGAACGCACCCCATGAGAACGTTGCTCACCGAGACCGAGTTGCAAAAGGGCGTCAGCAAAATGGCTGCCAAGATTGAGGAGACGTACTCCGGCCGGCAGTTGACGATCGTCGGCATCCTTACCGGCAGCATCGTGTTGCTTGCCGATCTGATTCGCTTGATCGATATTCCGATGCGAGTCGGCGTGATCGAAGCGAGCAGCTACCGCGGCGCCACGACCGAGCGCGGCGAGTTGACGATCAACTCTGAACTACTCATCGACATCGCCGACCGCGATGTGCTGCTCGTCGACGACATCTTTGACACTGGCCATACGATCACTCGTGTCATTGAGAAAATGCGTGAACTTGGTCCTAACTCGATTCATTCAGCAGTGCTACTCCACAAAAAAGAACGCCAAGAAGTCGATTACACGCCCGACTACTCGGCGTTCCACATCCCCAACGAATTCGTCGTCGGCTACGGACTCGATTACGAAGATATGTATCGCAACCTGCCTTTTCTGGGCGTGCTAGAAGAAGCCGACCTAGAAAAGCACGCCAGCTTAGCTTAGCAATAAAACAGCCAGCAACAAAAATAACCGCGATCTTGCTTCGACTTTCACGCTCGCTGCTTGAGTGCGAAAGTCGAAGTTAGTAATCGCATCGTTGACGAAGCTGACCCAGCATCGACGCGATCTCTGTGCGATCACCGAATGCCGTGCCAGCGAGACTAGCGGCAATTGTACCACAGGCGACCCCCCAACGAAGCGCCTCGTTTAATGGCAACTCCTCTGCTAAGGCATAAACAAGTCCGCCAACCAAGGCGTCGCCGGCCCCGATGGCATTCCGCTCGACGATTTTGGGCGTTGCAATGTGAAAAACACCGTCGTCATCCACCAACATGGCACCATCGCGACCTAATGTCACAATCACATGATCGGAGCCCATTCGCCGCAACTGATGAGCCGCGTCCATCGGTTTTGTCTGATGGGTCAATTCGGTCGCTTCTGAAGCATTGGGGGTAACTAGGAACGGTCTTGCCGCACACCCCAATCGTAACGCTTCGCCACACGCATCCAAAATGACCTGGACGCCTTGTTTCTGAAGCTCGGTCGCTAGTTCGGCATAGAGACCAGAGGAAACATTAGGCGGCAAACTGCCACTCAAGACACACCAGTCCCCCGCGTTCACCGAGTCGAGTACCTTCCTTACCAGTGCCTCTTGTTCGGCAGCAGTAATAGTAGGCCCCGCTTCGTTGACTTTGAGAGAATGACCACCATCAGTCGTGACAATGCTGACATTCGTGCGAGTCTCTTCCGCGATCCAAACAAAATCTGTCCTCACGCCACGCTCTTGTAGGCTATCGGCTAGCAAACGACCCGCAAGTCCGCCGACAAAACCTAGTGCAATACTTTCACCTCCGAGTTGTTGCACCATACAAGAGACATTCAACCCTTTGCCTCCGACATCGGTTCGTTGCTTACTGGCACGCAGAACTGTATCCCATTTTAGCGTAGGCACGGTCAACTCTCGGTCAACTGCCGGGTTCAAAGTTACGGTATAGATCATTGCAATCCCATGAAAACGAGAGGAGAACCAAGGTTGCCTGCCGAAACGATCTCCGTAACCAGACGGACGTCCTGGTTTGGTTGGCGTCACATCATTATTTCGAAAAACAAAACTGCATTGACGTTCACGCGTCTACCAATCAGGTTGTGGCACTCGCGGTTAGCCCAACCAATTAGGGCTAAATCGCTAGCATAAAAAGTAGGCCCGAGAGTCATTCTTTATCCGTCGGGGAAAACCGAAAAGGATCTGGGAACTTCGCCTATTGCAACAGCAAGCACCTCCCCTTTGTCCAGCACATCGGGGACGACTCGCAGCTAACCGAGACAAAAGCTCTTGCGCATAGTACTACTGCGCTAACTTCGGAGACTTTGAACCACCGATGGCACTGATTTACACAGCACGACCGTAAGAGGCTGCAACCAAAAAGGAACCGCTAATGAACGCAAATAAACGCTGATCATGGGTGTTTTTGTTTGCGTGTATTCAAACTTCAAATGCGACACGTAGCGAAACTCCGAACCGCGCCCGTAAGGAAGCGTCGATTGGGCTAGACGCCTGTGGGGACGCTTCCTAACGGGCGCGGTTCGGTGGAGAAGTTGCTTTTCCCTCGCCATCCTAGTGTGCGACGAAGGCAAGTGTTGCAATTGGAGTTTGAACTCGCTTATTGATGAGTGTTCATCAGCGTTTATTAGCGGGTTCCCTTTGAAATACAAAAAAAATGCGCACGCTTCGCAAACTTTTACTGTTAGTAACATGGATGAAGTCTTGGTACAAGCGAATTTCGTTGCAGTCTATCAAATGACTCTGTGACAAAGCTCTAGCAATGATAGTGCAGGCTCTCGCTAAGAAGCGGATCGTTCGTTGGCACTGGCGGTGCCTTGGCGAAGGACCGAAAGAAGAGCCAACCGATCGCACCAACCAACAAACCGAGGCTAGCCACTTCCCAGAGGCCAAAGGCTGGCGTTGGCCCAATCGTCGACGGAAAAACCATGATGTAGAGGTCGACCCAGCGGCCGATCAGTACGATGACCGCAACTTTTATCATCACGCT
>JAADGD010000019.1:7229-21623 GCA_013152515.1 Planctomycetota bacterium
GCGACCCAATTCAGCACGATGTTGACCACCATCAACGGCGCCCAAGGGCCTTGGGTTCGGGGGAGGAAATAGGAGGTTTCTTCGGGGATGTTGGTGTACCAGATCAGCATGTATTGGCTGAACCAGATGTAGATCCAAAAACAACTAAAGCCGAGCAGCAACTTTCCGAGGTCGTGTAAGTGATCGTCGGTGAAGGTGCTGTGCAGCGGACCACGTCTGCGTAGCAGGATCGCAAAAATAATAATCACCGAAAGCGTTGCCTGTACCATGCCGGCAAAATTGTAGACGCCCCAGATCGTGCTGAACCACATCGGTTCGAGCAGCATGAGCCAATCGAAACTCGCCAGCGAAAAGGTCGTCGCGTAGACGATCAGAAACAGAGCCGAGAGCCGCTTGTTCAGGTGCGTCAGGCCGACGCCGCCTGCGTGGCCTTGTCGACGCGACACAGCGACCAGCGCACGACAGAGAAGAATCCAAAGCACTAGGTAGACGACCGCGCGCAACATCCAAAACGACGGAGCCGACCACATTTCCTTAAACCAAAAGGTGCCTGCATCTCCAGCCCCGTGCGGATGCCAAGCATACTGTTGGCTCCGTACCGCCAGCACGGCCAACAACCCGACGCCAGAGGGCACAAGCAGTCCCACCATCGCTTCGGGGACGCGACGAAAGCCGACATTCCAAAACGAATTGGCAATGTAGGTCAGCGCCAGAAAAAGCCCGCCACCCAGACCGAGCGTGACCAAATAAAAACCGACGATGAGCAAATTACTCCAAACGCGGTCAGGCGCCAACAACGCACCCAAGGCCAGGACGATCGCCGAGACGACGACAAGCGGAACCAGTTTTTGATAGCTCGACGAGGAGGTCAGTGAATTGGAGGTCATGGTTTTGGTTCCGTATCGACTTCTTCGGCAGGTGCAGAGGGTTCAGTATTCGCCGGAGGTTTTTTCGCTTGCAGTTTCGCCTGTTGTTGCAAGCTGCGGATAAAGTTGATCACATCCCACCGGCGATCGGGTGGCAATTGGGCCGCAAAGCTTGGCATACTGTTCTGGCCAAAGGTGAGAATATGCAGCAGTTGTCCATCTTTCATGGGAAGTGTCTTGCCCGTCAGCAATGAAGGAGGTGGCGGAAATCCTCGTTTTGCCACAGGGCCGTTGCCTGAGCCATCTCCACCGTGACACGCGGTGCAAAAGAATTGGAAGACGTCCTTGCCACGCTCGATAGACGCAGCGCCAGCCTCCGTACTCCGATCGAACGGGTTGACCAATTCTTCGCCAGCGCGAATCGCGTCGGCAGGCGTCGCTTCAAAATGAAACTGTTGAGTGCCTCGCGCGATCGTGCCCGGCACCGGACTCTGCATGGTGCGTCCGTTTGCAAAATTTTCATTCGCCTCAAATGGCGAGTACGCGGGTGAAACCGCCATATCATCACCCAGATTAACTTGGTAATTGGGCCTCGAATAGTCGACTCGCGCTAGCTTCAACAATCCGAGAACTAACACAAGAGCGATCGCCAACGTTAGGTTCAGCCGATTCAACGTCATTGATATTCTCCTGCTGAAACGACTCGTTCCTCTAATGCGACAAGACGAAACGGCCTTAACATGACTTCCACCTGTTGGGTATCACACTGGGTATCTTCTTGGTCAAGTACAATAACAAATCGATCATCGGTCACCCGCTGGGAGGGCAAATCGGCTTGCTTGCCAGGGTAGAGGCGAGTCACCGCAAACAGCGCGAACACGCTACCAAATCCGGCGAACAAGACAGCTGCCTCGAAGGCGACCGGAACCGTGGACGGCAACGAGTTCCACGGCTTGCCGCCGACGTCGATCGCCCAGGCTACCGCGCCGATCCAATATTCAAACCAAAGCATCCCGAGCGCTCCGATCATGCCACCAATAAAGCAGACCCAGGTGAGACGAGAAGGCTTGAGGCCCATCGCTCCGTCGAGGCCATGAATGGCATAGGGAGTAAACACGTCGATGATCTTGTAACCTTGTTGACGCACCTCTTTCACCGCGTCTAACAGGTCGTCCTCATGCTCGAAGGTGGCCAAGAGACGGTGTTGTTGTTCGTCGCTTTGTTGTGCAAAAAGAGGGCTCATGCTGCGTCTCCTTGAGGCGCGTCCTCGATGGATTTAGCTGGTTTCCGTTCACGCGGCGGATCGTTCAACACGCCTTTGATTTCGGCCATCGCAATAGCAGGAATAAACCGGCAGAAGATCAGGAAGCAGGTAAAGAACAAACCAAAACTGCCGAGCAGCGTCGCCAGCTCGATCGTGGTCGGTGTATAGTCGGCCCAACTTGACGGCAGAAAGTCACGATGCAAGCTGGTCACGATAATCACAAATCGCTCGAACCACATGCCGATGTTGACGACAATGCTGATGAAAAAGACAAACGCGATGTTACGGCGAAACGGTCTGATCCAAAGCAATTGCGGGATCATCACGTTGCAGCAAACCATCGTCCAATAAGCCCAACGAAACGGCCCCGCAGCGCGGTTGAAGAAGACAAACTGCTCGTAAGGGTTACCGCTGAAGGTCGCCATGAAAAATTCGGTGCCGTACGCCAACCCCACGATGCAGCCCATCGAGAGCATGAGCTTGCACATCGTTTCGATATGCAGCACGGTAATGTAGTCTTCGAGCTGCATCACCTTGCGGGCGATAATCATCAGCGTGAGGACCATCGCCAGCCCACTAAAAATCGCCCCCGCCACAAAGTACGGCGGGAAAATCGTCGTATGCCAACCAGGGATCACTGCCGTGGCAAAATCCATACTGACGATCGTGTGAACCGAAAACACAAGCGGGGTCGCGATGCCGGCCAGCAGCATGTAGACCGTCTCGTAGCGGCTCCAGGTGCGTGCCGACCCATTCCAACCAAGGCTGAAGAAGCCAGCGATTTTTTTACGCCAACCCGGCTTCGACCGATCGCGAACCGTCGCCAAGTCGGGAATGAGCCCGACGTACCAAAAGACCGCAGAGATCAGCAGATAGGTCGAAATCGCAAAAACATCCCACAGCAGCGGCGATTTGAAATTGACCCACAGCGAACCACGCGTGTTGGGATAGGGCGCCATCCAGAACGCCAACCAAGGGCGCCCCATGTGAATCACTGGGAACAAACCCGCGCAGATGACCGCGAACAGTGTCATCGCTTCCGCCGAGCGGTTTACTGAGGTTCGCCACTTCTGCCGAAACAAAAATAGCACCGCCGAAATCAACGTACCGGCATGACCGATACCGACCCAAAAAACAAAATTCGTGATATCAAACGCCCAACCGACCGTGCGGTTCAAACCCCAGGTGCCGATGCCGTAGGCAATTTGATACGTCACCGCGACTGTGCCGATAGCCAAGGCGGTTAGCGCGACCGAAAAAGCGGCCCACCACAGCCCTGTGGGACCGCGTTCGATGGGTGCGCAGATGTCACGGGTGACTTGCGCAGGCGTCTTGTTGCCAGAAATCAATGTCGGGCGCAGCGTTGCCAGTTCAGCCGCAGTGGGGGCTACCGCCGTGGGTGCCTGCGCTTGTTGTGTGGAGTCAGCCATGATGCGACCCTCCATTATGTTTTTTCATGTCGCTTTTGTTCTCATCAGTGTTCATTTCATCAGTGTTCTCTTCAGTGTTCTTCACAACACGTAGGTAGGACACGGCTGGTCGGACGTTGAGCTCTTCCAGAACGCGATAGCCGCGCGGATTTTCGAGCGAGGCGCGGACCTGACTTTTCGGGTCGTTCATGTCACCAAAAACGATGGCCTCGGCAGGACACGATTGCTGGCAAGCGGTTTGAATGGCACCATCCGCCACCGGCGAGCCATGACTGCGTGCTTCGACCTTGCCCGCCTCGATCCGCTGGACACACATCGAGCATTTTTCCATCACACCCCGAGAACGGACCGTGACTTCGGGGTTCAATACCAAGTTTTGCAGCGTATCGTCGTGCGGATACTTGAACCAATTGAATCGCCGCACTTTGTAAGGGCAGTTGTTCGCACAATAACGCGTGCCGACGCACCGATTGTAAACCTGTTCGTTGAGCCCTTCGTCGCTATGGACCGTGGCCAGCACGGGGCAGACCGTTTCGCAAGGAGCATTGTCGCAGTGCTGACACATCATCGGCTGATGGTCGATGTCCATCTCTTCGCCTTCGCCCGTGCCATAACTCGTGTAATAGCGATCGATACGCATCCAGTGCATCTCGCGCTGACGGCGGACTTCGTCGTAACCGACGACCGGCACATTGTTCTCCGACTGACAGGCGACGACGCAGGCCGAACATCCTGTGCATTTGTTGAGATCGATCACCATGCCCCAGGCGTGGCCCGTTTTCTCGTGATCTTCTGGCCAGAGCTGTTTTTCGCCCTCGAAGTGATGTTCGGCGGCACCCGAATGCGCATCTTTGGCGAAGGCGGGGAGCGTCGTGCGCTCGACGATCTCGCGATGCTCTGCTCCGTGCGGCGCGACTTCGGCAGGGACATTGAGCGAGTGGTACTTTTGTGTGATCGCTAACTCGCGATGACTTTTTGTTTTGGTCAAAGTGACGTCGGCGAGCGATGTCTGCCGCGACCCGTCGCGAAACTCGACAAGGCTGGCCGCATTTTTTCCGAGTCGTTCACCTGTAGGAACGGTTGGACGTGCCTCGAACCACTGCGGTCCGACTTTCGCAAAGCGATCAGTCCCTTTGCAGCCGTAAGCCAAAGCGATCGCTAACACTCCGTCATGCTGCCCCATTTGGACCAGCGTCGGTAATTCGAGTGGTACTCTGCCCTCCCCTGCAGAGACTTTGATGACATCGCCATTTTTGACCCCAAGCTTTTCGGCATCCCCTGGCGAGAGGCAAGCATAGTTGCCCCAGGTGACCTTGGTGACCGGGTCGGGCAGTTCGTGCAACCAAGGATTGTGGGCGTGCCGACTGTCGGGCATTCCTACCTTGCTGTAGAGAACCAAGGAAAACGCGTCGGATTCTTTCTGTAGCACCTTTTGCTGATCAAGAGGTTTTATCGAGTCGGCAACAAACTTGCCGACGGTGGATTGGTCGGGTTTGATTTCTGCAAAACCATTGAGCAGAGTGCGTTCCCAGAAAGCCAAAAAGTCACCAGGGGCATCTGCACTACGAGCAGGAAATATTTCTGCTTCCCAATACGCACGAAGCGCATCGTAAGCCGTGGTCGGTTGTCCCGACCAAGCGGCCAAGCTTTCCAGCAAGGCTCGCGTTTTGCCCAATGGGCGAAGCGTCGGTTGCGCCAGGCTCATCAAGCCGCTCGTCGGCATTGCATCGGCCCACGACTCCAACGCATGATGATCGGGGCAAACAAATTTTGCCGCCGCCGCAAACTCGTCCTCACGCGGCGCAAAGCTCACCGTCAGCGGCACGCGACCAATCGCCTCGGCCAGCGAAAAACTGCCTGTCAGATCGTGCAAGAGATCGACATCAGCGACCAACAGCGCCCCGACCTGATTGGCAACTAGCTCTTCGACCAGTTTTTCTACGTCGGAATCGTTGCCTTGCCGTTGGTAGCTCGGGTTTTCGAGGTCGAGCGTGGTTCCGTAATTGCCCAATAGATGGTTGAGATAATTGACGACTCGTTGCGTACCAATGTCTTGACTGTCGCTGACGACTAGGCATTTGCCGCGAGCATCCCACAGTCGCTTTGCCAATTCGTCGAGGACTTTTTCATGGCTGTCGTCGGCACCGATTGCCAGTTTTTCCCAGTGTGGCTTTCCTGCCAATACGGCCACTTTTTCCGCGAGACGTCCGACCAGCGGTCCTTGGTCGCGGGGATGAATTGCAACGCGTCGGTCGGCGTTGGTGCCGGTCAGCGACATGCGACTTTCAATTTGGACATGATACGACATCACCGGCGAGTCTTCGCTCGGTGCGCGTCGCTTCGCCCATGCTGCAGTAAACTCGACGGGCGAAATCCAAGTGCCCAAAAAATCGGCACCGAACGAAACCAACACGTCGGCGCGGTCGAGCCGATAGTGTGGCAACAGACGTGCCGAGTGTGTTTGCTGGTGGGCGTCGAGAATGGCCGACGAACTAACCGCGTCGAATACAATGTGCTTGGCGTCCTCGAAAGGTGCTAGGAATTTATCGATGCTTGTTTGGAGCGTAGGACTCGTGATGGTAGGTGTCACGAGTCGCACCGACTTTTTTTGTGCTTTGATCTGGCCGAGTGCTTGAAGAATCTCTTGATCGATGGTCGCCCAATCGGACGGCTTTCCTGTTAGGAGCGGCCCTGTGAGTCGCTTGCTATCGTACAAGCTGATTGGCTGGGCTTGCCCAACCGCACAAAGTCCGCCATCCGAGAGCGGATGCTTCGGTAGGCCTTCCATCTTCAGAGGCCGACCGTCGCGTGTTCCGACCAACAGTCCGCAGCCCGACGGACAACCGGCACAAGTCGACGCGTAATTTTGCAGACGACCAGGGATTGCACCGACCGGCTGACTGGGAAACGGCAGCGCAGTTTCGACCGGCGCACGACCGCAACCGCCCATCGCCGCGACCGAAAGCGAAAATCCGGCTGCTTCCAAAAACCGTCGTCGGTTCACCTCGGCAGGATCGTCCATCGAGCCGAACCCAGCTTTCGCGACTGCCTCTTGGCCGTGGAATTCGGGTTCGTTCGATTGAATGTTGTCTGGAAATTGCGTCATTACGTTTTGTTTCGGCGTATGATGTTTTGAAAAATCGAAGGCTAGTGATGGCAGACAGTGCAGTTGGTGCTGGCGTGAACTTCTTTGCCGTTGATTCCTTCACGGGTCGCATCGCGATGGCAATTCACACACCAGCCCATCGAAAGCGTGGCGTGCTGTTCCATGCGTTCCATCGACTCTACCGGGCCGTGACACGTTTGGCATGTTACGCCCACCGCGACATGCGCTTGATGGTTGAACATGACGAAGTCGGGAAGGTTGTGGACGCGGACCCAGGGGATCGACTCTGGCAAAGCCCCTTCGACCGGCTGGAATTTTTCGTCGAGTGCCAACGCGTCGTAGAGTTTTTTTAGTTCTGCTGAAATGACGGCCACCGGCTTTCGTTTTTCTTTATCAGCCAAATCCATTTCCTGCCGCGTCACGTCCAGCGGCGCTGTGACGTAACGATGGCATTTCATGCAGACATCCGACGAAGGAATCCCTGCGTGGCGACTCGACTCGGATGCCGAATGACAAAACTTGCAGTCAATCCCCAAATCGCCCGCATGGAGACGGTGCGAGTAGGCGATCGGCTGTTTGGGAGAGTATCCCTGCTGATTATCGGGCATCCGCCACTTGCCCATCGCTGACACAAACAGCGCCAGGCTAAAGCAAAGCCCCGTGACCAGTGCGATTGTAATGACTCGTTGTTGCATTATTTGAGAGTCCAGTGTCTAGAGTCGAGAGTCCGGAGCTTGACCCACGAGCCTTTTTTAGCTCTTGACTCTCGGCTCTTGACTCTTAGCTTTACTAACATTTAATTTCTGCCCCTTTTCTTGCGTAGAACCACCAATTCACTGCTAGGCAACTGGCGTAGTAAACAGCGAATCCGTAAAGAGCATATTGCGGCGTCCCCGCTTTGATTTGTGTAGCGAAAACTTTGGGAATTAAGAACGCCCCATAAGCGGCGATCGCCGAGGTCCACGCCAAAACGGGGCCTGCTTGGTCTTTGGAAAAAATGAACGGGATCATCCGGAAGGTCGAACCGTTGCCGATGCCGGTCGTCGCAAACAGCACGATAAAGGTCAGCAGAAACGGAATGAAATATTTTTCTGGGTGACCGATGACTGCTCCTGCATCATCGGTGATCGCAGCCTCTTGCCCGGCGAGCGAAACGAAGTATCCAGCCAAGATCGTCGAGGCGACCATGACCCACGTGTCCCACTGTGTAACTCGTGCACCGCCTAATTTATCTGACAGCCACCCTCCTACCGGGCGTATGAGTGCGCCCACCGCGACGCCGATCCAGATGTAGTTCGAGGTAATCAGCCCATTGGTCGGCGTGACGAAAATATCATCAAGCAATTTCGGAAACGCAGCGGCGTAGCCGATAAACGAACCAAAAGTCATCGTGTACAGCCACGTCATCACCCAGGTGTGCTTGTTATTAAAAATGGCAAACTGTTTTTTAAGCGGTGCTTGAATCGTCTGCGGCGTCATAAATCGCATCAATAGCAGCGTTGAAACTACTGCCGCAGCCACAACGAGAAAAATCCGCACTAGCTCCGGGATCGGCATTTTCACGAAGACCAACAACAAGACGCCTATGCCAGCGCCCAGGAAACCGAGCAACTGCAACCACAGATACTTGCCGATCGCGACAGGCGTTGGCCCGCAATCGTGCTGCGGCAGATTGTTCATGAACAGTCCCGCCAGAACGGCGAGTACCGTCATGATCGGGACCCAAACGAAGGCGGCATTTTGCACCCACAATTGGCTGTCAGCGCTGAGAGATTGAGGATCTCCGCCAAATTCTCCGAACAATCCTTTCGTGATGATGACCCAAGGAATCAGGAATTGCATCACGCTAACGCCCAAGTTGCCAAGCCCCGCGTTGAGCCCTAGCGCGAGACCTTGCATCTTTTTGGGAAAGAAAAACGAGATATTCGACATGCTTGAAGCAAACGCCCCACCACCTACGCCCGACATCGCTGCTAGAATGATATAGACGTAAAAGGGTGTAGCAGGATCTCGCAAGGCAAGGCCAGTAAGAAACGCCGGAATGATCAGCAACACGGTTGTCATAAATTTGACGTTCCGTCCGCCGCAGATCGCAATCATGAAAGAGTTCGGAATCCGTAACGTCGCTCCCGCCAGACCAGCAACCGCCGGTAGCGTATACATGAGCGTCTTGTACCCCTTAACGTCGTAAGGCTCGCCCTCATTCATAAACGTAAAATTAAAAAGATCGGGGTTGGCGAAATGGACCTTCTGAATAATTTTGGCCAACATTCCCCAATACAACCAAACCGCGAAACCGCAAAGCAGGTTGGGAATCGAGACCCACAGATTCCGAGTTGCAATCGACTTACCGGTCGATTCCCAAAAGTCTTGGTCTTCGATATCCCAGCGCTGAGGTGTTCTAGCCATAAGATTTACCGTTTTTTATATCCCAAAGAATCGGGGGAGGGGATTAAAGGATTTCTGGTTCCTTCTCAGCATCAAGTCGGATTAGATGATCTAGCGACAGTGGACCTGAACCTCGCCAAATGAACAGAACCAACGAGAAGAAAACAAACGAGGCAAACTGAAAGTCGACGTTGGTTCCAATGAGGCTTCCCTCGCCAGCTGCACCAGTCAACGCAGCAACGACTGCACCGAAGAGAATCACGGCATTCGCAGCGGCAGACAAGCGGGTGACAAACCCGAGGAATAGACAAGCACCGCCAATCACATGAGCAAAGACCACCGACCATGCGATCATCGTCTGCCCCAAGCTGATCTCCAAAGGAAGCTCTTCGCCTAAATTCACAACAGACTCCAGATCTGCCATGTTCGTAATGAAATAAATACCTTTGATGAACAAAGCAATGCCAAGATAAATTCTCAAAGCATCCATGGGACGCAGATGACGTACGCCAGGAATAAGCTCGGCGAGTGGCTTGCGATCTTTGAGTTCTTCGCGCCGGCGCGCCATGGCGTCGTTGAATTCGTCCGCAGCCTTTTTTTCGTCTGCGGGGCTAAATTTCACCAGCAGAACGAACAGAGAAAAAGCTGCCACCAAAAAACCGAGTATCAAAAGCGCTTGCTGGTAGGAGACACTCTCGGCCCGCATCAGGAACCCGGCAGCAACAGCACCCATATTTCCGCCGGCACCAACGATGCCTGAAACTGAGCCAATCGCTTTTTTATTGATAAAGGGAACGATCGAAAAAGTTGCTCCTTCGGACATCTGAGTAAAGAGGCTGAAAATGATCATCATAGGGATAGCCAGGGCCAACACCTCCATTTGAGAAAAGAAGATCAACGCGATACCTTCAGCCAAAATCGCGATAAATAGCCAGCGAACTCGTCCTTTCAGGCCACCGGTCCGAACAAAACGATCGCTAATAAAGCCACCAAGGGTGCGAGCGAAAATGTTCATCAGACCAAATAAGCCCGCCACGAGTCCGGCTGTTTTTAGACCCAGATCGAAATTGTCCATATAGTAAATGGCAGCGATGTTATTGATCGTCAGTTCGATGCCAAAGCAGGCGGCGTAGACGAAGAACAACGCCCAAACGCGGTAGTCGCGGGCCGCCAGCCAAAACGAGCCTTTGCCCGTCTCGTCTTGCTTCAGCTCACCCGAAGCTCGCAGCTCTTTGAAATTCCCATCCGGCAAGTCAGTCGTAAAGAAGAAGTAGGCGATGCCTGTAATAAAACAGACAGCCCCGGCGGCAACCATCGACAGACGCCATGCGGACGGTTCGAGATATCCCAGCCCGACAAAGCCCGCGAAGACCATCGGCATGATCATCTGCGTCACGCCGCCACCCAAATTACCCCACCCGGCACTGGTCGCGTTGGCCGTACCGACCACATTTGGAGCGAACATCACCGAGGTGTGATATTGGGTAATGACAAACGATGCGCCAATCACGCCAATGCCGAGGCGGAATAGCAGGAAAACCGTATAGTCCCATTCTTGCTGGCTCTGGACCATGTTGGCGAGGAAGTCGGGCAGTGGTATCCAACCGACCAAGCCGATAGCCATGACCGGGATCGAACCGACCAGCAGCAGAACTGTGTAGCTGATTCGCGGGCCCACGCGATCGCAGAGCCAGCCAATGATCAACCGGGCAATAATCGTAATGGCGACCGAGGCGATGATCGTGTTGCCGATTTGCTGCTTCGTCAACCCTAGTTCTTCGCGTACGACTGCCATCAGCGGCGCGATGCCAAACCAGGCAAAGAAACACAAAAAGAAGGCAAACCACGACATGTGGAACGCCCGCATCTGCGGAGTCCTTAGCGAAAACAGATCAATGCTAGTTGCTTTGTTGCGTACTTCCACGGTGCTACCTAGATTTTCCTTCTCGGCTATACCATCGGACTACCTGCGGCTTACGCCACAGATACGGATTTGGGATAACCAACACATGCACAAGTCGAGTAAACGGGAAAAAACCAATCGTCAAAAAAGCCAGCACGACATGCAGCTTCACTAGCCAAGGCATCGCCGAAACAAAGGTGACGTCGGGGGCGAGTTTCATGATCGACCACAAGTAGGGTGCCATGTTCGTTGCGAACCAAGACGAACCCCACGGATAAAACAGGGCGATACTCACACCGCTAACCGTCTGCACCAGCAGCATCGCAAACAACAACCAGTCGGTCGGCGTCGTCACGACGCGAACCTTGCTGCTGCTAAATCGCCGGACAATCACGCCGACCAGGCCGATGATCGTCAAAATGCCGAACGCCAGTGCCGAGATCTCCAACACATAAAGTCGCCACGGTACGCTATTCCAGGCAAGGAGCGATCGAGGAATCAAAAATGCCACAAAGTGCCCTGCCGTGACGATCAAAATGCCATAGTGAAACGGAACCACTGCCCAAAAATGATGTTTGTTTTCCAGGAACTGACTCGACAAGCTTGAGTAGGAAAACGACTGAGCCCGATAACGGTAGATCGTCATCAGGAAGAACGTAAACAGACAGACATAAGGGAGTGCCACGAACAGGAATTGATCAAGGAAATGTTGGCTCATTTTGCTCTCTCCTCTGGAAGGCCGGAACTTTGGCACGACCCCCCATCAGGCACATGGTCAGGCACTTGGTCAGGTATTTGATATTGCATTTGCAGCGGCACTAGCTCGATGTCGTTACTGCCGCAAGCCATTCCCGGCATCGGAAAAGCTCGCAGCGGGTCGTCTCCGCCCGGCTGACGTGGGCCATTCTGCCCAGGGAATTCCTTAGTATTTTGCAGCATGTTTTCGTCGTTCTCGCCCCAAGGCTCACTGGCACCAAAATGTTTTTCGAGTACCAAGGTGAGGCAGCGAATCAGGTGCCGATACGGCGAGTTGTTTTTGTCGAGCGACACCTGCATTTTGTGCAGTGCCGGAAAGACGCAGGCGTGCGAAAACTGACGGGCTTCTTCCGCGGGCATAAAAGCAACCACCGGCAGCACATGCGTCAGGTGGTCGGGCAGCTCGCCCGATTCGGGAATCTCGTATTTAGCCAGTTCCTGGCGCATCCGCACCAAAAATTGGCCACGCATATAATCTTCGCCGAACAGATGCCAGCCGATTTCCAAAGCACAGGCAGGATTTACATCGAATGTGCCGGTATAGGCCTCTTCAAGCTCGTTTTCTTCGCAGCGCTCAAGGTACTGTCCAAACGCTGAAATCCCTTTGGCAGCCTCAGGCAATTCGTGTTGCACTATCAGATAAAGCATCTCGACGAGCTGGTCGAAATGCTCACCCGGATAGGACAGCAAGCGAGTCAGCGTCCCAAGGGTACGTTCGATCTCTGAAACCGGTTCTTCTTCCGACTCCATCGCCTTGGTGCTTGAAAAGTTAACAATAGGTAAATCGTGCATCACGCCCCCCTTTGTTGACCGCCGACAAAACCAAAACCGGTCTCGGCTTTATGCACGCCTGGCTCTTCGATCATCTCGATCGCTTGCTCGCGATACATGGGCGGAATGACAAATCGATCTTCAAACGTGCAGAGCGAAGTAAGCTTGTAGATCGCCTCGGCTTCTTCGACGGTAAGCTCCGCTTCTCGCAAAAAACGATCGGCCGTCGCCCGATCGACGTCGCCGACGGTCTCGGCACGACGGTGCCAGCGGACGGCCAGTTGCTTGCCCATCGCATGACGGACGACCCCTTCTTTGCCACCACCAAACAGGTTGGCGAAATACTGCATCGGCACACGCGACTCGTCGATCCCGTGAAATAAGTTTTGCATTTTGTGACTGGCCAACCCGTCTTCAAAATTCGCAATCACAGGCGACATGGGCGGCACGTAGAAAAGCATCGGCAAAGTGCGATACTCGATATGCGGCGGTAGGGCGATCTTCCAGTCCATCACGAACTTGTAGACCGGCGACCTCTGAGCCGACTCGATCACACCATCAGGAATGCCCGCCGACTGCGCCTTGCGAATGATCTCGGGATCATGTGGATTAAGAATCAGCGAGCGTTGGCCCTCGACCAACTCGTCGTCGGGTAGGTTGGCAACCTCCTCCAATCGATCGGCGTCATAGAGTAGCACGCCTAGGTAGCGAATTCGCCCGACGCACGAGTGGAAACAAGCAGGCGCTTCGCCGACTTCAAGCCGTGGGAAGCAGAGAATGCACTTCTCGCTTTTGCCAGTAAACCAGTTGAAATAGGTCTTTTTGTAGGGGCAAGCTGAAACGCAACTACGCCAAGCACGGCATTTTTTCTGGTCGATCAACACAATGCCATCTTCGCCCCGCTTGTACAGCGCCCCCGACGGACACGATGCCACGCAACACGGATTGAGGCAATGATTGCAGATTCGAGGTAGATAGAAAAGCACTAACCGCTCGACTGAGTTTAGTTGCTGTCGCTGCTGATCGGTCAGTCCTTCGAGATTCGGGTCGTTGGCGGCATAGATCTGCGAGCCACCCAGGTCGTCGTCCCAGTTCGGCCCCGCCTGGATGTCGATGTCTTTGCCCGTGACCATCGAAATCGGTTTGGCGATCGGCTGGTCGGCACCTTCTTTGGCGTTGAACAGGTTTTGGTAATCGTACGTCCACGGCTCGTAGTAGTCGTCCATGCTCGGCATGTACGGGTTGTGAAAAATGTTGGGAATGACACGTGCCTTGCCGGTCGACTTGATGTTGATCGGCTGATCGCCCTTCTTTTCCCAACCGCCGTGGTACTGCTCCTGGTCTTCCCACTTGGTCGGATAGCCGGTGCCCGGCTTCGTCTCGACATTGTTCCACCACATGTAGTCCGCACCTTTGCGGTCGGTCCACACATTTTTGCAGGCAACGCTACACGTATGGCACCCGATGCACTTATCGAGATGAAACACCATAGAAACTTGAGAGCGGATGTTCATGAGTGGCTGGTTGTATGTGTTTGGTGGTGGGAAGAAATTTTCAATAGTTATTTTTTAATAGTCAATTGTCATCCGATTGACGTTGTCTTTTTACAGTGTCCTTTTTTCAATGACAAATGACTATTGTCAAATAACTAGTGACAAATGAAACAAAATCTAAAATTTCACGACAGGACACTTGCGAATAATAATATGCGTATCACGGTTACAACCGATCGGCCCCCAGTAATTAAAGTGGTAGGTAAACTGCCCGTAGCCGCCGATCATAAAGTTTGGCTTCAAGCGGGTACGAGTAAGGCTGTTGTGGCCACCGGCACGCTTGTTTTTTCGCAGTGGCGATTTCGGCACGCTGTAAGTTCGCTCTGGGGCGTGATATTGGATGCAGATTCCTGGCGG
>JAADGD010000140.1 GCA_013152515.1 Planctomycetota bacterium
GCAACTTTCTCCAACAAACGTACTACCAATTCTTAACCTGATTACCAGCCCTTTTTCGCTATTCTCTTATCAAAACCCGTGAACAGTTACGGGAAAACGTAACCGACTACCACCAAAGAATTTGAATCGTAAAAGAATCTAGGACAGTCGAAATAGCGAGACCGCGACGCCCGGAGCGACCGGGCTGATTGGATAAAGTTTGACGACGAGCAAAACAGGCTTGCGCGCCACCTAAAATGTCACCTAAACACGTCATTCACTAGCCCACAAGCGTGAACCGGCGATTCGTTCTACCCTATAAAATAAGCTATTCGCAGCCTGTTCGGAACCCATCAAAAGCGAGCCCCAAGATTGCAAATCCGACATCGGCGGTTCGAATCCGCCCGGCGCCTCTTCTTATTTCTTTTTGCCCTACACACCTTCTGGGCGAAATAAGCCCTCATCTGGGCTGCATTGCCTAGTATTGCTGACAGTTCTTACATTTGTTGACTTAGGCAGCTATACTGCGGCCAAACTGCTAGCGGTAGGCTGGTTGATGCGAGTTCGTTATCGTGAGAAGTCGCCGCTCGCCCCTATTTATGTCTCATCAAATCATCAGATTCTCTTGGAGGTCTTTGTGGATAGTTCGAGTGTACGCGGCAAACTCTTATGGGCTAGTTTTCTCACACTGATCGCTTCTGGCTTTGGCTTCGCTACGCGCGCTGCCGCCGGCGGCGTCTGGGAACGCGAATTCGGACTCGGCGGTGGACAATTTGGCGCAATCATGGGGGCTGGCTTCCTCGGCTTTGCCGTGATGATTTTTTTCGGTGGGATCCTCGTTGAAAAGTTTGGCTACAAAAAACTTTTGTTACTCGCCTTTGTCATGCACTTAGTCAGTGCGGCAATGCTCTTCATGGTCGGTCCAGCATTTTCGGCACTTGCGGAGAGTGACCCTACGGCGGCCACCGATAGAGCTTTTGTTGTTCTGTGGTGGAGTGTCTTTCTTTTCTCCATTTGCCAAGGTTTGTACGAAGCCGTGATCAACCCGCTTATTGCGCAGCTCTATCCCGAAAGCCAGACGCATCACCTCAACATCCTGCACGCAGGCTGGCCTGGCGGCATGATTGTTGGCGGTTTGTTTGCGGCCTGTTTTATTGGCAACGATTGCTGGATAACCGAGTTGCCGTGGACATTTTCTCTGTCCTCATTTGCCATCGTGGTTCTGATCTACGGCATCCTCGTTATTCCACAAAAGTTTCCTAGTACCGTTGGGGAATCCACTAGTAATTTTGCGACCATTTTCTCCTGTTTCGTTTCACTGCCGTTCCTGCTGCTGATGGTTTTGCATGGTTTACTTGCTTACATGGAACTAGGCGTTGATTCTTGGATGACGAAGTTGATGGAAAACCTGCTGCCTAATTCGATCCTCATCCTGGTCTACACTTCGATGTTAATGTTCGTGTTGCGATTTTTTGCAGGCCCGATCGTGCACAAGATCAATCCGATTGGCCTGCTGCTGGCCAGTTCCGTCATCGCTGTGCTTGGACTGCTTTGGCTTGCTTTGCCGATCCAAAGCGTGGCCGTAATCTTTGCAGCCGCCACTTTTTACAGCTTCGGCAAAGCCTTTCTCTGGCCAACCATGCTTGGAATTGCCGGTGAACGCTACCCACAATGCGGCTCGGTCGCGATGGGAGCGCTCGGTGCGGCAGGGATGCTAAGTGTTGGGCTTATTGGAGGTGTAAGAATTGGCACGCAACAAGGCTATTCGATGTCAGAAGACCTGAAAGCCAACGCTCCCGCCACGTTCGAGCGCTACGCCAGTCCTGAGACAACCACCGCCTGGGGCTATTCGTATCAGGAAATCATTCCCGAACGACTGAATGCTGCGAATTCTATCAAAGTCGGCGAAGACGGCTCGATCGGCGGCACAGCTTCCATTGCAGATTCAAAAATTATCCAGGACGCCGACAAGCAAATTTTGCTGGACAATGCTGCTGAAGATGTCCCAGTCGTTCAAGCGTCCGCCCTCAGCGGTGGCCGTCGTGCGCTGAAACTCACCGCCTACATCCCCGCTGCGATGGCGATAGGTTATTTGATCTTATTGCTGTACTACAAAGCCATCGGTGGCTATCGAGTACTCACACTTGATGAAGCATTAGGAAAGGTGAAAAGTGAAGTGTGAAATAGCCGAGATGCAAGGCATCGCCGGAAAGCCCTTCGCAACTTCCTTTGACTTACTGCGCCAAGAAAAGTGGTATCTCGGCATTACGCATGACGTACAGTGCTGTTTCGCCCAGAATGCGCCGGAGCATCATCTGTTTGGCGCTGTTGCCCATCACGAGAAGATCAGCTTTCCACGCCTCGGCGTAGGGCAATATCTCGTGCAGAGGGGGCTTGCTGACGTACTCGGTTTCAGGCTCAAAACCGTGCGCCCGGCAGTATTCGGCTGCGTCGGCCAGTAGCACCTCGCTGGCGATTTTGTCGTCGCCAAAAGTGATAATTTTCAACTCGGCGTCAGGCCACATTCGTAGGTGGATGAAGCGTCGCATCGTCTTGGCCGATTCCATTGAGCCGCTGTAGCAAATCAGCACCCGTCGAATCGGTCGATCTTTGTCACTCACAGCCAACAGCGGACGCACGCCTTCGCGAACCAGCATTGCTAGTTCGTCGTGAGGCTCGTCAACGACGCCATGCTCGAACAAGGTTTGCAGGCCGCCGATCACCAGATCGTGGTAGCGAGTGAGCGAAACGAGTGCCTCTAGCGGGTCGCCCGTCTCACGACGTTTTTGATAGGCGATGCTCGCTTTTTTGCATTCCTTTTCAAAATGCTTTTCGGCAGCGGCAATGATCGTGCGGGCATCGTCCAGTCGGCTATCTTTCAATTCCTTGGCCATCTGTCCCGCCCCAATCGGTACAGATCCCGTATTGTCGAGTCGTTCGACGTCGAATAGTGTGACGCCCGTAAGCACCGCATCATGCGTTTTTGCCAGCTCGATCGCCTTAGCCGTCGCCGATTTGGCATAAGCTAGGCTACCCAGGCCGACGAGAATACGTTTGATCATGGGGGAAAACTCCGAGATTTGTGTCAGTTGTTTGATGAGAATGGCTTCGTTTTAGGTTAACGCAGCGAGGAGGCTGTGACAAACCCGGTATTTTTGTGGGTGAGATCTGACGTGCAGCAAGTCATGTGAAAATTGCTAGAATCGTGTAGGATAACGTAGGCATTGCTGTCGGCAACGTCAGGAAATTGCAACATTCTTCTCTGGGGCCTTCAATGATACCAATCACTAATCGAGTTCCGTTCATTCGCACAGATTTCTCAGGCGAATCTACTTGGAAGTCGGTGTGCACTGAAATAAGTACACCAGCGCCTGAAATGTTACAAGCGTTTGACTTCATCAAGATGGCAAATGCGCATCTGCCTGACACAGGCGATATCGGTGACAAGATGATTGTCGTGGAAATCCTAGATGACTCGCAGTTTTCTGGCACTAACGTAGAACAATTACTTAAGGATGTTCCGTCAGAATTTCCTCACACATTTCTTTTTGTTTTTGATCAAACATCGGCGTCCCAACCAGACCATCCGATTCTGGTTATAGACCTTTTCGACCAACCCGGTCGAACTTTTCGCGCAATACCATCTGAAATCCACTGGATCGAAAGCAATCTTTCGATTTCCAACATGGACTGGGAAGATTTCGCTGATTGCGTGGACGAGGATGGCGTGTTTCGTGGTTTCCCTGACACCGCCGAATAACAGAATGGAAAACCTCACAACCTCGGCAGCATCATCCCGCCGTCAATGTTCAACACATTGCCTGTCGCGTACGAAAGCTCACCGCTAACGAGCAGCCCAACTGCGCGGCCGAGTTCGGCGGGGTCTCCCCAGCGGGGGTCTAGTGTGAGGCCTTCGGCGAGGAGCTTGTCGTATTTTTCTTGGACACCGTCGGTCATGTCGGTGCGAAAAATGCCCGGACGGACTTCGTAGACTTGGATGCCGTACTCGGCCAGTCGCGTCGCCCACAGCTTGGTCGCCATCGAGATGCCTGCTTTGCTGATACAGTAGTCGCCCCGATTGACGGAGGCGAGTTCGGCACTTATTGACGAGATGTTGACGATCGTGCCGGAGAAATCGTTGTCCGCTTTTCGCTGTTCGATCATCCAGTTGGCGACCAGCTGCGTCAAAAAGTAGGGGCCTTTGAGGTTGATACCGATCAGGCGGTCAAAACTCTCCTCGGATGCTTCGAGAATGTCCGCTCGCTCGTTGGGAGCGACGCCGGCGTTGTTGACCAAGACGTCGAGGCGTCCGAACAACTGACGGATCTCGTCGATCATCTCTCGCCGGCTGCAAGCGTCGGTAACATCGGCTTGAAAATAGAGGACCTTGGCTCCCGAAGCTTGTAAACGCTCGATGACGGGGGCGATGTCATCGGGCGGGCGACGACCGTTGATGGCTAGAGCAAATCCGTCGGCGGCTAGTTGCTCGGCGATTGCTAGACCAAGGCCGCGTGTGCTGCCGGTGACTAGGGCGACGCGTTTGGAAACAGGTGGCATGGGCGCTCCGGCGATCCCGGCGCGCCGGGATTTCGGTTAATGTTATTATTGGTTAGGGCCGAAAAATGTGTAGTACGGTTTTTCCTTGGCGAGTCGGCCGACGTAGAGTGCCAATTCGCGGGCGTGGTAATCACCCCACATGCTTGATTCACCGCAGGGAATCGTTTGCCCGGCGGGGATGTGATCCCAACCGTTAGGCCGATGATAGATCGAGTGCAACAAGAGCCCTTGATGACCCGAGTCGGTCGACAAGTAAGGTTCGTCAAGCAAGGTATCCAGCACCGTCAGCCCCGCCTGACGATACCGCGCGCCGCTGGCAGTTTCGCCGCGCACATCAAGCACCTGCCCCAACCGTAATAACCCCTGCGCGGCGATCGCAGCAGCCGAACTATCCACTGGCTCGAACGCGTTAAACGGTTCGGCAGGACGATCGAGATAGTCGCCCAGCTTTGCTAATCCCGGCGCACCCGTGTCCCAGTAAGGCACTCCACAGGTCGGGGTCTGCTCGATGTAAAAATCACACGTTGCCAGGGCGGCTTTGAGAAACAGAGCTTCAACGGACTCTCGGCCACCACAGACTTCAAATTCTTCGTCCGGCAACGTAGCCAGCCATTCCAACTGCTCCGGAAAACCGAGCATCGCCCAAGCCAAGCCGCGTGTCCAAGTGCTGAAAGGTGAATAGCCTTGCTGCGAAGACGGACATCGGTACTCGCCTGAGGCTGCGGTGTTGAAAATCGATTCGTGAGCCGTGCGTCCGCGAATATCGTAGGTATCTCGTCCTTCGCCGTACCAAATGTTGTACCGGGCCGTATTCACGGAATGTTCAATGAGACACTCCAGCAAGCTGATTTTGAGATCCTGCTCGCCCATCAAGGCATGGCCGAGCTGGTATGAAATCGCTAACGCTCGGCAGGAGCGTATCGTGTCGACAAAAAGCGACTGCGGGCCGTTGAACGAGTAGATGTAGCCAGTCCCATCGCTAGTCACTGCCCAACGTGACGCCTGCACGGCCCCAGTCACTTTGAGTGCCAGCTCGCAAAAATTGCGTTGCCACTCGTCTTCGGGCACGCGACCTTCGTTCATCAGCCGCCACAGGTTGCCGTAGGTGCTAACATTATTAAAACCGTGGTCATGCACGCCAACATGCGTGAGGTGCGACGCCATCGAGTCGACGGTCCGCTGACGGCCTAGCTCGAAAAACCGCTGCTCGTCGGTTGCATCAAACTGCAATAACAACGAACCATACTGAAAACCCTGAGTCCATTCGGTCCAGCCCTGGGCTGTGTATTGACCTTCGACAGTAAAAACAGGCGTCGCCGAACCTTGCGGAGATGTCGCTGTTCCCTGCGGGAAGGTCGCTTCGATCGCGTCGAGACATTCGGCAGACCGATGCCAAAACTTATCGAGTTTCGGCAGGAGATCCGCCGGCGTGAGTTTTTCGTTGAGATGAATCATCGGCAGTAACTATATTTCAAACTGAAATCAAAACTAAACACGGATACCACTGATAAACCCAGCGCGGATTCTGCCCGCAATCCAAGCAGATCTCACGCAGAGACGCAGAGTCACAGAGAACCCCCCTCTTGTTTTCTCTGTGACTCTGCGTGATTACTCCCTCATTTTTTTCACGGAAAACTTTTGCTCTCTTGCAAAAATCCTAACCGTTAGTAGCACGAATAGTAAAATGCCGCTTAATCTCAGACAGCAATTCTTGCTAGAGAGAGCGATCCGACCAAATCGTTTCCCAAGATAATCCGTGTATATCCGTGCAATCCGTGGTTCTCTATACTTTGTTTGCATAGAAGGCTACGGCAGTTTTGCACTTGCTGGGATGGATTGAACTACGTGACCACGCAATTTGATATTGTCGAAATTGCCATTGTCATCAAAAGTGCCAATTCCTACACGACCCCAAGTAAAAGTCTTGTCGGTGGCCGTCATCACTGGCGTTTTCATGTCGTCGAAAAAGACTTCCATCAGTCCCGACTCGACGTTACGGCGAACTTTTACCTTGTGCCACTCGTCAGTCCACGGCGTACCGGCCGACTTTTTCTCGGTGATCATCGTGCGCGGTGCATCGTTGACGATAAAAATTTGACACGAATGCGGATCGGGTTTCGCGCCGAGATGGACATAGTAAAAATGAGACGGATCTTGGTAGCCCCAGAAGAAGCAAAGATCGCGGTGATTGCCGGCAGTCGGGTTCGTGTTTTGTACGTCGGCCGTCAGCTCAAAATCCTCGACGACCACATCCTTGAGCAGTGCGATGCTGTGCGGACTACGATGCGGCGGCTCGTAGCTACTGGCACCGGCAACGCGTAGTACTCGATTATTGTTCCCGTGGCCACCTGATTCGAGCGACCACATTTTTTTGGTTTGCTCACGATCGGTCGACGCCCAACGATCCATGCGGTGCTGGAAATCTTCGTCGAGTATCACGGGCAAAATCCCCTCTGGACCTGCGGCGACATATTTTTTGTACCCCTCAGCAACCTTGCCTTCCACTGTGTCGCCACGGTGAATCAGCACACGATATCGCAACGTGAGCGACTGCCCCGCCGAGATAGTGCGACCGCCTTGAACGATCTCGCTCGGGGGAAAATCCTTTTCGCCAAACGGATTGGCTGTAAAGAGCCCGTAGTTACGGACGTGCCAACGGCAAGGGTTTTGGAAGTTTGCCGGATGATTGAAAATAGCGATCCCTACCGTTTCGTCATTCGTCTCACCATCTACGGGACCAGAATAATCAACCCATTCGGCTGGCATTGCCCAGGCACCTTTGTTCGTTTGCCCTCGACTGTTCACAATTTTTCCGCCAAGCTCGGCATCGACTTTCATCGTGCCTGCCACGCGAATCGCAAAGAACCCATCCTTGATATCACCGAAAGTGACATCGCCGTGCGAAGCGATGATCTTGATCGTACAATCGATCCAGCGTGAATCCTCATCGGCTCCAAAAACCCAGGTTCGTTCGTCCTCGCATATCGGGCCATCGGTACCTGCAATCCAGCGATTGCGAGCGACGATCACCGCCTCGTTTCCTTCGCTGGCTATCTTCGAGAACTCCAAGTGCTTGATGATTTTCCGCTCGTTCTCCGGCTTCTCATGGTCACGAGGCGCCCAGAAATCGTGTCCATTGACATCCTGGTGCGAAATCCAAAGCGAGTGGTGATGCGGATGGTCGTCGCGTTCTGCTTTTTGCAGGGGACCGATGGGGTAAGAACGTGTCACTGGCTTTCCCGTTGGGCCGATGATCGGCCAAATAGCGGGTTGGTGTTGCGAGAGCGTGCGATACTCGGCAAACAGCTCACCGTCGATACGTACAATGGCCCCTTGATCGCTTTGCTCAGCAGTGACTTCGATCGCCACTGCACGACTGCTGACCAGACACAAGCCCCCTCCCAGCAAGCCACCCCCCAACAAGAAAGTGATCAAAGATGCAGACAGCGTTTTCATCGCAGGAACTCCTCAACAACAGGAAATGGCTTAAAAAAAGGACATGGTGCCAATCGCGCCATGCCCTCAACTATCGTAGCCCGGAAGCTACAGGAAACTAATAATAAAAGCTCCTCGGGCAAGACTCGAACTTGCGACAAGGCGGTTAATAGAAGCGACCGAATCCCTAAAAAACGACGACTAACCACTACTTTCGTAGGCATTTTAGCACTTCTCGGCACCATTGCAACCCGTTGCAATCGATAGCGTGTAAACACTGCAAAACGCGGTGCTTTTGAAAACCGCAAAAATCAAATCCGGTAGTTTACCGGCGAGAGCAATTGCTGCCTCACGCCCTGAACAGCAACCGAAAATCCACCAACGCAATCTCAGGCGACGAATCAGAGTTGCCGTTATCTTGCGGCATTGCGTCCTCCATCACAGCCACCATCACAGCAGCTCTCCAGGTGCGAAACAAGCTCTACAAGCCCTAGCTGTTTCGCACCGGTGATGATCTTGGTCGTGGCTTGCGATATTGATTTGGAAACCTCTGCCTTTGCCTCTGCCGTACCAACGTGGCGCAAACGAGCAGCGGCGTACTGGCACTCAACAGCCTCGCGGCCAGCATCGGTGCCATTCAAGACAGTCCGGATGTCGCAGAGGTGTTGCTGAGTAATGCTTTCGGGTGTGGGAGTCATGGATTGGGTGACGGTAGCCAATCGGGCCTTGAAGTTATTTCTCATTGTGCGTTTCCTCTAGTGCGGTGATGCGGGCCTCCTCTAGCTCGACTTGGTCGCGTAGCTTCGGGCCATGCTCTAAAATCGCACGAGCCGCACCGAGGCGAGCCGTTGGGGATGAACTCCCTAGTAGGTCAACGAGCGTTGTGATCGCGGCTGAGGCGGCATCAGCGAGCTTGCCAACGGCATCGGCAAACAGTGCATCACGTGCGACCGTGATTTTTGCTTTGAATTCTGGTTCTCGTAATCGCCGGTAAGCAGTCTTGGCAGAGACGCCCGCTCGCTCAGCAGCTTCGGCTACACTACTGCCGGCAGCCAGTGCATTGACTAGCTCGAATTCGCCTTTCTGCTGGACTCTGCGGGGCATGGTGTGTCCTTGTCGGGGGTTTTGCTTTTGTAAATATGTGCCGAGCGACGGGCGCCGTGAAGAGACTACAGACGCGACGACCGCCACCCGAAATCAATCGAACTTCATTTGCTTCCAATCAGTGAAGTTGTCTGCCTCGAAATCCTTCAAGGCTCCGCTTGCCTCTTGGTGTTTTTCTTCCAGGTCGCGAACTTCCCCGATCTTTCTCTCTGCGGTCTTGATACGTGCGGTTGCTTTGTCGAGTCGAATGCCAAAGTTTTCTCGGGCGTTATCTAGCCCCTCTTTTTCGCCGGCACGATCAAGCTCGCTTTGCCACCAATCGCGATCTGCCACGGCGGATTCTCGCTCGGCGGTGTGCTTGCCTTCGTACAATTTCGCCGCTCGCAGTTTCTCGGCAAGCTTACACGTGGTGGTGCTAAGACGCTTCCACCGGTCGGTGTAGGTTGAACTCTTGCCCTTGCTCAAAACACTAATCGCCTCTCGCTCAAGCTGACGGGCTTCTTTTCTCGACGCTTCGAGGGCACGAAAGGTTTTGTGCTGAGCCTCAAGCAATGGCTCCAATGTCTTTTGGTGCTTCTCTCGCAACTTCTCCACAGCTTCGTTGGCGTCGTCAGAAGCCGTTTGAAGCTCTGGTAATTGCGACTGAATAGCTTTCGCTTCCTGCAAATCTTCCGCCGCGTCGATCTGCGATCTGGCGTGGGCAAGGTGGCGAGCAAGATCGTCGCGGGTGCGCGAACTGCCGAGCAATGCCTCTCGCAATTCGGCTGGCTTCGGGGTTTTGCCTTCGGTCATTGCGATAACTAGATCGCGGTAACGCTGCTCGCCGTCTTGCTCGATCTTGTCGAGGGTTTCGGCGGTTCGTGGGTCGAGTAGTGTGGCTGGTGGTGACATGGCATTTTCTTTCTAAGGGTTGGGGGTAAAAACTTCAAGGGTAAACCTGTGACGAAGATCAACGAAGTCGCGCCATGACGGCTTTGGTCGTGGTCGGTCGTCGGTAGCTGACTTTGGCAACGTGGGTTTCGATCGTTCCACTGCCACCGGTGTCGAACTCTTCT
>JAADGD010000158.1 GCA_013152515.1 Planctomycetota bacterium
AGTCAGGGAGGGGATTCGATGCATCGGACATGCCCACCCAATAGCAAATTCAGACAAACTACGTAACACCAACACAAAATGGACAGCTACGATTGCTGGCCTGTGAACGGTTACTTTACCCAGGCGATACGCAACGGCGCTTGATGTGTACAGAAGAGGGACTAGCTCCGACGTGCCACTCTTCAACGCTTATCGCTTAGCTCGGTGATCGGCGTCAGCAGAAGTTTGCGGAACTCGACTTCCGAGCCTTCGGCCTGCAACGCGATTTGCCCGCTGCTTGCCGTACAGTTGGTGCCGTGATTGACGAGGTCGCCGTTGACCCAGACTTTGACGTCGTTACCAAAACACTCGATCACCATGTTATTCCAGTCGCCTAACGGTTTCTCGGAGCCGTCGGTCAAGTTGAGAATCCGGCGGCCTTTGCCTTTGACGATGCCCCAATTCTCTCGTGGCCCACGCCGCTTTTCCATGTCAGGCACTTCGATATCTTCGACGATGCACCAAAAGTCGCCAGCGTTTTCGTGGTGCATCTGCACTTCGATCGACTTGGGAAACATTTTATAGAGTGCCCGCGGTGTCGAGGCGTGTACCAGCACACCACAATTACCCGGTTCGCCGGCGAAGCGATACTCGACTTCAAGCCGGTAATCTTGAAAAACAGCATCCGTGATCAAATGCCCCTGGGGTTTACCGAGACTCACGAGCAAACCGTCACGAACGATAAAGGTCTTCTTGCCCTTGGGATTAGGAACATCAACATGCCAGCCGGTGAGATCCTTGCCGTTGAACAACGATTGGCTTTTGCTGCGAGGCTTAGTAGGTGTTTTTGCCTGTGAGGATGCGTTAGAAATGAAAAAGGTCGTGATTAACAGTGCCAAGAATGAGAGTTGGAAGCGAGTCATGGAAGGTTCCTGAGAAAAAGAGACAGATTGGGTCGACACTTCCTCAGTTTAGCCCTTCCGGTCTACGCTGAGAAGAGTACTCAGCGAATACAAGCACAACGCGTACGTGAGTGAGCCACTAGGCAATCGCCCGCTCAATTACGCGTAGTGCTTGTATACGGTAGTCATATTGCTACCGGCCCAAAAAAGGCCGGAATCCCAACGCAATAAGATTCCGGCCCAATCAATCGTCTCTTTCAAATAGACGACTAGAAGCTTCGCGTAGCACCGAAGAATGCCCCGTGCAGCACGAGACTGCTGCTGCTGTCGATGTCGGCGATCTCAGGGATGTCAACGATGAATTGCGGAATTTGATCGTCCGCAAGTCCGATGCCGGTAATCGCGACAACGCGGTAACCACCAAACAATGACCAGCGGTAGGACGCTTGATACTGCAAACCGATGTTCATTTCCGACAAGAACGATACCACATCGGTACTCGACTCGACCGGATAGCCTCCTGCGACGGCGCTGAATGCCGAAGGTGCTGCGGCCGTGCCGTCGCCTCGACGTAGATCGAAGCGGTTCTCGATGTGATTGTTGTAAATACCAAACTTAGGCGTCATGATGAGCCGCGTACGACTGCCAAGTTGGCGTTGCAAGATGCAACCCACTTGCGCTCCGATGAGGTCGTTCTGTATCGACTCACTAAGACGCATCTCGTCGAGGCCGCCGTTACCACCCCAGGTGCCGCTCGTGTCGAGTGAATCGAAGATGAGATCCTCGTCAAACTTAAAATATCGCACACCGACCAACATCTGGTGCGACCAGGGACTACAGCCGACTGACGCTGCGCGGCCTTCAATCAGGTTGAGTTCAATGTTGTGGATCTCGTTTTCGCGGTAAAGACGGTGTTCGGCCGCGTTGTCGAAAAAATCGGCTACGGCGACGCCACCAAGTGGGACTTCAAGGTCGTTAAACTGTAATGGAGAACTGACTCCATTGGCATGAGTTTGACTCGCACTCCCCTCAAAATTATTCATCGACCAGTAGCCCAACTCGATTGCCCAACGGTTGCAGGCGAAATAGCGACCGAGACGCAAGTCGACTCCTCCTTCAAAACCGGTGCTGGCGTCTTGCGTGTGCATGAGCTGGTTGGCATTGGCACCAGGGCCACCGCCCCCTTCGTAGGTTGTCCAAACTCGACGTGGCTCGCTGCGACTCATGTACAGTCCGGCAGCCGAAGCATACCAGAGAGCTTGCGGTCGAGCCTGAGCAAAGCCGGTCGTGGGGCATCCGCCTCCGTAGCCACTACCATAACTAGCTCCACCAACTCCTAAGCCACTTCCGTCGGCGTATCCGTTGCCACATCCACTTTCGTTCCCGAAGTTTGCCCCGAAGTTCGAATAATCGACTTGGCCAGCGATTGGGTAATTCGCCCCTACATAGTTTGGCTGCTGAGGTACAGTTGTCCCACCAACGACGCCCGAGCAAGCTCCACAAGACGATCGACTAGCAACCAGCGGCGGTGCCGTGGGCGTGGCATACTCCGTGGGTGCCCCAAACGGGACAAATACTGCTGGAGCCGAAGTTTGAGCAGACGCATCATCGAGTGCTAGAAGCACAATAAGAGCGGCAAACGAAAACAATTGACAACAATCTTTTGGGACCATTCCTTTGGTACCTTTCAAAAAATCGATATGTTAGTTTCAACACGTCAGAGTGATAGTAAATGCTGATCATAGCCCAAAGTGGCCTAAAGCAACTTAGGAATTAGCTTCCACTGTCTCGCATCGACCAACGAGCAGCATCAGGCACCGAACTAGATCAACTGCAGGAAGAGTCTGCTGAATCGGTATAGATGCCCACAAATGGATAGCAAATTGTGTGCGTTTTCGCCCACAAAAGCGACTTTTGAGTGTGCGGTGTCGAGATTCCGGTCTCCAGGCGACGAGCTTTCGAGGCAGAGAGTATCCGCAGTCCCAATTTGCTCGTTTTCAAGGAGACCCATCGAAGACAAGCTCAATCCAACTCTTCGAGCCAAACCCGCAACTCGTTTTCGTATTCGCTCGCTAGGTCGCCTATCACGAGCGAGCGTTGAAATTCGGCCAATCCCCCTTTGCCGGTGTCTGCGTCTTCGGCACTGCCGAAACGGAGCATCGGGTCGGGAGCGGTCAGGCGGCGGCAGATGGTCATGAGCAAATTGCTGTCCGCTACGTCGTCGGGCAGAATCTGCTCTAACCGCTGAGGCAGCGTCCACTTCGCTTCGAGCAATTCACCCAAGCTGTTCAGACCGGCGAACAACGGTCTGCCGGCAAGTATTTCGATCAGGACATATCCTAAACTTGCCAAGTCAGAACGAGGCGTGAACTCGTTACGATCGAGCATCTCCGGCGCTGCGTACTGGGGCGTACAGGTGCGCTGCTCGGGCATGTTGTTCAAGTCGAGTGCTGAACCGATGTCGACGATTTTCGGATGGCCTGTCCGTTTGACCATAATGTTCGAAGGTTTGAGATCGCCGTGGACGATCTCCTCGCGATGCAGGGCCGCCAGCGCAGCCAAACATTGGCGGATGATCGCGACGGCGATTCCTGGTTGCAGACGCGGACGGACCGACCCCATTGTAGCGATGACGTTGTTGATGTACTTCCAGCGACGTGCGCTCACACGCTGTTCGGCGCGGGATAGCATTGAGGGTGTGAGCAGTTGGTCGAGATTGTAACCGTCGACCCATTCCATCTCCATGATGCGTATGCAATGGCGCGACGTAAAATTTTGCACATCCAGCAGACTGTCGTGTTGAAGCTTGGCAACTCGGCTGGCAACTTGCGACATTCGTTCCATCGCTCGGTCGTATTCTTGCTGGCTCCCGTAGCGTTCGGGCGAAAAAATCTTGATCGCGACCGGCAGCGTAAAACCATCGGAGCCTCGACGGTCGCTCAGATAGACCATGCCCTGGCCACCGGTCCCCAGCAGCCGTCGAAAACGCAGGTGCTCGGTCCAACCCATATATTGGCCGTTGAGAATTTCCTGGTAGCGCTCAAACAAATCGTTCGGGCAGCGTTTGGCAGGTTTGCCCGCAAAGGAAATGGTCCGGGTTCCCTGGAGCATAGTTGTCGTGGGATTCTTGCGATGCTTTGACTCAGGAGACGACATGAAAAAGTGGGGGCTGTGGCGCGGTGGGGAGACTATTGCGTGCAATGACGACGTAGTTGAACACAGGGAACAAGCAACTTGGCCTCTTCGAGAAGCTGGGTAGCTTTCACTCGGACATTTTAATCCGGCTTTCTTGCACTACCAATACTAATCAGACTCTGCGGTTTGCGTCTAGTTCGCAATTTTGTGCCAGAGTCGTGGCTAAGCCGCGAGCGGCAGTGGGCGGCTGGGGGCGTTTTATGGGGTCCACATTGCTGCGGGCTCGGGGAAACCTAGTGTTTTATCGACCCGGTTGTATAGGGGCTCGCCTGCACGGAAACGGCGTAGATTCTCGCAAAAAAGATTCGTCATGTCGTCAATTCGACTCGCCCGTTGCCCGCCGACATGCGGAGAAATGATCAGGTTGGGCAGATCCCACAGCGGGCTCTCCGGGGACAGAGGCTCGACTTCGGTCACATCAATGCCTGCTCCCCACAAGTGTCCTGACTTGAGAACCTGGGCCAAATCGCTTTCCACCACCAACGGCCCACGAGCCACATTGATCAGCACAGCGTCCTTCGGCAACAGCCGCAGGCGGCGTTCGTCGATCATGCCTCGAGTGTGTTGATTGAGCGGCGCGGTGAGAATCAGCACATCGACACGCGAAAGCATTTCGTCGAGTGCGTCAGCCGGGAGTAACTCGTCGACGTACTCGTTTCTTTGCTCGGGAAACCAATCGGTGGCGAGAATCGTCGTCTCGAACGTCTTGAGGATACGCGCCAAGACACGCCCGTTGCCGCCTAGACCAACGATGCCTACGCGAGTTCCGTGCAGATCGCGTGTCGGTCGACGGACGAACTCTTTTTTCTGTTGAGCCCGAAAAAACGCCGGCAAACTCCGCAGCGTGCCCGCCAACAACGCCATTGTTTGATCGGCCACCTGCTTGGCCAGCACGCCCGAAGCGCTCGAAACGGGAATCTCCGCAGCGATAACGCTCGGCACAAGGCAATGATCAAGCCCCGCCGCCGACGACTGTATCCATTGCAACCGGCCTTGCCGCACCACTTCGTCCCAGGGCACGGGTACTTTCGCATGGCCGCAGTAGATGTCGGCCGACGGCAATTCTTCGGCGATCCGTTTTTGTCCAGCGTCGACCAACTCGGCCTCGGGCCAAGCGGCTTGAATTTGTTCGAAGTGTCGGGTCTCGACCGGATAGCAAAGGACGATGCGCATGATAGAAGTTATGCCCTTAAATGTGGTTTAGCAGTCTCGCTTTTACGAAAAGACTGACTTCTTTGGGATCAAACTTGTGGGTTCCCCCTAGAGAATTCCGCGTACCTTACCTACAATAGAGTGTTTGACACCGTGATGGAACTGGCGGACCTGAAAACGTAGGATAGGCTCCTAGCCTGTCAGTCCTTTCCCCGCTAAACCCTCAGCCCGAATTCCCAAAACCGGTTGACGGACAGGCTAGAAGCCTATTCCTACGGCCCAGCCCTACGATTTTGCCGAGGTTGAATAATTGTGAGTGACAAAACATCGACCAACGGCACCTCGTCTCAAGGTGGCTCGTGTGCTACGGCTACGTGCTGTGCCTGGAAATTCGCCGCGGCATTGTTGCTGTTACGGCTCTGCCTGGGAACTCACTTTTTCAGCGAAGGCACCAAAAAGCTCTTATACGACGAAGCCCGTCAGCAGTGGAGTCTCAACCCCGAATTCACCGCCAAAACCGAAATTGTCTTCCGCAATGCCACCGGCCCTTTGGCAGGGTTCTTCAAAAGTCAGTTACCCGGGTTCTACGACTGGGAAAACCTACTCGCCGTTCCGAAACAGGCGATGCCGCTTAGCGCCGAAGAACTCTACAAACGCCAAGATTGGCAAGCTGACTACGCAGCCCGGCGTAAAACTGCCGCGAAAGAGAAAAACCCCCTTCCGATCGAGTTTCCGGAGTACGCTCCTTATAAAGCTTGGGCCGAAAAAATCGTCGCCGGCTTGCGTTCCAAACTCAAAACATTCACCGACCTGTCAGGCATTAGTGACGAGCAAGACGCTGAGGCTGCCGAGGTGTTCCTTGCTCGCCATCAGCAACTCGCGGATTTGTTAAGCGACGAGTCGCAAGCGATTGAGGACTATCAACACGAGCTGTGGCGACAACAAAATATGGAAGCGACCGGCGGGTCAGACGAGATTCCATTTCGCAAGAAACGCCTCGCCGCAAAACAATCGGAAACCAAAGGCCTCGGTGGCCGACTGGTCAGCGTTGTCCGCGGCATCGAAACTAGCTTTAACAACGACCTCCGCAGCGTCCTCACCGCCGAACAGCGCGAAGACGTCGCGTTGGTCAGCCAAATCGAAAAAACGCTCACCCCGTCCGAATCGCGTCGGCTTCGTTGGCTCAATATCGGCGTGACTAGCCTAATTATCGGCGTCGGCGTTTGTTTACTATTGGGACTATTCACACGCTTGGCGGCGGCGGGTGCTATCTTGTTTTTGCTCTCGGTGATGGTCACCCAGTTACCTTGGGTACCCGGCGCGAGAGCCGATTTCTTTTACTATCAATTGGTCGAATGCGCGGCGTTGCTGGCCTTGGCGGCTTGCAGCCCTTGGCGGCTGCCGGGAATCGACTATCTGCTACGTGGACTGTGTAACAAGTGTTGCACACCAAAGAGATAAAAAGAGTAAGGGATAAAAGACTATGGATCTGACAGCAGAAGAAAAAGCTCTCGGCAAAGAAAATTTCAACCAAGCGATCGGCACGACCCGCCGTGACTTCTTGATGGGTACACTCGCCACCGGCGTCACGACTGGTGCCGGCCTCGGTTCGATGTATTTTGGCTACGGCGCGAAGCTCGAAGACCCGCTGCGCATCGGCATCATCGGTACCGGCGACGAAGGCAATGTTCTTATTGGCGGCCTGAATCCTGATTTTGTCGAAGTCGTCGCGATCGCCGATATCCGTCCGTACAACATCTACCGCGCCTTTCATGGCGATTTCTACAGCCCCAACGCAAAAAAAGCCCGCCCCGGTCTGTTCGACAAGTACAAAGAAAAGCATGGCTGGAAAAATGTCCAGGACGCGATGGATCAGATCAAAGTCTACAGCGACAAATACGAAGACATGCTCGAAGACCCTGACATCGAAGGGGTCATCATCGCATTACCACTCTGGCTGCACGACATCGCTGCCATCAAAGCAATGCGAAAAGGCAAGCATGTCCTGACCGAAAAACTGATGGCTCAGACCATTGGCAAATGCAAGGAGATGGCTCGTGTCGCAGAAGAGGAAAAACTGATTCTAGCCACCGGCCATCAACGGCATTACAGTATTCTCTACGCCAACGCGGTCGACACGATCCATCGAGGGCTTATTGGCAAAGTCCACCACATCCGCGCCCAATGGCACCGTAGCAACATGCCAGGCAAAGATAGCTGGCAACCGCCGCTGCCTGAGCCAGAAAGTTTTACGCAACGCGATTACGATTTAGCGATCAATGCAGCCAAGAAAAAAGGGCGTGCAGCCATTGAAGAGGTCGCCGCCCAGCATCCGTTGCGAGCGAAATTGCGTAGCTGGAAGGGCAAGCTGAAAAGTGCGAAGTCGAAAAAGGATATCGAACTCTGGACAGCCCGCGTCGCACAGGTCGAAGCCCAGCTTTTAGACAACAGCGTTGTTGCCGAAGATTATGGCTACCAAGAAAAGACGCTCGACAACGGGAACGGCAAAAAAGTAACGGCACTGGAAGAACTCATCCGCTGGCGGTTGTGGAAACGCACCGGTGCTGGACTGATGGCCGAACTCGGCAGCCACCAACTTGATGCTGCGAGCATTTTTATTAGCTCGCAAAGCCCTAACGGTAGCAAAGTCTATCCGCTCAGTGTCCTCGGTTCGGGCAGCCGCTCGTTATTTCCTGCTGACCGCGAAGTTGACGACCACGTCTATGCGACGTTTGAATTTCCTGGCCCCGGCTACTACAAAAAAGACCAAAAAGATGGCGAAGTGGCCGACCCCAACAAAAAGATCATTGTCACGTACTCGTCAATTAACGGCAATGGTTTCGGCGGCTATGGCGAGGTCGTGATGGGCACGAAGGGGACGCTCATCCTTGAAAAAGAAAAAGACGTGATGCTCTACAAAGGTTCGAGTACCTCGACCAACATCAAAGTCACCGATGGCAAAGACGGCCCGCAACTCGACACGACCGAAAGTGGTGGCCAAGAAGCAGCCGTCGCCGCAGCCGCCACGCCGACCGAAGTGAGTCGTGGCTATCAGGAAGAAATCGAGCACTGGGCTTGGTGCATTCGCAACCCTGGTAACGATGTCAAATGTAATCCCAAAGTGGCAATGGCTGACGCGGTGATTGCACTAACAACCAACATCGCGATCCGAGAAAACCGCCGCGTCGAGTTTAAGCCCGAGTGGTTTCAAATTGACAAACCCGAGACGCCCGAAGAAATCGCGCCGCGCGATATCAAAGGTTTGCACGAAGCCTAAAGCAAGCAAGAATAGCCGGCGAGCTACGTCTCGCCGCTGTCGCCGCAGTATTTGCATTACATCCAACAGCAAGTGGAAGAAAAGCGGCGAGACGTAGCTCGCCGGCTGCTTTTCTGGCATTTCGATAGTGGATCAATAACGATCTAAACCGTCGATCCAGCGAGCTATGCTCGCTCGCGTTGCAGCATCGATTTCTTTTGTTACGTCACTCGTCGACCGGCGCTGTAACCACGTCGTAGGATAACCCGCTTCGCGAAGCTGTTCGATGTCGCGACGGATGAGTGGGGCAAAGTTGGAATTCTGCGACTCGATGGCCAGCAACGCCAAACGATTGTTGGGAGAAACGTCTCGCGGCTTGAGAGTACGAGGCAGTGGCGCGTCGATACTAATCACTCCGGCAAAGGCACTTTTGCTTTTCAGTGCCAAGGCATACGCCAATTGGCCTGCCTTGCCTTGGCCAGCAACTACCATTCTGTGGCGATCGATGTTGAAACGTCGCGACGCGGCTCGCGCAAGCTGCTGTAGGTACGACAAATCGTCTGCCTGCCATACGGATTCTTTTTGCGGAGGTGCGATTAGCAACAATATCCCGTCACGTCGGCAAATGGCCTGCCAAGCATCGACCAATGATTGATTTTTCTCTGCCTTGCCATCTCCCAACCACAGCAACAAACCCAATGCTTGGTCTTTGTCAGCCGCTGGCGAGAAGTAAACGGCTTCCTGCGAAAATTCGGGCAGCGTGAGCTTTTCTAGCTTCGCATCCTCGCCATGTTCGTTCAATTTGGGTTGAATCGATCCTGGTTGAACTCTAGCCGGCAAATTGGCCGCTAACATTATTTCCTCTGGCACGGTTGATAGCTCGACGGTGAAGGTCAATTCTTCCTCACCTCGAGCAACGACTATTTCGGCGGTTTGCCCTGGATGCAACCCCGCCAAGGTGCTTCGGGCTTCGAGAGTCGTTTTGATTTCTACATCGTTGATTTTGGTGATGCGATCGCCCGCTTCGAGGCCCGATTCGCTCGCTGGACTGTTGGACCAAATAGTACGCGTTGCCGCACCCTTTGGCAGATCCTTCTCTGGGTTGCGAACAGGTAAAACGCCTAAGAAAGCGTGGCGGTAGAGAGCCAATTTGCCCGCAAGCGTAACCTTGGATTGGATATCTTCTTCCTCACGCCGAAGCGTCACACGAACCGTGTCGCCAGCGTAAAGTGGAATAATCTGAAATCGTAGCTGAGCTTGCGTCGAAACCGCGCGACCGTTCACCGCAGTAATAAGATCGTTCGCCTTCCAGCCCGCGATTGCCGCAGGCGACTCGGGCCAGACCGAAACAATCTTTGGCGATGTCATGTGCGCATCACCGCTGGCGAGGCCGATACCCAATTTGCCAGGCAGTAAATCCTCGCCCTGCTTCCAGCGTTCAAGGATGCCCAAGACATGATCGAGCGGTACAGCAAAACCAATTCCAGAATCATAATATTCGGCGCCCGCCACTTCGCTCTCGGCCCCGCCACTTGCGGCTTGGGGCGACATCGGCACCAAGACCCCGAGTACACGGCCCGAAATATCAACCAACGGCCCGCCATAGTTGGCGACCGAAACACTCGCGTCGGTTTGAATCACGCGTCCATACTTGCGATGAATCGCGCTGACAATGCCGACCGAAACCCCGACCTCTTCTGCTTGGAAGGTTCTCCCCAACGCCACTGCCCATTGCCCGACGCGCATCGTCTCGTGCGCGACCGGTTTGGGTACAGGCAGCGGTAGCTCCGTGTTCACTTTCAGCAAGACTAGCATCCGATTTTTGTCACGGGCGATCAACTTTGCTGCACGTTGTTTGCCATCGGCCAGTCGCACCAAGATCGAACTTGGGTGACCGGCGAAATTAAACGCGCTCGAAACGATGTAGCCATCTGCCGAAACGATCAGGCCGGTAGTGGGGCCTTGCGAGAGGAGTGTCTTGCCCACGCGATCGAGACCGCCAACGGTTCGGATTTGCACGACCGAGTTGGCTACCGAGGCTGTCGCGTCGTGGAGTGCTTGCTGCTCTAGCTCTGCTAGGCTTTGTTCAGTGCCGCGCGCTGGCGAAAATGCAAGCAATGTCAAAACGAGTAAGATTACTGTTAATGGTCTCATGGCTTTACATCGTCAGAGGCGGGAGTTGATTTTTTTACAGATGGCGTCTTGGCAGTTAAGACAAACTCTCGAAGCGCACCATCGCGGAGAACGGAAATCGAAATAGGTTCGGCTCGTTCGACCTGTTGGAGTTGCTTGACGACAGCGCGATACGAATCGACTGGCTCGCTTCCGATAAAAACGACCAAGTCATCTGGTCGGAGCCCTGCTCGTTCGGCGGGCGAATCGCGATGCACCGAGTCGATGTACGCAGGCGTTCGCGGCAACACGTCGGGAATCAACACAATCCCCAGCGTCTCGGTCGAATGCGATTCCACTGAGGGCGGCAACTCTACACGCGTACGATCTAAACGACCAGCCCGGAGATCGTCGACCACTTCTACAAAACTAGCCGTCGGCAACGCATAATTCAACCAAGTGCCAGTCACTTCGCTACGCAGCTCTTTGCCGAGAATGCCCAACAGCCGACCTTGCCAATCGACGAGTGCGCCGCCAGCCGCGCCGGGGTTGTTGGTGTAGGCGTCGAGCACATAAACTTGGCCACGATAGTTTGCTTGATAAGCGCCTCGTCGCGCCTTGAGGGGCGCGATGGCGGTGATGACGCCTTGCAAAACGCTGACCGGTTCGTCGCCGGTGGCAATGCCGTAGAGATTGCTGAGTGCTAGGATGCGTTGGCCTGGGAAAGGGAGGGAGGAGTTGCGCTGCAGAGCAACGTCGCTTCGTAGATTGAAGTGGGGGAGCTGTTCTTCTTCGACGGGGAGTTTTAGGAGTGCTAGCTCGGTGATGGGGTCGCTGCCGAGGAATTCGGCTTGCCATTTGCGTCCGTCATGGAGAATCACCGCTAGATCGTCGGTGTCGAGTACGTAGCTGAGCGCTGTCAGCACATGCCCTTCGGGCGAAATTAAGATGCCCGACTGATATGCTTCGAGTTGCCGCAACCCGCCAGCGCCGAAAATTTTCACCACTTTGTTTTGCGTTGTGCGAATGGTTTGTTGAAGCTCGGTAGCGTTAACCTTCGCAGACAACGCCAAACAGACGACGACAACAAGCAGCGAGAACATGATTCGTTGCATCAATTCTTTTCCTCTCTCGAATCTGTACCGAATTTCCAATCGCTGATTTCCAGCTCAAAAAACTGTTGATCGCCGTGAAGCACACGCCACTTCCGAGGCAACCGACGGCCAGAGACTTCGCCATAGTCAGAGAGTTGCAGCTCGCACGGATCGACACCGTCGCGCGGCAGCATCACGATGCCGACCAGTTCTCCCGATTGCGTGTCAAATTGAAAGCAGGTTTCAATTCCGGCATAGATACCAATCAAGCAGTCGACCATCGTGCCCTCGGGCTTGCTGGGTAGCTGCCCAAGGTAGTAAACCTCGCCATATTTCCGCAGGCCTTTGTCAATCAGACGCTGCCAAAGATGAAGCGTCAACAACAGGCCGCCAGATTTTGGTGGACTCAGCTGAGATGCCAAATCGTCCGTGGCTAAGGCGTTAGAAAATGCGGCACCAGAAACCGAATTTTGTAGCTGAATCGTCGCTCGCTCGCGATCTATCTCGATGGCGATATTCTCAGCAGAAATTTCCCAATCAAAACCAGCTTTCTCCAATACCTGTCGATCTGCATAGTTTCCCCACAATTGCGACTGTTTTTTCTCGTTGTACCAATAGTTGGCGTAGCCGCGACGAGCAACGAATCGCTTGGAAACCGTTTCGGGTAACTTGGTCTTCTTTTTCGACAGATTTGGCAGCTTGGGTTTAGGTGTTTCCTCACCATCAGGCGCCGGGCGATCGCCGCCGGGAGGTTCCGCAGGCTTTTGCTCCTGCTTTTGAACCAAATCGTAGAGTTGCGATTGATCGTGAACGCCCATGAGACGAACCGTCGTGTCAAAACTTTGCCCGTCGCGACGAAAAGTAAGCGGCACCAGCCAACCACGCGGGAACACGCCGAGCGCGTTTTTCAGTCGATTTGCCGTCGTAATGTCACGGCCAGCAAAACGTACGATTTGGTCGCCGTAGCGCAATCCACGGCGAAAGGCATCGCTGTTGTCGAGAATCTCGTCGACAGAGACACGCCCTTCGTCAGAGGTGGAAACCGTAGCACCCAACGTCGCGTGATCGACGATTCGGCCACTCTTGAGATGCGGCAAAAAGTGTTTGATTTGATTGATCGAAATCGCGTAACCGACACCAACATTCACACGCCCACGCTTTTCAAACGAGCCACGCCCATTGATCCCAATCAATTTGCCGTCCGCAGCAAATAACGGGCCACCAGAGTTGCCCGGATTAATCGCAGCATCGGTTTGAATGCAGTCGGCATACTCCAGTAGTGTACCAGCCGGATATTGATAACGGTGCACGCCCGACACCATGCCGTAGGCGATCGAAGGCTGAAAATCGTCGGCCAACAAAAAAGGATTGCCCGAGGTAAACACCCAATCTCCAACCGTAACGCGATCGCTATCGCCCAGCGGGGCGTGCGGGAAATCGTCGCGTCCTAAGAGTTGAATCAGTGCCACATCGCCGACAGGATCAATACCAACGATCACCGCGTCATAGACTTTGCCGTCTGCCATGCCGCATTTCATTGCTGAGCCGCAAGCGGCAGTGACGTGAAAATTGGTGAGCGCAAAACCATCGGGCGAAATTACCACGCCGGAGCCACCACCTTGACCGCTGCCATCGAACACGGCAACCGTCGTCGCAGCGGCACGCTCCATCACCTCAATGCGCTGCTGCTCGGCCTGCAAGACCTCAGCAGCAGGCTCGGCTTGTGCGAGAAAAGGCCAGACAGAACCTGCCACCCAAAAAAACATTCTCAGTAATCGTTGTTGGTTCATTGACTCAGTCGTGCCTCTGCCAAATGAAGTCGGTCGCCAAAGTCGAGATTCTTACCGTAGTCGACCACGATGCGCAGCTCGCGCGCGTCGTCTAGCGCGACGTCGATTGCCGTGGGTGCCGAACTACCTTCGATTTCGCCCTGCCAAATCGAGCGGCGGTCGGCAAAAATTTCGAGCGTGACATTTCCTTGATTGGCCGTTTCGGGATCGATACCCGCCAGCGTCACAAAACGTCGCATCCCTGTCGGTACGCGATAGCGAATTTCGCTCCGACTGCGTATCGCCAAGCCCTTGTCGTAAGTTTTCAGCACTCCGTCAATGCTTGCCGATTTCGCTGGTGGCCAACGCAACGCAATAGTCGATCCCGTGAAAGATTGATCACGACGGGGCAGGCCATGTCGCAGGATCAATGTTGCCGACGTCGGCAAACCAATGCGTGGCGTCCAGTTTTGTTCGATCGGCTGTAAATCGCTCAGATAAACGAGTTTTCCTTGCGAGTAATCGGCGTCGTGCAATAACTCCAAAGCAAAAGATAACGCGAAGCCGCCACTTGTGCGTACACGTACTTCTTGCTGCTGGTACGAAATCTCAACGACCGGCAAACGTACACCATCACGTAAGTTCAGCCAACAGACGGGCTTTTTTACGGTTGGCAGCTGTGCATGAAAGTATGCCAGCGCCGCAACTTTCGATCGTTTCACAGGGATCGCTTCACCCTCCCAGATAAACTCAACCTGCTCTGGCGAGACATCACCTACAATGCCGGATAAATGATCAAACGTCCCCGTTTTCTTCTTGCGAACGACGAGCAGATCGCCTACTAGATCCTGAGAGACTCTTTCTCGACCTGAAAAATCGGTCGCCAGTTGGACGAATGCGACACGATCGGTCGAAAGCGTCATCGGTTGCTCAGCGAGTGGAGTTACGATCGTGGCTTCGCCCCTCTGAACTGTGTAGCGATGATGCGACAGCCACGTACCATTGACCAGCTCAAGTAAAAGTTTCTCCGAAGCCTCTTTGGGACTTTCCTGTTGCCAACGTACGCGAAGTAGTTGAGGCGAAGCGATCGTGACGGATTCGTTCTCCGCTCGCACAGTCAATTCCGAAGCACTCCAATCCATCAGCTCGCCGCTGATCTGCGTACCGTCAATCGTCGTGACGCTAACAGCCCTCTCCTTCGCCATTGCCAGCAGAGGCTGCGCGAGAACTAGCCCAAACGCAAATAGCCCTCTCATCAATAGTTGTCGATTGTCGTTTGTCATTTTTTTTACCGAGAAGGATTGGTACTCGATTCGTCAGCTAACTCGCGAAAATACTGCTCGATCAATTGGCGATAATGGGCGGGAAATTCGCGGCCGATCTGCTGCAACGCTTGCTCGCGTTCTTTCGCAGGCAAGTCTCCCCAGCCCGACTGGTTGCCGATATTGCGCTGCTCAACTTTCATCGGCGCCCGCATTGAGGGCAACTGGCTATCTTGCATCGGCTTAGAACTTTGTTGGGCACCGCCCGACTGGCCGCTTTGTTGCTGTTGCTGCTGTTCCAATTTTTTGATGATGCGATCGAGCGAATCGACCACACTTTTCTCGACCACCTGTACTTGCTTGCCCGCGCGGCCAATGTCGAGTCGCCGCCGGACATCGTTCATCCGTCGGGCTACGTGATCGAGTGATTCGTCCTTCAAGCCGGCGAGGTCACGCCGCAACAACTGCGCCACCTGGAGATAGCGTCGTGACAATTGTTCTTCTTGCTCTAACAATTGCGCGAGTACCAAACGGCTGCGGTCAGGATCGACAACTTGGTGGTAAGCGACCATCCGATAAAACAACAGGCCTGCCGGATCGACGACTTCATCGGTTTTCAAGTCATCCAAGGTTTGCAACACTTCGTCATAGAGATTGTGCTGCGCAAGCCAACGTGCGTAGTACAAACGCAAATTGAATCGCAAAACATCGGGCAAAGTTGTGTCTTCCAGCCAATCGGCCTGGGGCGGCAGAGGGTCTTTGTGCGGGGCATTGCAAGCGTCCAACAACGCTTTTGCTCGGGGTTCGACCAAAGCAAAAGTTTCAACAGCACGGTCGAGCAGCGCACTGCCGTCGCTGGCACGCAGATTGCCAGCCGGCCATAACGAGTGGGCTTGAAAATCGTCTTCCTGATTGAGATTGGCACCATCGAGCCAAGTCAACATCTGGGCGCGAACTTGTTCGTAGCTGGGTAATTTCCAACTGGCCTCGAAGGTGATCTCCGCTTGTGCTGGTAAAATCATCATGCTTAGAGCGATAATGCTCAAGGGGCTAAGCCGTGAGCGGCGGGGGGCATTTGATTTTTTGGATCGTCCGGGGATTTTCATTGATTTCTCCCGCTATCGAGATCGCGCGTTGCCTCAAAAATGCGTTCCTGCCGCCGTGCTAGAGTGTTGAGTTCCTCTAGTAGATCAGGCTCAACCGCCGGCTGGTCGCCCAAAAGTTCGCCGTAACGTTTCGTGCGGCGATTAATCCTGTTCTGCAATGCTCGAATCATACGCAACTCGGCCAATTGGTCCACTAAGGGTTTTTCGTCTGGGTTGCCTTGAGACTGCTGCGGCTGCGACTTTTGAGCCCGCGCCTTTTTGATTGCCTGTTGCAATGCGGCCAGCGTTTCTTCCAAAGCGGTGATGATATCTTCTTCTAGGCCTTGGGTAATCAAGGAAATTTTGACCTCGCCCAATCGTTTGGCAACATTTTTCATGTCGTCGCGTGCTTGTTCGATCGCTTCGGGAAACGCGACCGTCGTGCCATCCTCGCGCAGCAAAACGAGCGCTCGCTCGGCTTCGCGGACAATTAGACGCTCTTGACGATCCAGTCGTCCGCTGGCAATTTCGATTTCATGCTCAGGCACAGAAGCGGTCGTCGAAGCTTGGCTCGCCTCCAGCTTTTTCGTCTGCTCATACACTTCGACTTGGGCGTCCAACATCTTACGAAAGCGGGCTTCAAGCAACACCAGCATTCGTTCAAGCTCTTCTTCTCGTAACTGTCGTAAGATACGTTCCAATTCGGCCTTCGCCTGTTCGAGTTCCCGTAGCGCCTGCTCTTGACGATCGGCCGCTTTGTCACGTTTTGCCTCTTCAAGACGTTCAAGTGCTTGTTGCATCCGTTGCTGCGCTTTTTTCAAGCGTTGTTGGGCACGCTCGGCCGGCCCTTGTGGCGACTCGGGCGAAGGTTCGGAGGGTTCTCCTCCACTTTGTGAAGGCTGCGATTGCCCCTGTCCCTGAGACGGCGGGCTCTCGTTTGACTTGCCACTAGGACTTTGTTGTGAGCCTTCCTGAGGTTGGCCCGGCGAGTTGTTCCCGCTAGGCTTTCCCCCTCCTTCTTGCGGTTTGTCGGAAGGCTTATCCTCTGCTTTCTCTTCTATGGATTTCCCGTTCTTGTCCTTGGGCTGGCCTTGTTCGCTCGAGTTTTGTGACTTTTTGCTTTCGTCACTTTTACCTGATTTCGAACCCTCGGTCGCGTTGATGAGTTGTTCGAGTTTCTCGGTCGACTCTGCGAGACGCTTTTGGGCCTCGGTGAGTTGCTTGGTTTCGTCGCCACCCTCGGTACGCGCTTTGATGCCCCGCTGCAATTGGATCAATCGTTTGATCTCGGCCAGATACTTGCGAATTCGTTTACGTTCCGATTCGATTTGCTTGTCCCGGTCTTCTTGCAGCAAAAGATCGAGTAATTTTTGCAAGTCGACCTGCAACTCGCCCTGCGCGGTCGACGCTTTGCCCAAAGAATCGTCTTTCAGGGCGTTAATGATGCCATCGAAACGGCCAGCAATGTCTCGCTCGCGACTTTTGGCGACCAGTTCACGCAGCAATCGCGCCCTGCGCGGTTGTGTCGCACGTGACAGTTCGGCAAGCCGTCCTGCTAAAAGTTCGAGTTGGTCGTAACGGTCTGCTAGCCGCGATTGCTTGGCAGTTAGTGGGGCGTCCGCTGCTTGCCTCTGTCGCAGCGGGTTGCCGTTGTTGTTTGATTGCGCAAAGGCTGTTGGGTTGCCTATTAACAACAGCGCAAACAGCGACAGAATCAATCGACCTCTCAGACGCATGGCATGTTTTCGCATAGTCATTTCTCAGGAAAATCAATCTTCCAACAAACTGCGTAACTTCTCGCGTCGTTTTTGTTTGGTCTCTTGTTGAATTTTCTGATGGTCGGCAACGATGCCTCGCAGCAGTTCGACTAATTCATTATAGCTCTCTAGCTCCAACATGCGATCTAGCACCTGTTTCATCGCGTCGAGAACGAGATCGCCCTGGGCTTTGGTCATGGCTAAGGGCTTTTGGTACGTCTCCTCCTCCTCACCGACCACGGTTAGAAGTTCCTGCAATTGCTTCTCCAACTGCGGCATCAGTACGCCGCCGATCTCTCGCAAAGGGTCGGTAATCCCTTCTTGCAATCGGCGCGTGAGTTCCTCGGAATCGACGCGATTATTGACCAATTCGCCAACGATCGCTTCAAATCCATCGGCGACGCCTAATGTTTCGTAGGAGATTTGGACGACGTTTTGCAGCGCGCCGCTAAGCCGCGAGCGGTTGCGCTCTGGCGAGTTTTCAGCATTCGTGTTTATACGATCGAGCAGCTCTCGCGTGCCAATCATTTTTTCGTAGATCGATTCAAAACGCTGACGTAGGGCGAGCTCTTTTTTCTCAAGCAGTGCTCGTAGCTCGGAATTTGTAACGACTTCAAGCATGAATCGTTGACTTGAGCCAATGTGCCCTTGCTTTTCGATCCCTTGATTAGGCAGGTCGTACGCATCGCGAGCCTTTACCGAAAGCGTCAGCTGCTGGCCAGGCTTCAAAGCAACAGCAGGACTTTGGGTTTCGGGGTTCGTTGCGGCTAGATCGAAAACACCAATGTCACGTAACTCACGGCCACCTCGTGGTTGGCTGGCCAGGGCACGCTCTGCGGGCGGACTCTTGTCGAGCTGACCATTATCGATTTGCCCTTTGTCATTTTGCCCTTTGTCGATTTGATAGGCAAACCAAGCGGCTTGCAAACCATAGTCGTCGGTCACCTGTCCGGCAAAAGGGATTTTCGCCTGCGGTGTGATCGCCGAGCCGATCCCACGCAGTTGTACCGACACTTCGGGCGGTTGGTCGAGCAACGAAGAGAGTACGATCCGATACGGTTCGCGATTTCCAACACCCTCTTGGTCAAGCATGGTCACGAGCAACACACGATCTTCTTGACCGATAGCAACCGGAAAACTCACCCGTTGGTTGTTGTCAGCCTCTAATTTTGCCGGCAAGTCGACTTGCTGGGCTGGATCGTGAACGCGCACCGATTGCAGCGGTTTGTTCGCCTCGATCCTACAAATGGCTTGCGTGCCTTCGGGCAATTCGACCCGACCACTGACGGGAATCGTTTGTGGCGTTCGCCCAAGATATTCGGGAAATTCGCATTCTAACACCATACGGAAAATCTGCGGTCGCTCGACCACACGTAGTTGCAAGTTGCGCAGGCGGGCGTCGCCGCCGACGAGATCGAATTTTAAGTCTGCAGCCACCTTTTTGAACTGATAGCGATAAAGCTGCCCGTCATCGCGACCTGGAACTGCCACGCCGATACGTGTCATCGAATCGCGCCCCCGGCGACCATCCTCCAGCCGGTAACGGATTTCGACAAGCTCTGGATCGACATGCCCCTCGCGAATCGAAGCGTTGACTTCCAACTCAAAATCATCGTCGCGCGCCACATAGACGATACGTTGCCCTTCGACCTCCATGAAACCGACCACGCTCAGCTCTACCTGTCGCGGCCACGGTTGATTGTTAAGCTGCATCCGTTGTACCCAGAATCCAAATGCGTCCGTTTGTAGCGCCGCAAACGCACCAATCGACGACAGCAGCGCCAAAGCTAGACCCGATTTCCAAAGCAAAGGCCGAAACTGGAAAATTTGACGCAGCCTCAAACCATACAAAGCGGTCGCTGCCTCCTGGCTTGTGTTTTGCAGCAGCCGTTCGTTGCCAACTGGCGTAGCGCGATTTCGGTCCGCAGCTTCGACCGTTGTGATAACGCTCTGGTTCAAAACAGGAAAATTTCTTTCCAGCAGCAACGCGAGATTCGTATTGGACAATTTGACAACGAGCGGCCCCCACAGATAACGAACTGCCGCATAGGTTGCAGCCAAAGTCGTCAGCCCCCACAGTACCCCACGCACCAGCGGCGACGGTTCAAAGGTCCAATCAATCGCCAACCCCAACCAAAAAGCAGCGCCCAACACCAGCACAATCGCCGCCAGTCCATCGAGACAGACATACAGCCGCACCAGCCAACGCAGCAGCCGAACCTTGCGGCTGACTGGCTTAGGCATCGTGAATGGTATTGTGGCTGTAGACATGAGGGAATACGTTATTTTGTGGTTAAAATTTTGTGGTTAAAGTGCAGGGAATAATGACGAATGTCGAAATACCCTTAAAAAGTATTTTGAAATGCCAATCGACTGTAGGACGGAAATTGAAAAAAATGCTACCAAAGACACTATCCACCGGCGGAGCCGGGGGCTAAATCGGAATTTCAAAAATCGTTCTTACGCTAGTCTCATCAAACGTCGCAAAAGCCATTCTAGGCACAGGGCACCACAAATCACACCTAGTAAAAGGCGGTTGACCCACTCGGTAAAATCACGGTCGGGTGTGCCACGCAAAATTCGTGCTTCAGCGCGACTCTCGATCAATTCGCCAACCGGTTGCAAGTTCGTATTGCCCTTGATGGCAGTCAATAAGCTGGTGTAGTAAAGGCCGCCGGAACGATTGGCCACAGCAGCGAGCAAACTCTCGTCGCGTCGAGTTTTGTCAAACTCCAAATTCGGCGCTACCACTTGCAGGCGGCGCACCAGTTGTTCGTCCAGGACGTCGGGCACTGGCAACTCGATACGGTAGGCTCCTTCTTGTCGGACGCTGAACTGGCCAACAAAGTTCCCTGGGCGATCTTCATCGGCTAACATCGTTAGATTTCGACCATTGCCATCGGGTGAAATCACGCGCGCAGTCACGCGCTGGGCGATCAGCGGCTCTCGGCTCTCGGTGGACAGTTGCGCGCGGATAACCACATCGTCTCCAACCATGTAGCGATCGCGCTGCACAAGCAGACGACCGAGCGAGGAGCCACGCAGCAAACGCCCTTGGCTGACATGACGGATCAGTTGCGTGTACAACGCCTCGAAGTATTCGACGCTCAAACTGCGAAGTCGCCACAGTTCGCCACTGCCTAGATAAAGCACACGTCCGGCTCCATAAAAGTGTTCGGCCAAATAAACCGGGCGATCTACCGACAAACCAGCTTCGGGATCGCTGTAGCGTGCCAACACGCGTGCGCCTGCCTTCGGCCCTTTCACCGCGTAACAGCCAAATACGCCGGCGAACTCCGACCAGAGCGCTCGACTTTCGCTGGCCGAGTCACCCAGCCAGAGGAAATCCGATTCTTCTCCGTCGCGCGAAAAGGCAAGCGGCCAAGCAATTTTAGAGCCGTAAAGGCCATCGTCAAGCAATGTGAGTCGGCGCTGAAACTCGACCGGATAAAGCGAGCGAATGGCAATGTGCTCAGGACTCTGCACCCAACTGGCCGTGTGAATCGGCCCAGCAATCACCACCAGCCCACCCGCCTCTTCAGCAACCCAAGATGCGAGCATGTCAACTTGCTGCGCATCGAGCATGGTCCAGTCAGGATCGAATGCGACGATGCAATCGTACTCATACAAAGCTTCTTTCGTGTCAGGAAAGCGGTTTAGCAATTGGTCAGCATCTTGCGAAATCCCGGGCTGTGCCGATTGCAGCCAAACATCTACGTGCATATGGCGGTCGCGTCGTAGTTGGTTGCGGAGAAAACGATAGTCGCGAGTTGCACCGCTAGCGATCAACAATACGCGCGACTCGGTTTCGACCACCTCGACTTCGACCTCGCGGCGGTTGTCGGCGGCATACTGATCGTCGGGCGGTGCGACGATTCGCACTTCCAGTGCCAATCGACCGACTTCGACCGGTTCGAAATCGAATTTTAGTGGAATGACTTCACCTTCTTCGCTAAACGTGACTTGTTCGCTACCGATTCGGTCGCCCGCTGCTCCGACAACGCCAGCTTCGCGCGCGTAAAGTTCCACCTCGACCGTTCGGCCCACGAAACCTTCGCTTTGAATCAAACACCGAACCGTCGCCTTGTCGTCGGGATAGACGCGTGACGGTGCGTTCAGTTCTTGCACTCGCAGATTGCGCCGCGGCTCTGTCGAACCGACACCGATCGTATACAAAGGCGTCTGTTGTTCGCCCGCCAAATCGGCGATTTCCAACGGCTCAATACCACTATTCTGACCACCATCCGAAAGCACAATCACCCCCGCCAGCGGCCCACCACTCTCTTCTTCCAGAACCGAACGCAAAGCATTGCCAAGCCGGGTCTCGCCACCACGCGGCTGTAGTCGCTCGCTCCACTCCGGCGCTGTCGCTTGCGGTTTCGCCTCGCTCTCCGGCGAAGTCTCTCGCTCCCACCGCATCACACGATTCAACTTCTCATCAAACACCGCCAAGACGACGTTATGCTCTTGCTGCAAAGTGGCGATCAACGGCGAAGACGTAAGCGTTTGAACAACCGCCTCGCCTCGTGAAACTTTTTCCTGATTCGGTGACAATTCGTCTTCGACCGACATACTTAGGCTTGTATCGACCAGCACCACAACTTGCGAGTCGGTCACGATCTGTTGGTCGACTCGTTTCTCGGGACTCAAAAAGTAAAGAGCCAGCGCCGCCAAAGCCACCACTCGCAAGCTGGTCAACAACCACCGAAATGGCCCGCGCAGCGTGTCTCGTTCACGATAATAGAACCACGCCACAAAACAGGCCAGCAGTGCAAAGGCTACTCCCATCGCAATCCACAGCACGCGCGGATCGTCAAACTGAGCCAGACGGCCCCATTCGTAGACGACCAGTTCGCGCACCTGCTCGACACCAGAGGTCGTCTGTGCGAGAAGCCTTTTCAATGGTGCTATACGGGCGAATTGTGCGGAGCTGACGATCATGCGTTCTTTGCTGGGCGGGAATGATAACTGGTGGCGTAAGCCAACCATTGCTCGACAACTAACGTAGCGAGAAGCAAATACAAAAACGTATCGCCGAGCCGAAACCCAGCAAACGAACTTCCTTCCGTGGTCATCTGCGAGGAGAGCGTGAACTCGTAGTCGACTCCCTGCAACTGCTGAGCTAGCCCCTCGCGATCGAGATGATGCAAATCGCCTTCTCCCAGCGGAACATTCACTGCCAGCAAACGCTGCTCGATATTGCCTTCGCGCGGTCGGAGTTCAAACTCCCAAATGCCGCTCACGTCGCTGCGCCCGGCGTCGACCAAATACTGCCCCTCGTCCACTTGCGGAGTGACGGTCATCGTCCGGCTCCCCTTGCTACGCGGCATCCGTATCTCCGCCTCGGGTTCGTAGTCGGCTTCTGAGAATTTTATGACCAGCTCAGAACCGACTTCTCGCTGTTCAAATTGTCGTCGCGAAGCCGACAGATAGCCGACCAGTTCGTTGGCGTAGACCGGAAAAACCGGATTCAGGCTCCAATTGCCCCAACTGCCCAAATCGGTCGACTTGGGAGAAAGTTTTGAGAGCTGCACGACGACGTGCCCTTCGCCAAACTGTTTGTCGACGACATACGGCGCACCATTACGTAGGCGGGCCAGCACGCTCGTCTTGCCACTCTCGGGCAATTGCCAACTGGCATCGACGGCATAATAAAAATTCACCGCCGCCACCGCCAAAAAACTATTTCGCTGCCCAGCAAAGATGCGAAACAGCGGATGATCGCTCACCTCGATGTCGGGTCTGTTTGATTCTCTCGTCGCCAACAGTTGGGTCGGTACACCTAACGGCACAGGCATCAGTCCCTCGCCATCGCGGCCCTCGCCATCACGAAACAGTCGCTCATTATAAAAAGGTTTTTGCACACGCGGACCCAGGAAAATCCCCAGGCCGCCACCTTGCTCGACGTAGTTTTCCAGAGCTTCGACTTCCGACTCGTCGAGTCGCGGCACGTCGAGCAAACAGATCGCCGCATACCTATCGAGTTGGTCGTGTTGCCGCAGAAACTCCGGGCGCTGTATCTCTGGATTCCAACCCGGCTTGCTGCTTCCGCCGGGATTCAACGCCGTTTGCAGATAATAACCATCGTCCCCTTCGCGCGAGCCGTCAATCAACAGCACCGGAAATTCTGGCGGAATCGTGCAAGCAAAATAGCGTGTGTTGTCGATTTCGATCGCGTCGCCCTGTTTCTGCCCTTGTCCCTGCCCCTGTTTCTGAAAGGTGCTGGAAAGGGTCGCTTGAAGTTGGTGGGCACCTGCCGAAGCAAACGTCACGCGGAACCGTCGCGTGACCGAATCGCCAGGGGCAATCTTTTCGATTTGCACTGCCGGCAACTTGTGCCCATCCTGCGTGATCGTCGCCGTCACGGCGGTGGCAGTCTCTTCGCCGTAGTTTGCCACCGTCAGCTGCATCCACGTTTCGACACCTGCAGCGCGGATGCCCGACTCGGGCTCTAGGTTGGTGATCGCCAGATTAGGCCGTGTTTGGTCGACGCACTGAATCAATTGCAATTGGTTTGCTTGATCCCGAAGTTGGCTCAGCAATTCGCCGATTTCGCTATTGTTTTGCCATTGCTCCTGACGAAAATCAGAAATCAGATAAACAATTCGAGTTTCGGCGTCTGTCGGTTCCGGCAATCCCAGGGCAGCTTGAATTGCTGCCATCGGCCCAGCATCGCTTTCCGCCACAACTCGTTTATTAAGCTTTGCAACGATCTCTTCGTAGCTTTGCCGATCGAGCGATTGCTCCATTCCTTCGCCTTCAGCGCCCACAGTGAATTCGTCTGCTTGCGAAAATCGCAACAAAGTCAATTTTTGGTCGCCTGGCTGTTGCGACGCCTGCTCAAGCAATTGTCCGACGACACGCTTGGCTTCACCAAAAGCGGTCGAGCGATCCCAACGGTCCGACATCGAGTAACTGTCATCAAGCAGCACCAAATGATGTGTCGTCCCCTTGCCAAACAACCGTCCCCATTGAAATTGCAACACCGGCCCCGCCAACATAAAGACCACTAACGCAATCGCAGCTGTCCGCAACAACATTAACAGAAGCTGCCGCAGAAAAATCCATTTTTTGTTCCGTTTCTGACTTTCCAGCAAAAAATCCATCGCCGCCCACTCGACACGCCGATGCCGACGCAAGTTGATCAAATGAATCAACAGCGGCAACGCAATCAGCGGTAAGCCGAGAGTGAGCAATGATTGAAAGAGGAAAGTCATTTTTAGTCGTGAGTTATTGGTTGTTGGAATCGCAAGGCACAACTCGCGACTCGCAACCCTCTAATGCATCCTTGCTCCAGCTCCACGGCGGCACAAAAAGGCGGCGAGTGCTGCGTCGAGTGGCTCGCTCGTGCGAATTAGCTTGTAATCAATCGCATCGCGAGCACAGCCGCGCCGTAGGGTTGTCAAGAAACGTTCTAGTGCTGCAAGGTAACCTTCTCGCAGTGCTCGGGGATTGCACGTTAGGTGCTGCGGAAGTTCTAAGCCTTCAAATTTTGTCGGACCTTCAAACGGAAATTCAAGCTCATCGTCGTCCATCACATGCAGCACCAGCACGTCATGACCACGTTGTCGCAACAGACGCAGTCCACGCAAAGTCGACTCGACGTCACCCAGCAAATCGGAAACGACCGTCACCATCCCACGTCTTGGACTGAATTCTGCCACCTCACGTAAAATCGCACCAGTGTCCGTTTTGTTTTGCGGGTCGCTTGCGTCCAGAGACGTGACGATCGACTTCAAATGCTTTTGTGTGCTGCGCATCGGCGTCCGTGCGCGGATCGCCTCGTCAAATGCGATGCAGGAGACCGTGTCGTGCTGCTTGAGTAACAGATACGCCAGACTCGTCGCGACTGTTGCGGCGTACTCGTATTTATTGAGCGGGCCACTGCCATACTGCATACTTGCCGAGACATCGACCAGCAGCGTGCAGCGCATGTTCGTGTCTTCTTCAAACTGCTTGACATACAGGCGGTCTTGCTTGGCCCAAACTTTCCAGTCAACATGCCGCAGGTCGTCGCCTGGGGCGTATTGCCTATGTTGCAAGAACTCGACCGACTGGCCAAAGTAGGGGCTGCGGTGCATACCACTCAACAGCCCTTCGACAATGTGTCGAGCGCGTAACTCCAGCCGACCGATGCGACGAATCGCCTCAGGATGCAAAAATCGCTTGGAATCGGCTGTCATTGGCCAACTCGTCCTCCTGTGTCGGCGTTGCCTGGAGTAACTGCTCGATGATGTCGTCCGACGAAATGCCATCGCTTTCAGCAGCAAAATTAACGACAATTCGATGCCGCAACACCGGCTTGGCCAATGCCTGAATGTCTTCGACCGACACATGCGATCGATGTTGCATCAGCGCCCGCGCTTTGGCACCGACCACCAGAAATTGCACTGCTCGCGGCCCAGCGCCCCAAGCTAGTTGGTCCGCAACAAAGTCGGGCGCACCCTTTTCGCCGACACGAGTTTGCCGCACCAACGACAGCGCATAGCGAATCACATGATCGCTCACAGGCACTTCGCGTACCAAGTTTTGCAGCGCAAGAATTTCTTCCGGTGCGACCACTGCGGAAACGTTATCGGTTTGCGTAGTCGTCGTGCGACGCGCGACTTCAAATTCTTCGTCGAAGCTAGGATACGTGACCAGCACTTTGAACATAAACCGATCTTGCTGCGCTTCGGGCAGCGGATAGGTTCCTTCTTGCTCGATTGGGTTCTGCGTCGCGAGTACGAAAAACGGATCGGCCAACTGATGCCGCACTCGCCCGACCGTGACTTGCCGTTCTTGCATCGCTTCGAGCAACGCTGCCTGCGTCTTCGGCGGTGTACGGTTGATTTCGTCGGCCAGAATGATATTCGAGAACAGCGGCCCTTCGAGAAATCGCATCTCTCGCTGCCCCGTACTACGATTCTCTTCGATAATGTCCGTGCCGGTAATGTCCGCAGGCATCAGGTCGGGAGTAAACTGAATGCGGCTAAACGACAAACTCAGTGCTCGCGACAACGTGCTAATCAAGAGCGTCTTCGCCAAACCGGGCACTCCTTCGAGCATACAGTGCCCTCGGCTGAACAGGCTGATCAATAACTGATCGACGACTTCGTCTTGCCCGACAATCACCTGCTTTAATTGGTTGCGGATGCCATCAACGGCTGTGGCCAGCCGTTCGATTACGCTGTTGTCTTCACTCATTCCGTGTCGTCTCTCTTATCGTTGATAAATCGGCAAATACGATTTATCGAGTTGCAAAATAATTAGGTTCAGCGAAGTCGTATAAACCGGGCCGATGTATCCTTGTTTCCAAACCGCCAAGTCGGTCTCTCCCAGACGGACCGTTTCTGCCTCGCGCAACAAGCGTTTTCGGATACTCTCCAAGTACGCTGCCCAGGTCGCGTCTCCTTCGCGATACATTACCTGGGCATAGTAAAAATGGGCGTAGTGCCAATGACCAAAGCTGTCGCGGGTGCCCGGCTTCAGTTGGGTACGGCAGTACTCCAACATCCTGGGCACGTAATTATCATCGTATTCGCCCGCGTTGTACAGGCAGGCAACTGCTGCTGCGGTGATCGCCGGTCGACTGCCGCCCCCTTTGGAACTGTATTGCACGCCGCCATCTTTGGGGTTGGTGCATTTGCGGATATAGCCAACCGCTTTGTCGATAATCTCTTTCGGGACCGGAATACCCGCGTTACGGCACCCGCGTAAACCTTGAACCTGCGTGATCGTCGTCGAACCCTCGTCGAACCCGCTGCCGTCCTTTGCACTCACATAACCCCAACCACCCGCCCGTGTTTGCGCCTGACCGGTAAAGATCACCGCCTTGGTGAGCACTTCGGTTAACTCACGCCGTCGGTCGAGATCTTCTTCCTCGCCCAGCACCTGCGACAAAAACAACATCGCAAAACCGTGGCCATAAGTGTAACGCTCGTCGTCGGCGTCGCCGATCAAGCCATTTTTGCGGCTACGACGTGTCAAGAAATCGACCGCTCTGCGAACACTGTCGGAGTATTTCCCCTGGGTCGTCGTCGAACCTTCGCACAAAAACGCCATCCCCGCCAGCGAGGTCATCGCTGTAGGATACCGCCCTTGCGCCGTCCAGTGGCCAAGCTTGTGTTGCTGGTAGACTAGCCAATCGAGGCCCTGCGTCACCTTGAGTTCGACTTCGGGATCGAGCGCAGCATGTAGCTGCGGAGAGGAAATCACACCGGCGAGAAGTAGGGCGCACAGTAATGGAAACCTGAAAAAATCAGGCATACGGAGTTGAAAATTCGGAGAGGTGGTCACTAGAAAAACACTCACTCTTGCTCTGATTGGTTTGCTCTGCGCAGTGGGGTAAAAAACGTCAGGACACTTTACTAACCACCACTCCATATTTTCCCGCCAATTTTCTGCAATCCGCCCGTCCCCGCCCCGGCCTTTTTCTGGACATCCCGTCTTGCCGGTGGTTCTGGCGAGCGCGGTCGGTCAGTAAACGCGAGCCTGATTTTCCGCGTACTCATCTCGACAACGGCTTCGTGAAGCTCTGTGTCGGAGGCTCGCAAGAAAAAGTAATGCGACGACTGCGGCAAGGTTTCGTCATGAAAAAGCATTCTTCCCGAAGACTTTTCTAGCAACAGGATACCCATCTCTGGCTTCGTACGATTTCTGGCTTGACGATGGATGTTCCCCGCAAAAGCAATCATCGGTAAGTCAACCGGCTGAGTCAGCACCAACGGCAGACCTTGGACCTCCGCCGGGCGATCCCACATTGCCCGCCCTGACTGGCGATCAAACGCATAGACTTGGCCAGTAAATGCTTTGCTATAATCCGTTCCATTCAAACCTTTGACAGGGCGATTTCCGAAAGCCTCGCCCGGTTGTTGCACGGCGAGAACGAAGCTTTTGGTCCCGACCATCAAATGTACCTCATTGGACGAAAGGTTCGCTTCGATTGGCTGATCCACCAAGAATTCGCCATCATGGATATCGAGGATCGTGCAATGTCCCGTCGGCCCCACAATGGCAGCATAACGGTTTTGCGCCACATCGACGAGCGAGTTTTTCTCGAAGTCATGTTTCCACAACACTTCACTCTGCAACGAATCGATCGAGGAAAGTTCCCAACGTCGATCAGCTCGCTTCCGCCAGCGAACGACCTGCCGGCCCACGGTCGCCAACTGTTCTTTCCAAGCCGGCAAGTTGTGTGCCGTCTCGCCTAAGCGACGACCATCGACCGTACTAAACACCAAAGCGTGCTTCGTGTTCTTGGGCACAGCAAACACATACTCCTCGTCGCCGTAAAGATCGCAGCCTAGGGGAAGCTTGTCTTGCGACCACTTGATTTCTCCACTCAATACATCCACGCAGACCAACCGTTGCTCGATCTGGAAGACGCAACTGTCGCGAGAGATCGGCCCGATCAGCCCTAACCAATTGCCATTATTCTGGGGTCGATTTGAGCGAAGTCTGCCGAGTCTTCCTTGCAGCCTAGTGTTATGTCGATTGAGTCCACGTTGATGAAGGTACATCAAATTACTCGTGGTATTCATGCGCCACAATGCTTGGCCACTGGAGGACAAAGTGTCGTAAGCCACGATCTGGCGACCGAGTGAAACCACTAATAGATTGCCGCGAGAAACGCCATAAACGCTCCCTGGCACATTCATCATCCGCTGAGTGCCTTGATCAAGCTTCGCCTGAAAAAAATCGCGACCGAAGCTATCTCGTACGGTGAGGACACGGTTGTGTCCAGATACCACACCCAAAAGTGTTACGTTACAGTTACCCAGTACCGCGTCACTCCGTTCGAGATAGATCCCAGAACGCGGAATACTACCTCTTTGGGCTCCACCCGTAGCTTTCGATTCTTCTACAGATAAGTCCACACGTCCATACGGCCAACTCGGCTGAATGCTATCCTCCGCAGAAGCCCACTCTGCCAAACATTGCAGGCCGGTCATTCCAGGCAAGCACTCAGCCTCGGCCAACGCACTCCGTAACTGCTGATCGTAGGTCACGGCTAAAAAAGGTTTCCCCGCTTTGTGCAACAGACGCGAGCTGTTGGCGATCGCAGCCCGACGCACATTCGGATTTGCGGACTCGATCAATTTCAACAAGAGCTGCTGCGAGGCGAGCAACTCGCCTTGAGCAAGATATTCGGTGGCGAGTTCGATTCCCAGTGATTCCGTCGACTCTAGCGATCCAAAACAGTCGTAAAACGACCGCCAGACGCTTGTGTCTGCGACTTGCCTTGTCTGTTCTAACAGCGGCCCAAATTGCTCGGTGATTTGCTCTCGTTGGTCCTGGCTAGCAGACGTCCAAGCTGCTGCGACCTGCGCTGCCAACCAGCGTTCGCCGCTGACATGATGTTCTCGGCCAATCGAAAGCTCGGTCTCTAGCAATGCTAACTCGTCGTAAGCTTTGAGACAGACCTCAAAAGCCTCGGCAGCCCGCCCAAGCTCCAGCAGACCTTGCGACTGCAAACGCATCAACGTAAACCGCTCTTCGGCAGATCCCTGCTGAATCTGCGCTAACAACGGCAAGTACGTTCGATACTCGGCAAATTCTTCATCCAGCGCCGCGACCAAGGCCTCGCCGAGTACCTCGCGAGTACGAATATCATCGGGCTCCGATTCGTAAGCCTTGCTAAGCAACTCGACCGCTCGAGAGAGCTGGCCCTCGTTATAAGCAATTTCGCCCAGCGTGCGCAACGCTTCAAAGTCGGTAGGGCTGGTAACTAGTCGTCGCTCAGACTCCTCACGCAAGACATCGACCTGCTCGAAGCAATCCAAATAGCGCCCAGTTTGAGAAATCACCGCTCCCCGATAGCAAATTAAATTGCCAAGCTGCTGCCCATCGCGCGAACTTGCATGGGCGACCATTTTGCCTGTCGCGACATCCACGGCGATTACCTGTGCATTCGACAAAGGTAAAAAATATTGACCCTTACTGAAAAAACCGCTCCCGGTCGGGATACCATCGTCGGGCAAATTCATATTCTCAGACGACCAAGCAGGCTTGCCATCGGCAAGACGTAATGCCGTTATTTTACGATTCCCAACAAGCAGGACGCGGCCCTCCTGATCTCCCTCGGAGGAGCCGACTCCATCAAGAAACTCGACGCCAGCCAAGAAGAGCGAGTCTCCGCGAGGCTGTTTCCAGATCAACCTGCCCGTGAGCAGGTCGAGGCAATGCAGTTGGTTCGATTCTGGAGGCGTCAGCAAAATCCGTCCGTCGGCAATCACCGGCACCGAGTGGACCCATTGCCGTTTGGCTTTCAACGCATAGCCCTCCAACATCCTCTGACGCTGAGTAAGCCGCCCCACCGGTTGATAGCGGTAGGCCCATGCCAAAGCTTGTTTGGCTAGGTCTACACCGACCACGACACCAGCGCCCGTGGGGCAAACCAACATGCCTCCGTCGTAGGAAGGCATCGATGCTTGAAGCCGGCGTTTGATATCACGGCCGATGCCCGTTTCTAAATCAGCCAGTTGTTGACGCCATCGCAGGTCGCCAGTCCTGCGGTCGAGAGCGACAAGGTAAATGGCCGTTTCGCTCTTGAGTTCCGCTAAGCAGTAGAGCGACTGCCCCACCGTGACAGGAGCACCGAGAAAGAATGCCCCCTTGAGTTCGTCGCTACGAGCCGCTCCATCAATCTCCCAGACCAGCTTGCCTTGAGTCGGTAAATCGTAGGCACAAAGTCGGTTTGTATCGTCGTCCTGACGCTCAACGGGCATTTGCCCCATAAAACGAACCGACCGAGAACGGTCCAACTTGGGCAACGCGAGATCGCGAATCACGTAGACACGCTTGCCATCGCTGCTGGTCGTATTGTAGAGATAATCTTCCCAAATCAGGCGGGAAAAAGACTGAGCTGACTCGAGGTTGTTTCCGTTTCTGTTTCCGTTGGCATTATCGTTCAAACGTCCGCTAACGTCCATCAAATCATGTAGCAACGCAGCCTGTTGTGGTTGGGCTTGCCAAATGCGCTTTCCCGTCTTGAAATCTATCGCTATCAAGCCATGCACTGAGCGAGTGATCACATAATCGCCCACTGCCAAGGGCGTGGCAGCAGGCAATCTCGACTTCTCTTGCCGTGCGAGCATACCCGCCATCTCTTGCTCGATGGCCTCCAACTTGTGATGCTCCAACAAACGCACCTGCCAACGCACGCGTAAGTGGGGCAAACCTCCCTCTGCATGACCGTTGCGTGCAGGATTACCGCGCGCCGTGAGCCACTGACTTACGGCAGCAACATCTTGACTCACAGGAACACCGACCGTTTGCGTCAACCAATCGACCATGCCGTTCGGAGCGGCCTGCACCAGAGAGTCTTGCCCCGAAAGCTGAACACGGCGAACTCCTCGTTCGCTGAGACTCTGCAAAACTCTTGCGGCACGATCACGATGGCCTGCCGCCAACCAACTGGTCGCTGCTAATACCGACAATTGCGGTTGGAAACGTTCCACGGCCTCAGCAGTTTCTAACAACTGCTGATAGGTTAAGGCCGCCGTCAAATGCCGCCCTTGGTCTGCTTCGTGCTGCGCAAAGAGCAGCGCCGCCTCGTGTCCAGCGGGTGTGTAAAAATAGCGTTGGGTTATTTGTCGAAGTTGTTGAATGTCACCAAGCTCGAGCGACTGCTTCAGCAGCCTGCGCGCGACAGGACCAAATGTTGTTTCGTAGATTCGTCGTCCTTCGGGTGGTAGGTCACGAATAATCTTCCTGGCTGTTTCTTTTAATCCGGCATGTTCACTTTTGGCAGCGTCAGACGGTTTGGGCTGTTTCTGCTTTGACTGTTTCCTCTTAGGTTCTGAAGGAGCATCCCCCACTCCGTCCTCTCTTCCCTTCTCTCCGTACCCTCCTGCTTCTCCTCCTTCTCCTCCATACCCTTTTCGCTCTT
>JAADGD010000180.1 GCA_013152515.1 Planctomycetota bacterium
CCTCTTCATGGGACTCGGAGATCGCGATTTAACCTCGAATAGCGATGGGACCCTTTCTTTGCGGCTTAGCGCCTTTGCGTGAGTCTTTTTTATTGGATCCCCCTAAAATCTTTGTTCGGTGCGAAGATTTTGACCGTTAGTAACACGGATAAACGCAGATGAGGAAAGGGTTTATTAGCCGAATTCGATTGCTGAAAAGAAAGAAGTAGCGGAAAAGCTCCGAATCCCTCCAGGAAATCGGTGTTTATCTGTGTTCATCCGTGGCTAATTTTCCCCCTCGCGTGAACGGTTACGAAAAATCGTCGTTAGCGTCGGTGGCAACGCCGAATCTCGAACAAATAAATGCTCCATCCTACGACCCCCAGCAGTCAACGTACTTATTCGTCGTTGCCGCCGACGCGAACGTTGCCGCCGACGCTAACTTCGCTAACTCCCCAATGGAAACAAAGTTTCCGCCGGCGTCTCCTCACGTGGTACGCCAAACATGCCCGCGATTTGCCGTGGCGCAAATCAAGCAATCCCTACCGCGTTTGGGTCAGCGAAGTGATGCTGCAACAGACGCAAGTCGAGACGGTCAAAGCCTATTTCCAGCGTTTCATGAAGGCGTTTCCGACCGTCAAAAAACTGGCCGTCGCTGACGAGCAAGAAGTCTTGCGACTGTGGGAAGGTTTGGGCTACTACCGCCGCGCACGTGGTCTGCACGCGGCGGCGCAGCAAATTGTTGACGAACATGGCGGGCGGTTTCCGCGTGACGTGGCGACGTTACAAACACTGCCGGGCATCGGTCGCTACACGGCAGGGGCAATCGTGTCGATCGCGTTTGACGAGCGGGCGCCGATTCTGGAGGCAAACACGATCCGTCTGTTTGCACGTTTGATTGGCTATCGCGAGGCCCCTACGAAATCCGCCGGGCAAAAAGTGTTGTGGCAGACGGCCGAGGAAGTATTGCCGCGCAAGAAAATCGCCAATTTCAATCAAGCGTTGATGGAACTTGGGTCGCTTGTCTGCAAACCGAGCAATCCGCTTTGCGAAGAATGCCCCGTGGCTTCGCTTTGTGTGGCCAACGAAACTGGTGCGCAAGAGTCGATTCCGTTATCAACCAAAAAAGTAAATTTTACCGACGTCAACGAGGCAGCTGTCGTCGTCTACAAAAAAGGCAAAGTGCTTCTGCGACAGTGCGGCGAAAACGAACGCTGGGCCGGCCTGTGGGATTTTCCGCGGTTTGCCCTCGATAGCGAAGGACCACTGTTCGTACACGACGAGCTGGTTGCTAAGGTCCAAGAACAAACTGGAGTGACGATCAAGCCAGGCGGTTTGCTCAAAACTATCAAGCACGGGGTGACTCGTTACCGCATCACGCTCGACTGTTACGAAGCAAATTACACGTCCGGCAAATTGAAACGCACGGTCGGCAAAACGCTGCGTTGGTGTGCGATGAAAGAGCTAAGAGATTTGCCGCTGAGTAGCACCGGGCGAAAAATAGCAAAGTTCATTGCCAGTTAAAGCTAGCGTCTACTCAGATCATAACGCCAGTTCCCCACACGGTTGCGACTGCGAGTGAGTTGAAACTGGCAGTCGAATACAGGCGACCGTCGCCAACCGTCAATATCTTCGGCTTCGACATAGCCACCTTCCTGCCAAACGAGAATCCGGAAATCGATCTCTTCGCCACGGGCGTCGATCAGCCAGTATTCCGGGATGCCCGCCTTGTGATAAGCTTGACGAAGCCTCTTGGTGTCTTTTTTGACCGAGGAGTCGCTCACCACTTCGCAAACCCAGTCAGGCGTGCCGTAGAGATCGATGTGCTTGCCCTCTTCGACTACCTCAAGCGGTGGAGGGGCGTGCTCTCCAAAGTTTCCCAAGAAGCGAACATGGCATCGGGTTCGTTCGAGATGGCCCCCTCATCGTTCTTAAATCTTGCCCCGTCAGTATAGAATTCTCCAAGATCTTCTTCGTCAACTATCGTATCGATGACGCGGCTAATTGTAGACTTAATTTTATTGTGCGACTCATATCTTTCTGGACTCATGTCGATAATGATCCTGCCGTTGATAAACGTAATCCTCCCTCGCTCGGGAAAACTTTCCGAGTAGGTCCATTGTGTGAACCCTTCGAGTGTGTACGCCGAAGGAGGCACCTCAATCAACTCTGTGCATTTTGGAAAGTCTACGGTAGCCATACCTCTATCCTACCCTATCAGGCAAGGATTCACCAAATCGCCCTTCAAAAACCCATTGCATCAATATTCCACATCGACCCACTGCTTCGCCTTGCTGCTTGCGAGTACCGCATCGCAGATCGCGATTTCGTTGTGCCCGTCGACAAACGTCGCAAAGTCGCCGCCGGGGCGATTGCCCGCAATAAAACCGTAGACGTTGCGGAACAGGTTTTTAGGGCCGTCGGGGTACGCTTCGTTATGTCCGCCGGGGTAGTGGGCGTAGTCGCGTGCTTCTTCGTACAGCAGGCTGGGATCTTTCATGAGCGTTTGGTTGGGCCCGTCACGGCGGCCGATCCACAATTCGTTGGGCTGTTCTTGGTCCCAGGAGAGCGCACATTCGCTACCGTCGATTTCGTAATAGAGGCGGTTCTTGCGTCCCGCAGCACACTGGTTGATCGTCAGCACGCCGTGCGCGCCTGAATCAAACTCCAAGAGTATCGATCCATAGTCCTCCGTCTTGATCGGCACGTCTTCCAGGTCTTCGGGCTTGAGAACTTTGCCGTCGTAGGTTTCCACTTCGACCTTGGGACGCTTGCGCGTCGGATGAATTGTCACCAAGTCGGCCATCACCCGTACGATTTTTAGCCCCGTGACGAACTGAATGAGATCGCACCAATGCGAACCGATGTCGGCCATCGCACGCGATTCGCCACTCATTTCGGGCACGAGCCGCCAGTTCCAGTCGGTTTCTTTGTGCAGCCAATCTTGCAAGTACGAACCATGAACGGCCAACACACGGCCAACATCGTTTTTCTCTTGGCACATCAAGCGTGCCTGTTGCACAAGCGGCATGTAGCGGTAATTAAAATCGATCGCATGAACGACGCCCGCCTTCTCGGCCAGTTTCACGAGTTCGCGCGACTCGGTGGAATTCATTGCCAGCGGCTTTTCGGAGACGACATGCTTGCCAGCGGCCAAAATGTCGCGGTTCACCTCGAAGTGAAGATGGTTGGGCGTGCAATTATGCACGACCTGGATGTCGGGATCGGCCAGCAGTTGGCGATAATCGCCGTACGATTTCGGGATCGAAAGCTCGTCGGCTTTGGCCTGCGCGAGATCGGCGTCGCGTTCGGCAACAGCGGCGACCTCGACGGTTCCCAACCGGCGAAGTGCTTCGACGTGGGCGGGGCCAATGAATCCGGTGCCGATGATTCCTGCGTTGATTTTTTGCATGATGGTTTCCGTGGAATGGGTGTAAGAAAATTTCGCGCTAAGCCGCAAGCGGCTCGCCGCTTAGCGATACTTATTTAATGATTTCTACATCGGTCCAACTTTTCGATTCTTGCGAGTGATCAACCGCTTCCAACACGGCCACGCACTGAGCCCCATCGTGGAAATCGGGCGCACACGGCTGATCGTTGGCGATCGACTGCGTGAGATCGTAAGCCGCGTGCGTAAAACTGTGTTCGTAACCGAGCATATGTCCCGGCGGCCACCAGTTACCAGCATACGGATGCTCGCCCTCGGTCGCCATGATGCGGCGGAATCCTTGTTGCGTGCTAGGATCAGACGTCGAATAAAACTCCAGCATATTCAAGTCTTCGAAGCACCAGACGAGCGAGCCTTTGCTACCGTTGATTTCGAAACGATTATGGTTCTTCCGCCCCGGAGCCAACCGAGTCGCCTCGAAAGTGCCCGTCGCACCATTGGCAAACTGGGCGAGAAACATCGAACAATCGTCGACCGTGACTTGCTCGGTTCCTTCGCCAGCGACGGCAGTCAGCCCATCGGAGGTTCCCTCGGCGGGGCGTTCGGTGATAAAGGTTTTAGTCATGCCAACGACTTCGGCAATCTCGCCGGCCAAGAATCGCGCGAGATCGATCGAATGCGCACCCAAGTCGCCATGCGCGCCCGAGCCAGCCGCATCTTTTCGCAATCGCCAGTTCATCGGGAAATCGGGGTCGACCAACCAATCCTGGAGGTAAGTGCAGCGGACGTGTCGAACCTCGCCGATTTCGCCTGCCTCGATCATCTGCTTCGCGAGCGATACCGCCGGGCAGCGACGATAATTAAAGTTGACCATGTGCTTCACGCCCGCCTTGCGCACAGCCGCCAGCATTTTCTTGCTGTCTGCGACCGTAAATGTCAACGGTTTTTCACAGAAGACGTGCTTCCCTGCTTCGGCCGCGGCGATGGCGATCTCGCAATGGACACTGCCTGGCGCGGCGATGTCGACCACATCTACGTCGTCGCGTCGAACCGTTGTCTGCCAATCGGCGGATGCATCTTCCCAGCCCCAGCGCTCAGCAAACTTGGCGATCGCCTCTGCATCACGACCGCAAACCACTTTCATGACAGGCTGTGCGTCGGGGTCAAAAAACCGCCCGACCGTCCGCCACGCCTGACTATGGGCCTTCCCCATGAACTTGTAACCGATCAGACAGACATTCAATTTTTCCAAAGCCATGTTGCGCTGTTTCCTGAAAACTGATAAGGAAGAGTTTCTTGAAACAGATAGTTTAGCATGTGTACAATGCGCGCAAAGGCCCAGAGAAGATCGTCAGAAAAGCAGCTTCGACGCTATTTGCTATTTGCCAGGACGCTATTGTCCAGGACACTATTTGTTGCTGGCCGGAGGATTAGAAACCTGCTGCACCAGCGCATCGGTCCGCTGCTGCGACCGCGCGACCGGCTCGCCCAACAGTCGCCGCAGTTCACGGCTCAAGTTTTCGCCTCGGGCAAGCAGATGGACGACTTTTCCGTCACGATCGACGAGAATCGCTAGCGGGATCCCCGTCACCCCGTAGTAAACCGCCATCGGATGCTTCCAAAAACGCTCTGCTGGGTTTTTGCTGAACATCGTGGGCCAGGGGATTTTCATTTGCTCGATATACGCTTCGGCTTCCTCGGGGCTTTTGTCGAGGCTGATTCCGAGTACCTCGAAGCCTTTGTCGTGATAGTCCTGATACATCTTTAGCACATGGGGGACTTCTGCCCGGCAGGGCGGACACCAAGTCGCCGAAAAATCGACCAGCACAACTTTACCTCGATAAGAAGCCCAATCTAGTTCCGATCCATCGAGCAATGTGCCACTCAGCTTCATTGTGCCACCCGGAAGATTCATGCGGCGTTCGATACCCTCGAGCAATGTCAGCATTTGCTGAATCTGCGGATCCTGGCTGCTTTGAAAATGAGGCATCAACTTTGACAAAAGCTGACGAGCATAGACTTCGCTGTTCTTTTGGCTCAAGAATCCAACGACCTTCATGACGAGATCGACCTGACTTCCTTCGGGTTCGCTCGAGGAAACGACCTGGATGATTCTGTCGATCAGTCCCGCTTTTTCTTCCTCGTCCCAGGTATCCCATTGAGCAAAACCTGACTCAACCATAAACTTGGTGCCGACCGCTCGTACGTCAGAACGCTTGTCAGCCAGAGCGACTTCAATCGCCTTGACAAGCAACTCGCTTGCCTTCGGCTCATCCAATTCCTGCAAGATATGCAAACCTTGTAGCTTGAAATAGACACTTTGCATGGCGTCTTCGTCGCTGATTTTTTTTGCAAAAAGAGTCTCTGCCGCAGCCACGACTGTTCGCGCGACTTTGCGCTGATGAGCGATCATTTCTCGCTCGCCGCTGCCCGTGGGTTCAAGACTGTCAATCTCTTCAACAAAAGCGATCAATTGTTCAAAGTCATCTATGGTTTCGGGAAGAGCAAACGTCTCGACCGGCGCTGTCTCGGATTGCTTGGGTGTCGCTTCGGCTGCAACCGGGGCCTTCTCTTGGGCGAAGGCTGTGCTATTCAGCATCAAAAGTGACAGCGCTGAAAAGCAAAAAGATTTCAAGGAAGGCATGGTTCACCTGGAAGTCGTTGAGGAATCGAAGCAGGTCGAATGAATGTTCTGAATTCACCAAACGGCTAAGAAAATGGGGCGGGAAGCTTTGCAGGGATAGGGCTGTCGAAGTGACAGTCGCCAAATATCACAGCATGCTTGTAGGACTAGTTATTATGCCGCCAAGCAATAGTCTTGCAAGTTCGCCTGACAGCCGAATGGAGATCCGAGTTGCTGAGAGGCTCTCAGAAAGCAATGTTGCATGACGTAAGCCGTTGGCAGCAAAGAACTAACGGCCGGTCGCGACTGTCGTGGATGTCGTCTGTAGCAAAATCGATTCTGGCCAAAAAAACGCTGCCTGTGCGACATTTTCGAGTGAACCGGTCTACCTCAGCAGCGCCTTAGCCACCCGATATGCTAGGCAACTCCTCACTCTACTTTTCGAGCAACAATGTTTCTTGACGAACTTCCGCTTCGCTACTGTCCGCCTTGACCGTGTTGGCGATCACGCGGTCGGTCACCGCAGAAAGATATTCGCACAACGTATCGTCCAACTCTTTGAACTCCGGCCAAAGTGTTTGATCGAGGAACTGTTTCTCAACGCGTAGCATGACGGTCGTCCGGCGTTGGCGTGGATAGCGGTAAGGCTCGAGCCCATGACGTCGCGCCATCGCGACAAAAAGCTTCCGCGACCAACCGTCGATCATGCTGAATTGATATTCTTCTTCCTGCGAAGCCTCTTTCTGGGCGGCATCAATCCTCGCTTGAACGCGCTGCGCTGCATTGAATGCGGCATTGCGTTCGCCCGGGGTGGTCGCACCCGCCCAAAGTGCCCCGATCAGTTTCAATTTTTCGAGAAGTTCTTGTTCGTCCATTTTTTCTACCACCGTCTTGCTAGAGTCTTGTTAGCGAAAAGGGGTTCCTGTTGAGATTCCTAACTCAGATGGTGAAACTCAGAGATAATGTTCCACGCTTCCGCAGGCGTGTCGGCGAAGTTAATGAGGTCGAGATGCTCGTCGGCAATGACTCCTTCGTCGGCAAATCCCTGGAAATTGATCAAGTTGGTCCAATATTTTTCACCGTACAGAATGATCGGGATATCTTGCATGCGTCCCGTCTGACGAAGCGTGAGCGTGTTAAACAATTCGTCCAGCGTGCCAAACCCACCGGGGAAAACGACTAACGCGGCAGCTCGCAAGACAAAATGAAATTTGCGTAATGCAAAATAGCTGAATTGAAAGCAAAGCTCAGGCGTGATGTACGGGTTGGGTTCTTGCTCATGAGGCAATTCGATATTGAAGCCGATGCTTTTGCCCCCTACTTCAAAAGCACCTCGGTTGGCGGCTTCCATGATGCCGGGCCCGCCACCGGTCGCGATGACAAAATCGCACTCGCCATTGATCTGGCAGGTCGACGATACCAAACGACCGAACTCTCGAGCCGCGTCATAAAACGGCGCCTTCGCCAAGACGCTCTCCGCACGCTCCACCGCGCGCTCGGCACGCGAGTTCTTGGGATTCTTTGCCAAGTGCCGTTTTGCTCCCGCCAGACGGGCTTCGGCTAGGTCTAGGGGAACGACTTGTGTGCCACCAAAGACGACGATCGTCGAGGTAATGTTGTTCTCACGCAGCAATGTTTCTGTTTTCTGCAGCTCCAATTGCATCCGTACAGGCCGCTGTTCTCCACGGCCAAGAAAATCGATATCTAGCTCGGCAAGCCGATAGCTGTGCGATTCTAAGATAGCTTGACGATTGCGTTCGACGTCTTTTTCGTTTTTCATGTTAGAGAAGTTTACCTTGTTAGCAATGGTTATTGGTAGGGACGGGCTACAGCGGCACTCCCTCGGATTTCTATGGAAACACTACGTCAGTTCATGCGTCTCGCCCAGATCGGGGACATGGACGTCCCACGCGCGCGAACCGCTCAGCTCGTCGGCCAATGCCTCTGCACTGTCGGGCTCGCCGTGCGTGAGAAATACTTTACGCGGGTCGGGCAAATCTTGCAGCCAGCGTAACAGCCCGCTGCGATCAGCATGACCGCTGAGGCCTGGCACTTTTTCGATCGCCGCGTTCACCGGAATATCCATGCCGTGCATCCGAATGGTCTCGGCGCCTTCTTGGATCCGTCTGCCGCGCGTGCCGATCGCCATGTAGCCGCCCAACACGACCGTTGTTTTCTTATCGGGCAAGCGCTGCTTGAGATGATGCACAATTCGTCCGCCAGTCATCATGCCACTGCTGGCAATAATGATCGCCGATCCCTTCAAGTGGTTGAGCGCCTTCGATTCATCCGCCGAACGACAAAGATGCACACTCGGCCCGCCCAGCACTTGGCGATCGTCGAGTTCGCCCTCGCTCAGGTCGTGGTCGTCTCCGTGTTCTTTGTAAATGGTGGTGGCGTTGCACGACATCGGGCTATCGAGATAAATCGGCAGGTCGGGAATGCGTTTTTCTTTCTTCAACACTTGCAACAAGTAGATTAACTGTTGCGCGCGACCGATCGCAAACGATGCCATCAACATCACGCCACCCCGCTCGATCGACCGGTTGACTACGCCTTCGAGCGCGCCAAGCAGATCGGTTTCGGGATGATCGCGATTGCCATAGGTGCTTTCGCAGATGAGATAGTCGCACGCCGTCGGCGGTGAAGGGTCATGGTAAAGTGGGCCATCGTAACGCCCCACGTCGCCGGAGAATAGAATTTTCAGTGGCGGATCTTGATTGCGAATCTCGACCTCAATCATATTCGAGCCGAGTAAATGCCCCGCATCGTGAAAACGCATCCATATCGGCTCGGCCGGCGAAAACCATTTGCCACGCGGCGTTTCGCGAAACTGTTTGAGCGTCTGCTGCACGTCTTGGCCATCGTAGAGCGGCAGCGCGGGCTTGTGTTTGGAAAATCCTTTTTTATTGGCGTACTTCGCGTCGTACTCTTGAATCTTCGCCGAGTCGAGCAAGATCAGCTCCGCCAATTTTGCCGTGGCCGGCGAGCAAAAGATTTTGTGCTGAAATCCTTCTTTCACCACACGCGGCAAAAAACCGGTATGGTCGAGATGGGCATGCGTCAACACGACCGCGTCGAGCGAATTAACGTCGAAGGGCGTCGGATCCCAATTCCGCAGCCGCAGTTTCTTGAGCCCCTGAAACATGCCGCAATCAATCAGCACGCGCGCGTCGCCCGCCTCAAGCAGATATTTCGAGCCCGTGACGGTCCGAGCCGCCCCATGAAAAGTAATTTTTGTCATTATTATTGTTGTTTCGCCAGGATAATTTCAGTAGTCCGCCGCTCGCGACTTAGCCCTACTAACATACCGTGAAACCCCATTCTCCCATACAGCGAATCAGACGATTGACCACCAAGGGCAGTAGCGCAGCAAAGTGGAAAGGGCCTTTTTTGCGGTTATGTGTCAGGGCTGTGCCCTTGGCAATTCGCCACGGTATGCTGACAGCAGTCGTGGACCCGAGCTATCTCGCTATGACCTGTGGCGATTCAAGGTTGCTATCCGAATCGGTGTTTTCTGATTTGTGTAGGCGTTCTGCCAACACACGGACGCATGATCGTCGAAAGCCGACGTAACCGAAGCCAATCGTTAGTACGCAGTATATTGCAATCGTGAGCGGATGGGCACCATGTTCCAAGAGTTTCGATGTGTCGAGGTATTGATCGCCGGACCCCCACGCCGTTGCGAGGTAAACACCATTGGCAAGTACACAGAAGTGAGCGATGAACCACATCCAGTTTCGGCGAATGAGCAAGGCCAATCCAAGCGGAACAACGACACCAACGACTGGCCCACACCACAGCGTTACCAAGGGTTTCGGGTCAGGGTCAAAGATGCTGTAAGGCAGGTGCCATGGGAGGAGGTCAGCGCTCTTGAGCGCACCGCCACCAAGCCATCCACCGAGGATGTGTCCCGTCTCGTGAGTGAACGTCATGACGCACCACGACGTCACCAAGAGGAGAACGAATTGGAGAATGCGAACCGCCAATCGATAGAGCCTTCAAGTGCTACGAGTTGATTGAGTGGCAGAACGGTTGTGATCAGCGGGTTTTGCGGACCAACACGAGTGACCGTTGACAGTACGAGTATTGTAACCGAAGAAAATAAATTTGAAAAACCGAGCAGTTAGCAAAAT
>JAADGD010000304.1 GCA_013152515.1 Planctomycetota bacterium
TGGGTGCCCCACAAACCACAGCGCTGGCACCGCAATTTTATCAAGCGCTTTTACGGGGAATATCCTGAGGTGATGTCGCCGTTATCAGAGCAATGGAATAGCCGCAGAAGCACTCCTGCTCTTGAAAAAATTTAGCCGCAGATGAACGCCGATAGACGCAGATGGTGGGAACGAAGAAAAACATCTGCGTCTATCGGCGTTCATCTGCGGCTAAATTTTTTCAAGAGCAGGAATGCTTCTGCGGCTATTCGATTGCTCTGATAACGGCGACTTCACATCAGGATATTCCCCGTAAAATCGCTTGATGAAATTGCGGTGCCAGCGTTGCGGTTTGTGGGGTTCCCAGCCGTGGCGTTTGAGTAGGCGGTTCGAGAGACGCTGGTTGAAGGCGTCGCAGAGCAGGGCGTCGGTCTGTTTGAGTTCGGCGATCGCGTCGAGCGTGGCGAATGCGGCAATGAATGTCGCGTATGGGGTAGCTGTGGTCGTGACGACGTACTTGACTGCCAAGAAGTTTGGGCAGCTACGCGGCTGATTGTAATAGAGCAAACAACGGTCGGCTTGACCGCGGGCGTGATAGGCGGGGCCGACGGGCAAAACTTCGGGCCAGGCGAGCAGCTTGGGCCAGGGGCGCAGGTGGATCGCGACCAGTTTGCCGGCGGAGGTTTCGATGATGCCGTAACGTCGGAGGAGGAGGGTTTCTTGGCCGCTTTGCCAATCGGTGATTGTTTGCCATAGTGGATTATGCATAGTTGCCCTTTCCTTCTGCCTTCGATATTCCTTGTTCGACATTCGATATTCGATCCTGGTTGTTTTGAATATCCAATATCGAACAAGGAATGTCGAAGGAAGAAGTGTTTATAGTCAAAGCAGTCTTTGTTTGATCTGCTGCCATACCGCCAGCATCAGCCCGAGTAACACGATACATACGATCAACACCAACGGCACCAGCCAGCCGGCTTGGAAGGCGAATTGGCTACGGTTCCAAACGTCGGCCCATCGCACCATCACGAAGAGCGCACCCAAGCACAAGAATGGCCCGTAGGGAATCACATCGTCACTTTTGGAAACGAATTGCGCGATGCCGACGATCAAGCCGGCAAACGGCGCAATAAAGAAAATTATGATGCCCGCCTGCCAGCCAAGAAAGGTGCCGACCATCATCATCAGCGTCACGTCGCCAAAACCCATTGCTTCGCGTTTCAAAGCGGCGGTGCCAGCGATTCGCACACCCCACACCAAGCCACCGCTAACGGCGAGGCCGAAAAGTGACGTGAGCAGGCCGAGCCAGGCAGGGCCGCCCCACCACCAAACGGCGGCGATAGCGAGGCTGCCGGGCCAGGAGAAGACAGCAAGCGGAGGTCGAGTGAGTTCGCGGGCGACGCGACGCAGCAAAATGGCGAGGCCTCGGCAAACGCCGCGCCGGCCGCGGTAGATGCGCGGGGTCAATGCAAAACACCAGAGCCACCAGCACGCTTGACCGAGTGCGAGGTATTGCCAATCGGAGGCGGCACTGGGCCAACGATTGGGCGCGGCGAGGGTGACGGGCTCGACGTACATCGTTAAGCCCTGCTGAAATTCAACAGCAGGAGGCAAGGCGACCGGTGCGCTCACCACCTCGGACGCTGACCGCAGGTCGATATGCGGCAACAGTCCCATCGGCAATAAAGTCGCTAACGTCAGGCCCAACAAAGTGCCCGGCAGGGTGATTTCGTCGGGGATAATTTTCTCATCGATGTCAATAAAACTGGCCGCTGCCATCAATGTGATGAGCAGGGCGTGGTTGAAGAACGTCGCGTGCGTCCAACTTGTCGGTACGACATTTGCCAAAGGCAAAAGCGGCAGCCGCAGCCAATCGTCGACTTGCGGAATAACGAGTTGCTGCTGGTCGACTTCCCACCAATAGAGCATCGCTAGGCCAACGCCCATCGCTAGTTCGATCAGCAGTGGGCGTATCCAAAAACCACTGCCATGCACGGCATGTTCGCGTTGCAATCCCAACCAGCCAAAGACGGGGATACGATCGCTCCAGCGGCGCGTCGGCGCGTCGGCGGGCGTAGTTCCCCAGGGCGAAATCTCGTGGGAGTTGAACCAAGCGAAACGATAGGTGGCCCAGTTCACCAGCGCACCCAAGCCAAATCCTGCCAGACAGACTATCAGCAGTTGTAGCAACATGGGCACAGGCATGGTGGGTGAGTAGGCAAACGGAAACTAGCCGCGTTGCCACGCAACGCACGGGGAAGTAGAAAACGCTTACCACTTCGCCTTGCATTGCGTGGCAATGCGGCTATAAAGACCCCACAATTTCATCAACGATCTCGGCGGGATCCTTACCTTCGGTATCGACCTCAAGCGTAGCACACGCCCGGTAAATTGGCTCTCGCGTGGCCAACAACTGCTCGATTTCGTGCAGACCGCCGCGATTAGTCAGGTTAGGACGCCGACTTGCGGTCATGGGGTCGCTGCTGAGCCGCTGGGCGATCGTATTGGCAGAGGCCCTCAGCCAGACGATTTGCTGGCACTGAGCAAGGCATTTTTGGTTGGCCTCACGCAAAACGGCCCCACCGCCCAGGGCCAAGATGGTCTGTTCACGCTGGCAAAGATCGGCGACGACTTCGGCTTCGAGATCTCGGAAGACTTGCTCGCCAGACTCTTCAAAAATTGCCGCGATAGATTTGCCATTGCGCTGCTCGATTTCATCGTCCGTGTCGATCCAGTTGTAGTCCAGTTGCTCGGCTAGTAATTTTGCGACGGTGGTTTTGCCAGTGCCGCGGTAGCCGATCAGTGCGATGGGAGAGGGGGAGTTGGGCATGTTGGAGGTGGATAAGTGGGGAGTGAAGGGGAGAAGCGAGGAGAATTATTGTTGAGCGTACCGTGGGGTGTTGGTCGTCGCCGACCGCGCTAACACGCCAATCCTTTCAATTTGAAATCTGGATTTTGAAATCCGAAATCATCATCTTCCTCCGCCGAGTGGCCCGATCGCTTTTTTGAGAACTTCACGCATCAATCCTGTGGGAGCGTCCTGCTTGGCGAAGAGCTTGAACTGAAGCTCGGCTTGCTTCTCGAACATATCGACACCTGTGGCGACATGACAGTTGCGTTCGCGAGCTTCTTTGATTAGCAAGGTCGATTCGGGATTGTAGACCGTGTCGAATACCAACATCGACGGCTTGAGCGAATTTTTGCTCAGCGGCGATTCATCAACATTGGGATGCATGCCGACGGGTGTGCAATTCACAACCACGTCGCATAAAGCCCGATTGCGAGATTCCCAATCGATCGCCTTACAATCGAACGACTTGGCCAGTTTCTCGCTCCGCCCCTTAGTGCGAGAAGCAATCGTTACGAGCGCTCCACGGCTGCGCAAGCCGTACACGATCGGCCGCGCAACCCCGCCTGCTCCCAGCACTAGCACGCGTTTGTTTTTGACAGGGCTGGGATTCGCCGCGACGGTGCCTAACGCATTTTCCAGACAGTACATCGCCGAATTGAAGTCGGTGTTGTATCCAATCAATTCAGAACCTTCAAAAACGACCGTGTTGACCGCGGCGATGCTTTTGACCGCTGGGTCGACTTTGGACAGGTGGCGAGCGATTGCTTCCTTGTGTGGAATAGTCACGCTCAGGCCGCGAATCCCGAGGCGAGGAGCATCTTTGATGAATTGATCGAGCGTGTCTGAGGGCACGCGAAAGGGAACGTAAACGGCATCAATCCCAGCCGCCTCGAAAGCAGCATTATGAACGTGCGGACTCAAGCTATGCCCCACGGGATCGGCAATCACCCCATAAACGGCCGTGTCGGGGCCAATGCTGCCGAAGCGATAGACCTCGTTCATCTGTTTGAAACTTAGTTGACCGGGAGCCAGTGTGCGCTCGTGATGAAAGGTCGCGTAGGTGAACGGCGAGCCAAATTTCGCCGAAAGAATCCGCGAAGGTGTGCCGATGTCGCCCATGCACATTCCGACGGTGGGGATTTCGCTTTCTTGCATCGTCTCGAGCATCCGCAGGTTGTCGTGCGGATCGTTGGCCATTGTTGCCAGTTTGATAATGTCGGGGTCGTGCTGGGCCATTTCTTCGTGCAATTCCCGCAGATTCTCAGGCGTCTTGCGAAAATTGTGATAGCTGATAATCCGCTTCGTTTTTCCAAAACGTGGAATGGAGTTCGCAATATCTTCTTCGAGATCAACGTAGTCGACCCCTTCGGCAATTGCTTCGCGCAGCAGCAAGACCCGCGCCTCCTCGGTGCCGCTCCATTTGCCGCCATCCTCTTGGCGACGACAGGTGATGATCACCTGACAATCTTGCTTAGGCGCCTCCGCTAACAAGCGGCGGATGTTCACGCGGCTGGCCACGTAGTCTAAACGCAACTCGACCATGCCAGCACCTTGTTCGGCCAGATGGCGGTGCTCGGCCATCATATGCTTATGGCGGCTTCGTCCGATGGCAACACAAATCATGGGAAGTATCAACTATAAAAAGGGGGAAATGATAAATAAGCGTTCAGTTGTCAGTGATCAGCTTTCTTTCCTAGCTGACTACTGATCGCGAACACTCCATTGTGATTGAATTCTGGCAACGAATCAAACCCCTCAAATCCGCTTAAACTGCCGGTCGAGCTGCTCTCGCGTGAACACCAGCGTCGTCGGGCGTCCGTGCGGGCAGTGGTGGTGGTCTTGGGCCAAGTGGCGCTGGTCGAGCAAGGCGGTGACTTCTTCGGGCGTGAGGCTATCTCCGTATTTCACGGCTGCTTTGCAGGCAATCATGTGCATCAATTCGTCGAGCAAGTCGCGAACTTCGGGTTTTTTCCCTTCGGTTTGCAGTTGCTCAGCTAGCCCTCTGACCACTTCGGCTGGGCTGAAGTTCGCCAGCATCGCCGGATAAGCCGACACCAATACCGTTTCGCCGCCGAAAGGTTCGATCTCGACACCCAGTTTGGCAAGCAGTTCGCGGTTTTCTAGTACAACGGCTGCTTCGTCGCTCGCTAGGTCGACCGGCTCGGGCACCAACAGCCGTTGTCGTTCGAGAGCGCCGCCGAGGACTTTGTCGCGTAACAGTTCGTAGAGAATCCGCTCGTGCAAAGCATGTTGGTCAATGACTTCGAGGCCCTCTTCATTTTCGATGACAATGTAACGATCATGAATCTGCAGCGCACGAGACGAAGCATGCGGTGCAGGCACGTAATCGGCCGAGGGGGGATCGACGCGAGTACTGCGTGAAGTCTCTGCAGGTGGCAAATTTCCACCATCAGAAAAAGGCTTAAACGGATGCAAACCCAACGGTTCGCCTGTCCCTGCTTGCGGCCCTATTCCTCCTGGGAACCCTGTCGCCGCATTACCTGTCGAGCTAATCTGATTTTTTGCCCAATCGAAAAGCTCGCTCGTCTCGGGCGTGCTGGCGGCGATTTCATTGTCGGCGGTAATTTCGGTAGCTTGCGTTGGCACCGAACCGCGCGCGACGAGGTCGGTCGACAGAAACTTGCTGCGCAGCGAACCGAGCAATTGGCTGTAAATCCGCCCGCCATCTTGGAAGCGGACCTCCATCTTGGTCGGATGCACATTCACATCGACCATCGCCGGCGAAATTTTTAGATGCAAAAAGCAAATCGGGTATCGCCCCGTCAGCAGCAGCCCACGATATGCCTCACCCAACGCATGTTGCAGTGACCGATCGCGAATGAATCGCCCATTCAAAAAAAGATATTGCAGCCGATTGTTGCCACGGCTTTGCGTAGGATTCGCCACATACCCATGCAGAGAAATCCCCTCATCATTGCTCTCGATTTCAATCAGGCTCCCTGCCAACTCTCCCCCATGAAGCGTCGCGACTCGGTCGCGCACCCCTTCCACCGGCACCAAATCATGCACCAACCGCCCTCCATGATTCAACGTAAAATGCACCTCCGGATAAGCCAGCGCCAGCCGCGTCACTGCCTCAGTAATATGTCCCATCTCGGTCTGCGTGGTCCGCAAAAACTTGTGCCGCACGGGCGTATTGAAAAACAACTGCCGCACCTCGATCGACGTCCCCTGCGGACATCCCACCGGGCGAATCGGCTCGGCCTTACCGCCCACGATTTCCAGTTCAGCCCCTGCCTCACAATCAGCAGGCCGGCTACGAAGCACAAAACGGCTGATCTCGGCGATCGACGCCAACGCCTCGCCGCGAAAGCCAAGCGTCTCGACGCGAAACAAATCGTCGGCGTCGGCGATTTTGCTCGTCGCATGACTGGCCACCGCCAGTTGGAGCTGATCAGCAGCAATCCCGCAGCCATTATCGGTGATGCGAATCAGCTCGGCGCCGCCCTTCTCGATCACCACATCCACGCGCGTCGCCCCCGCGTCGAGCGAATTTTCCAACAGCTCCTTCACCACACTCGCAGGCCGCTCAACGACCTCGCCGGCCGCGATTTTGTTGATAACACTAGTGGGAAGTTGGCGGATGAGAGGCATATTTAAGGGTGAAGGAGGAAGGCGGAAGGATGAAAAACTGGCGAACCGCGACCGTAAGGGACCGGAGGGATGAAGGAGGAAAAGAAATTGAAGCAAACCTGCTCAGCCTTCAGCCTTCAGCCTTAGTTAAAGTTGATATTCCTTAATCTTTCGATACAGCGTCCGTTGCCCGATGCCCAACATGCTCGCTGCTTCTTCACGATTGCCTTGGGTGAATTCGAGCGTTTCCGCGATAAACATGCCTTCGACTTCTGAAAGCGGCTTACCAACGAGTTCGCTCAGCCCGCGGCCACCGGCGTCGGTGACCGTGTGTTCGCTAAGCGATAAATCGTCAGGCAGGTCGTCGAGGTCGAGCACGCCATCTATGTCGACGACGACCATGCTCTCCAGCACGTTTTTCAGTTGCCGCACATTGCCCGGCCAGTCGAACGCCATCAGCCGCCGACGGGCAGCGGTCGTCATGCTCTTGATTTCTTTGTGGTGCCGCTTGCTGTGCATTTTCTGAAAATGTTCGATCAACAACGGGATGTCAACGCTACGATCGGCTAGCCGTGGCAACTGAATCGTCACAACCTTGAGCCGATGGTACAGGTCTTCGCGGAACGTGCCGGCGGCGATGCCGTCTTCAAGGTCACGATTGGTCGCCGAGAGAATCCGCACGTCGACCGCGATGCTTTCGTTCGAGCCGACGCGCGTGATCTCATTATTTTCCAGCACCCGCAGTAGCTTGATTTGCGTGGGCAGTGGCATATCACCCACTTCGTCGAGAAACAGCGTACCGTTGTGGGCGAACTCGAATTTGCCAACGCGATCGGCGCTCGCGTCAGTAAACGCGCCTTTGATGTGGCCGAAAAGTTCGCTCTCCAAAATATTTTCGCTCAGCGCCGCACAATTCAGCCCGACGAAGGGCCGTTTCTTGCGGGGACTGTTTTGGTGGATCGCCTGCGCGACGAGTTCTTTACCCGTGCCCGTATCGCCTTGGATCAGCACCGTCGCATCGGTCGGCGCAATCCGCCGCAGTCGATCGATCATCTCGTGCATCGATGGACTGTTGCCGATGACCCCCTCGAAGCCAAATTTTTCGTCAAGCCGGCGGCTCAGCTCCGCATTTGCCCGGCGAAGATGTTGGTTGCGCGAAGCGTTGTCAACCACCGCCCGCAACTGTTTGAGATCGAGCGGTTTGAGCAAATAATTAAACGCCCCTTGCTGCATCGCCTCGACCGCCGACTGAATCGTACCGTGGCCGGTCACCAAAATCACCTCGGCGTCGGGCAGCACCTCTTTGCACTTCGCCAAGATCTCCAGCCCGCCCACATCGGGCATTTTGAGATCGCTAACGACGATCTCAAAGGCATCTTTTTCGAGCAGCTCGGCCCCCGCCGCCCCGGTTGTAGCGACCGTACACCGATAGCCAACGCGCGTAAGGCTATCGGCCATCGTCTCGGCATGCGCCTCGTCGTTGTCGACAATCAACGCCCGAATCGGCGGCCCAGTACTGGCGGTAGTTTGCGGAGCTGGCATCCGGAGATTTTACCAGTTTACCAAGCGAGCCGGAAGCGTAAGCGCCCGGAGAAATCAGCGATTCTTAGGTTCCTCCGGTCGCTTACGCTCGCGGCTCGCCAGTTGGTCGCTTACGCTCGCGGCTCGCCAATGTGCTCTTCAGAAATCGCATTCCGTCGGCGACCAAATCGCCAACGGGTTTGGTTGCTTGTTCAAGACGTAGTTGATCGCCGCGGTGACCGCTCGTCGGTCGGGCAGTTTGCGCTTCGAGCCGCCGGTCGTCCACCACTTGCCTGATCGCGGCAGCTCGAATTCACGATTCAACGCGCGGGTCCCGTAAGCTTTGAAA
>JAADGD010000320.1 GCA_013152515.1 Planctomycetota bacterium
TTGTAGCAATAGGACTTGCGAGTTTCCCCGTGCGGCAAACCCACCGAGGTTTTGCCACGAAAAAAACGTTTTCGTACCCTTGGCAAAAGTGTAAAATTCATCATTCCGAAAGTAATATACGGACCAAGTCGAATCCTGGTCCCTGTTTTGATGTGCGGGTGAAGTCAGGGTTCAAAGAAAATCGAAACAAGAACCGTAAGCCCAGAGAATCCTCCCAGGGTGAATAATCGAGAGTCCGACTGATAGGGGTTATCAGGCGAGTTTTGCGTTGCGAGAGACGGGTGGCGTAGCCGCAGTCGAAAGCGTCATCCCCAAGGCGGAGCCTTAAACGGGACAAGTCTAATTTAGGCAAATCCGGTAACGACATCATTGAAAACGAAGTTGATATGACTTGCTTGCAAGCAGATTATCACAAGTTAATCTACCCAAGACTCCAATATTAGACCTGTAACGTTTATCGTTCCCGAATAGCTGCTCGTTGCCCTGTGAACGATTTCCATCAGGCTGCTCACGCTAGAATCTCACGAATCACCGTACCATGCACGTTCGTAAGCCGGCGTTCGATGCCGTTGTGATAAAAAGTTAGCCGCTCGTGGTCGAGGCCCAGCAAATGCAGAATCGTGGCATGGAAATCGTGGACCGAGATGACATTCTCTGTCGATTGGAAACCAAATTCGTCGGTCGCGCCGTAGCTGTAGGGAGTTTTCACTCCGGCACCAGCTAGCCAACACGTAAAACCATTCGGGTTGTGATCGCGTCCATACGTGCCCATCTGAAACATTGGCATGCGGCCAAATTCGGTGCAGAAAACTACTAGCGTCGATTCCAACAGGCCTCGCTGTTTGAGGTCGGCCAATAGACCGGCCACGGGCTGATCGAGAATTTCTCCGTGGACGTCATACTGCTGCTTTAGTTTACTATGTCCGTCCCAGTTGAGATTTCCTCCCGAGGCATATGCTCCGTTGAAAAGCTGCACGAAACGTACGCCACGTTCGATCAGCCGACGGGCGAGTATGCAGTTGCGACCGAAGGCTGCTTTGTTTTTGTTCGCGCTATCAGCTCCGTAGAGCTCCAACGTGTGTTGCGATTCGTTTTCCACCGCTGCGGCATCAGGAATCGACATCTGCATTCGAGCGGCCAGTTCATAGCTCGCAATTCGCGCCGCGAGTGCCTGATCGCCAGGGAACCGAGCCAAGTGATCTTGATTAAGCTGATTCAGCACCTGACGAGCTTGTCGGTCCGACGCAACATTCAAATTACCAGGCGGAGTAAGATATCGAATCGGTTTCGTCGTGCTAAAAGGCGTTCCCTGAAACGCGGCGGGGAGAAAGCCGCTCGCCCAGTTGTTGGGGCCTGCTTGCGGCATGCCGCGCGGGTCTTCGATCGCGACGAACGAAGGCAGATCTTGATTCTCGGTTCCCAGAGCGTAGGAAATCCACGAACCCATACTCGGAAATCCGTCGAACGTAAAACCGGTCGACATCATATTTTCAGCCGGCCCGTGCGTGTTGGTTTTTGTGGTGAGCGAATGCAGATAGCAAATTTCGTCAGAGTGCTTGCCAATCTGCGGAACCAGATCAGAAACCATTTTGCCCACTTCGCCGCGCGGACGAAACTGCCATAGTGGACGTGTTAGATTGCCGTTCTCGCCCTGAAAGGAAGTGAGGTTCTCGTTCCCTGGCAACGGCTTGCCATCGTAGCGAATCAGTTCTGGTTTGTAGTCGAAGGTGTCGACCTGGCTCAAGGCGCCGCAGCAGAAAACCATCAGCACGTTCTTGGCTTTCGGCTCAAACAGGGGCGGCCGAGTGGCATAGGGATTGGCTTGGTCGATGCGCGGGCCGTTGTCGTTGTCCTTGGCCAGCAATCCTCCCTCGGCTAGCAACGAGGCTAAGGCTATGCCACGTAGGCCATCGTAGGTGTTGGTCAGAAATGAACGTCGAGTTAGCATGGACAAATCACTGCAAGAAAATCACGGCAAGAAAACAAATTCGTTGGTATTAAACAGCACTCGTGCGACCTGTTCGAGTCCGTGTTGTTCGCACAAGCTGGCGAGTTGCCGGGTTTCGGCTTTGGTCGGCGGACGACCGAGTGCAAGTTCTACGGCACGCGACACTAACTCCGCGGGATCGCCGCTAGAGAGTGCGCGCACTCGTTCAGCAAAAAAGCCTGCTTGTCGATTCACAAAAGTGCTGTTGAGCAGGTTGAGAGCTTGAATGGGTGTGATCGAACGACTTCGCTTGGCCGTCATTTGTCCTGCATCGGGACAATCGAAGGCTCCAAAAACGTCGATCTGTTGCATACGAATTTTTTTGGCGTAGATCATTCGCCGCCAACCTGATTCGTCAAATTCTTCTTTGGGTACGTAGTCCGACAACCCGCCCGACTGATTGAAAAAATCGAACCCTGGACCCGAAGCATCGAGGTTGAGCTTACCGCTTACCTGTAAAATCGAATCTCGCAACACTTCTGCTTCCAAACGACGTGGCGGAAAACGCCATAGCATGTGGCAGTCGGCGTCGACTGAAAGCGCCTCGGGGCGAGGTTGGTGGCTCTGGCAAAACGTGCTCGACGAGAGGATCAATCGGTGCAACGCCTTGACCGACCAACCACTGCGGACAAACTCGTTCGCCAACCAATCGAGTAACTCTGGATGCGTAGGCTCCTCGCCCATTTTTCCCATGTCCGACGGGGTGCGTACCAACCCAGCGCCAAAATGGTGCTGCCAAATACGATTGACCATTACACGAGCCGTCAGAGGGTTCTCGGGGTTCGCCAAATGTCGGGCCAAGGCTACGCGTCGCACAGACTCGTCGGCCCCGGGCGCAACCCCGATCGAGCCAAGCACTCCCGGAACGTTCGGCTCGACCTGCTCCATCCGCTGCATCGGATCGCCCCGTTTCAGTCGGTAGGAAGGCTCTGCCGGTCGCGAAACTCCGGCAAACACCTGCGGCCCTGCGGCGAGTCGATTGTACTCCCCGTTGAGTTTACGGGCGTTAGCCAATTGGGCTACTAAGTTCTCAACATCTGTTTCGTCGACTCCTTCCAGCGTAACCTTGTCGGCCGGCCGCGTGTCTTCGGGATGAAGCATTCGGTTGCGCGGGTGGGCGACGGTCGTCCAGTCACCGTTGGGACTGCGGACTTTGATATCGTAGTCGACCGGGAATTCTTCTGCCCGCTGCCAGACGATGCGGTTGATCGTTTCTGCCTGCGCCAACTTGATTTCAATCCATCCCGCTCCTGCGGAATTGGCAATCCAAGGAAAACGATCGCCCGTCCGCAGTATTCCGTCGATAAGATTGTCGGGATGGCGAGATTGGTTTTCGAGGGCGAAGCTCGAAGCGGTCGCTTGTCCACCGTTTGTGGCCAAGGCGACATTCTTGCTCGTAGTTTCGCCTGCCGACCAGATTTCCAACTCGAAAAGCGTCGGTCGACCGCTGTGGTTCGTGCTTTGGATTTCCATTCGCACCGTATCGGCCAGCATCGGCTCGAAAAACTCGGTGTGATTGTTAGGCGAAAGCGGTGGCAGCAATTTTAATTCCCTTCGCAACGCCTCCAGACCATTGCGAGCCACGTCCAGCTTTTCTTTCACTTTCTCGGCCTCAGCCGTCCAGCGATCGTTTTCCTCTCCACGCAACCGACGTTCGCCATATTGGATGCCGGCAAAGATCGCTTGAAATGCGTAGTAGTCGCGCTGAGGGATGGGGTCGAACTTGTGGCTATGGCAGCGGGCGCACCCCATCGTCAACCCCAAGAACGATCCGCTGACGGTGCGAATGACTTCGTCCAGCGCATCTTGTCGGGCTTGCCGCATCGATTCTTCGTCCTTGCCTATCTGGCCGGGCAAGTTCACTGGGCCAGCCACCAGAAAACCCAAGGCCGCATCGATACCGATCGTATCGCCCGCTAACTGCTCGAAAATAAACTGGTCGTAGGGCATGTCGTCGTTCAATGCCTGGATCAACCAATCGCGATAAGGCCAGGCGCGCGGTCGGGCCAAATTGGTCTCGTAACCGGTCGTCTCAGCCCAACGAATCACATCGAGCCAATGCTGAGCCCAGCGTTCACCATAACGGGGCGAACGAAGTAGGTGGTCAACCAATTCTGCATGGGTACCGCTATCTTGCTTCAGCGTTTTTTGAGCTGGCGGCAGACCATGCAAAGTCAAAAAGGTACGCCGCGTGAGTACTCGTGGTTCAGCACGCGACGAAGGCTCCAGTCCTGCTTCACGCAGTCGAGTCAGCACAAACGCGTCGATCGGGTTTGCGATCCAGGGATCGTCGATCGCGGGAGGCTCGACAACAGCGATCGGTCGCAGCGACCAATGTTGTGGATGCTTGGATGCGTCATGCTTCGGCATCGACGCACCTTGATCGATCCACGTTCGGAGCAATTCGATTTGCGTCGCGGTAAGTGGTTCGTCTTCCGGCGGCATTTTGAGATCGGGCTCTTCGCCCGACACGACGCGAATCAAAAAACTCTCGTCGCTCTTGCCCGGCACAATCGTGGGATCGCCCCAATCGCCACCCACCAACAGGTTTTCACGATCGTCCAGTCGCAGACCGCTCTCCTGCTCTTCTGGACCATGACAAGAGGAACAGTGCTCAGCAAAAATCGGCCTGATATCGCGTAGATAATCGATCGGAGTTGCCGTCGTTTCGTCTGCCCACGCAGGCAACCAACCAAACGCCACAACAAGTCCCCAGGCACCAACAAGAAACAGGCACCGCTGCACAGGTTTCGTCGCATTCAAAAAGTTGCTGCTCATCTCGGCAATCTCTCGAGACTCAGTTCTCCGAAGACTCACTACTCAGGGAATGTGCAGTATACACCGACTCTGCCTGTGGACCGCAAGTTTCTCCCCGCTTCCTGCAAAATCGGATTGCTAAAGCCTGCTGTTTTTTAAGTATTTCCCGTTTGAACGTGGAAAATGTGGGGTTAGCAGGCAACATCGACAACGGTAAATCGATTTTACGTGCGGCTAAAAAATTGCCTTCTCAAAAAAGAGTACTAAGCAGATTGCTGTCGTGATACACGCTAACGACCAGATCAAAAGTGCAAAGAGGGACAGAACGCCCAAAATCGTGCAGAAATGTACTCTAAGGTGCGTCGGTGTTTCACGCCGGTGCGTCGTAGTTTCAAACCGTTTCTACCAGAGGCCGATGTGACCGACGGCACTTGGACCACGAACTCTGACAATTTCAGGACCTCAAATAAGAGACCTTGTTCAGTCTTCCACGCTACCCGTCATCCTCTAAGTCAATCAAGTTGTGAATCAAATTCTTTAGTTCCGTATCGGGAGGCAACCCCTGCCATGAATGTGCAATTACACCCTGCTTGTCCAGTAAGTAGAAAGTTGGGTAGCCTCTGATGGTCCAGTTATTCGCGTGCGAGGTCGCTTCCTGCCTCGTTCTTAGTGAACTCCATGTGAAATATCATGTTCTTTGATAGCCGCTTTAGCTTTTTCAATATCCTTGTCAGCATTGACGCCAAAAATGGCAAAGTCCGAATCTCCAAATGTTTCTAGCAAATCTCGTTCATGGGGTATCGCATCTATGCAAGGTTTGCACCAAGTCGCCCAGAATGAGACCAGTACGACCTTGCCACGATAGTCTTTCAGCGAGAGTGGGGTTCCATCTAGGTCAACTCCAATGGTTTCAGGAGCTGTCATTCCTATCCCATGCCTGCTCATTATCTTTAGGATTTGCTTCGTTTCCTGCCTGTTGTCCTGCTCAATCCCTTGGGCAAGGTAGATGGTCTGTCCGTCAAAATCCTTCAAGTATGCTTGGTAGATTTCCTGAGCTTCTTCTTGACGACTAGCACCATGAGAACGGACGATTGAGGCTAGAGCGAAATGAGCTGAGACTCGTACATAGCGGTCTTCGTTAACATCGAGGATTCGTCGCAAATGTGATTCGAACGGCTGGGCCCACGGTTCGCCTCCCCCCAGGAGTTCGCAGAAATTGGCGAGCTTGGGGCTAGTAGCATGCCGTTCGACGAAAATATCGGCAATTCTACTGAACTCGTCAGGTACAACAGTACCCTGGTCAGTGACTAAGAAGAAGCATGCTTCAGTCAGCAATTTGGCCGCATATGGATGATTGGAATTTTCCCTCTCACGTTGCAGCAGCACCGGGACAAGTGGACGCATACTTTCTTTTCGAGATGCATGTATCACGTCAAACGTCTGACCTAGGTGCTCTATATTCGCTGTTGCTGAAACCTTTATCAACGTTTCCAGTGCGTGCTTGCCTTCCACGGTCTCAGGCCATTTTCCAGCAACCCAGTAAAGAACACTCAACTCTGCCTTCGTGTTTGGATATTCCTTAGCAAGCTGCAAGCTTCGTCGTCGAATCCGCTCCTCGTCAGTAGCAAGACGGTCGCTTGCTGCCTGGAGTTCCGTTTCGGAAACTTTAGACTTCTTGACGGAACCGAATTCACGCCGAGCAACGCCTAACTCCTTCATTAGTTGCTGTAGTTCCCTGTCAGGGTATGGGTCACCACCGTAAACGACGTTGGGGAAGAGGACATCACCGGATAGGAATCCAACGACAAGAAGTAAACCAAGCCCAACTATACCAGTTCGCCGTAATAACCGTCCCATAGGAACTCCTTGTTTGAGAAGTCATAGTTAACGCCTTATTCAACCATTTGTTCAATGTACATGGATATTTGGCCTTGTCGAATGAAGATTCCGAAACTGCTTCGGTTTCATCGTCCTACGCACTTTCGAGGGTGACGCCCCGTTTTGCAAGTTAACCCACGGCAAATCGAGACCTTGATTTCAAGGATGAGTTGGTGGACTGGAAATCAGGGGAAAATCGGCTCTCGCCGCCAAATTCTCTGCTGTCCCAAGAAACGGTCGTTTGTTGGTACGCCCGACTGGACCGCTTAGCGTCTCTGGTGACAGCAATCTGCTTAGTACCCAAAAAAAGACGATGGGAGTCCAATCGTCCCACTTGCTTGCGCTACGTGCTGGTAAATTGTTCTTCGCCGCTCGCCTTTTGTTTCGCCGTGACCTGGCTAGGCTGTTTTTATTTCAGCCCAAGTGCCGTCCGACTTGCGTGTTCCGCACAGGTGGACGTGGATGCCTAGTTGCTCGGCCATCGTCGCGCGCAGCAGCAGCGCCTTGTCTGCGTTTTCGGCGTCGGTGGCGTAAACAACTTGGATGTGGTTGGCTTGATGGCGGGCCATCATCTGGTCGCGGCTGACGCCGTAGGTCACGCCGTGCATGATCGGCCATTGGGGAGTGGTCGAATTCCAACGACGCTCGGTTTCTTCGCGCGGAAGCTCGATCGCCGCCCCTCGTCCCAGGTCCATATGCAAGCAGCCTTCGCTGATATAAATACGTGACCAGACCACTTCTCCAGGTTTCGCGATGCCGCGTAGCGAGGATCCTCCCAATGGAAAAAACATCGGCGGTTGGCGAAGTCCTTCGCTACCGGCCCAGCCACCCTCGTGATGTTCGGCCGGTGCAGAACCCGAGATTTCAAAGACCCAAACGTACTCGTCCGTTGTTTTGGTCTGATCCCAATCGCCCCAACGTAGATCATGGAGCGTCGTTTCGATCGGTTGGTCGAGCTTTGCATGTACGCGTTGGATCAACAAGGCATCCAAGCCGGCGCACTCGTCGACTTCGTTGAAATGAGGCAACGGCTTGCCAGGGTAGAGTTCGCGCGATCCGTCACGGCTCTTCACAGGCGGTCGTTCGCTGCTGTTGAGCGTTCCTTCGACCAAGTCGGAGGCAGGCAGCAAATCCTTCAAGCCTTGTTGATACTGGATGCCGATCGTGTCGCAGCCAAAGTCGTCTGCGATCCGTAGCGCCGCAATGTACATTTTGCATTGCAGTAAGACTTGCTGCTCGGTCAAATCTTCTTCCTCTTTCTCGCCGAAATGAAACTGAAAACCACTCTTTTTGTACCACTCAAAAACCTGTGTCGCTTCTTCGTCGGAGACTTGCGTCGTTTCGTAGTACAAGGCCGATTGGCTAAGGCGTTCTTTGAAAACGCCGAGAGGGTTGAGCAAGTGGTCGGGGATGATGGCGTTGAACATGCCCATGCAGCCTTCGTCAAAAATCCCCATGATCGCCTTGTCGCGGACGAGCGTCGCAGCGAGTTCGGCTCCCATCGCTCGCAACTCGTCGGGCAACAAAGATTGGGAGAAAGGTCCCACGTGCTCGGTCAGATGTTCGCACTTGCCTGTCTCAAGCCACTGTCTCATGCGCGAAAGAAAATAGTCGTCGGTAAAGTTTTCGCTCCACAACGTCGAATAACCGACACCCGCTTTCGTTAGCGAGCCATTCAGGTTGAGCATCCCAACGAGCCCCGGCCACTGGCCCGACCAGTTTGCCACCGTGAGGATCGGCCCTCGATGGGTCGTCAGCCCAGGCAAGACATGATGTGAGTACTGCCAGACCGCTTCGGCAACGATCAATGGAGCGTCAGGGTCGAGCGATTGAAAGACATCAAGCCCTTGGCGTTGGCTAGCAATGAATCCGTGCTTGGCGTCTTCGTCGTAGGCATGCGCTCGAACGAGTTCGTAGCCCAACGGGGCAATCGCTTCTTCGAGCTGTTTTTCCATCGCCTGTTGGGCTGGCCAGCAAACACGATTCGCCGAGAGTCGAAGATCGCCGCTCGCGACAAGAAAAACTTGTTTTGCATTTGCCATTGTTTCATTTCCCAAAGTGGTGTGTCGAAATCCCTAGAAGGGAGAATTGCAAAGTCGCTTTTGGATCAAGTGAACCGCCAAGAACGCCAAGAACGCCAAGAACGCCAAGAGCGCCAAGAAAAAACCCCAAGAAAAAACCCCAAGAAAATATCCATAACCAGCATTTCCTTGTCGCTCTTGGCGTCCTTGGCGGTTAAAAACGCGTCTTTGCAGTCCTCCTGCCCTTAGGGGGACGGTTGTTGGTCGAAGCTTAGATAATACCAAAAAAACCACGCTTTGTATCTGCTCATTCATTCATACCATCATAGGATTATTGCACGTTCTAAAACCTCCTTGAAGTGCCTGTTTCGGTCGCTGGACCCTCCTGCTGTGGTCTGAAATAGGCGTTCAGGTACTGTGATAACCCTCAGTCAGCAAGCACCTTTAGCCCCGAGTCGTCGTTGGGCACGGCTCGTAACAAATAACCGTGACACCCCTTGCCTTTTTCGCACTTTCCGCGGGCGACATAAAAACGATTTTGGCCGAGTCCGACAATTCCTAGGCCGCAATCGAATGTGTAGCGGCCTTGCATTTGCAAGTCGGCTGTGGCGGTCAGCAGTTGCGTGCCGTAGCAGGCAAACCACCAAGTTCCTTCGGCATAGGCGGCGCCTTGGATTCCTACGTCTGTGTGCCCGCTGGCTAAGGTGTGTTGCTTGAGGAAATTGAATTCGCTGTCGTATTCGTAGAGATAGTTTTCTTCGATTTCTTGGGGCAAACCGCCCACGACCAAGAATCGCCCGTTGTGCGTGGCGATTCCGCCTGCGCCGTATTTGACTTGTTGCACTTCGTGACGCGCTAGCTCTTTTAGATTTTTTGCCTCGTAGACGTAGACCCACGAATCGGCGTTGCCGGCGGGGTCGTTGAACTTGCCCAAGTTGACCGCGACGTAGATTTTTCCGTTGTCGAAACAAAGATCGCCGTGATGGTTGTCGACGGGGATTTTTTTGATGAGCTTTCCGTGCGAATCTGTTTTGACGAGCCAAGTCGTAAAACTCCAGAAGATGTTTTTCTCTTCGTCGAGACAAACCCCTTGCAGATGGATGGGATATAGGCCTTCGCAATCGACCCGGACGGGGAATTCGTCAGCCGTAGAACCTTTTTCTTCGGTTGCGGGCTGTGTCGGCGTCTCTGCTGCTATTTTTCCTAACATCGTGTAGATATTGATTAACGCTTGGTTCATCATCTGCTCGCCGGCACCGACGGCCACCGGAGAAACTGGCGAACTGGCACCGTAGCCACCTTCGGAAACAGCCTCGATCGTTGGGAAATAGAGATAGTGGTCGTTGCAGTAGCCAAAAAAGAGCGTGTGGTCGACATACGATCGCTCCTTTAACCGATTGGCGTGGTTGCAGAAAAATTCGCCTGAGCCGCCGACCAAAGCGATCTGCTTGTTCAGCAAGATCGTATTGAGTTCAGGCGGTACGCCGTTTTGCATCTCTTTGGTGAAACAACGAATGAGTTCCGGAAAAAAGGCTTGGCTATAGGAAAAAACGACCAGTGGATTCGAGTAGTCGACGCGCGATGGGAATCGAAAACGGTCGACGCGTCCCCGGATCGAAGGTTTTTCGGGCACCGTCGTTTCGGTGGCAGCAGCCATTTCGAGAACGTGGTCGGCGAGCAACTCGCCATAAGCTTGCGGACCATGAACGCCGGCGGGCGGGTTGGTACTCATGTCGCCAGCGGCACCTTGCATGAAGACGCAACCGGCGTTGAGTTCGCTCTCGACTTTGTCTTCCAAAAAGCCAGGGTAGTCGGCAGAGAATTTTAGAATTTCGCCTTGCGTCATCACCGGGTGGGCTGCGTAGTTGACGAGTACAGCAATCGGCTTGCCTGCTTGGTCTCCACTGGCAGCATCGAAACGCATGATCGCCAACATCGGGTCGACCACTTTGGGGCGGCGTTTTGTGTGGCGATTCCGATTGAATGCGACGTCCTTGCTTGTCACGCCGATCCGCGCCGCTTGGGCGTTCTCATCCGCCGCCAAAATAGCCTGCACGATCAAGTCAGGAAGTTTTTTGTTGTAGACGACTGCCGCGTCAAATTTCCCTTTCCCAAAACCTTCGTGGTCGAGCAACTCGATGCACGGCCCATGATGCGTATGACTGCCGCTGATCATCACATGTTTGATGCCCGCCTGCTTGGAGATCTCCTCCCGAATCTTCTCGGTCATCGCGCGCGTCGGGCCACGTCCCAAGTCGAGCCCGACAATCGCCAATTTGTCGTCGCCTGCCTGGATCACAATTGCTTTGGCAAAGAGCGGGTGCAACGTGCCTTCGGAAAGCATGTCGTGCCGATCGCCGTAGCCCCACATCGGCATCGGCGCTTGCGGAGTGATGTCGCGTTTGGCATAGCCGACATTGAAAGTTGGTTGCGGGGACGTATCTTGAGCGTCTGTCGACGAGGTACCTAATCCGATCAGCGCCAGGCCAATCAGAAGTTTCGCGTATTGAAGCTTGCTAAGCATAGTTGTTTCCTGTTGGTGATGACCGTAAAGATTGCAAATAGAGAATATACATTTCGCGTCTGAATATGTTATAACTCAACTACCACCCTCTGAAGCAAGTGGGTTCGAAAGTTTTGTGAGCTACGGACGAATAGTCCTTCACTCACGAGGGGAATGCAGAACCGCGCCCGTAAGGAAGCGTCCGTTTGAGTTCGACTCCTGTTGGAACGCTTCCTTATCCCGGCGCGCCGGGACGGTTCGGCGAAAATATTGCTTGTTCATCGAAATCCAAGTGTCGCATGGAGAGTTAGAATTCTGGTCATCGTAATACTCTGAAGGATTCGTCTAAAGACGAAAGTTTTAGACCCGTCGTTAGGACAATCAAGGTAACCGTTCACGCGAGGGAAAAATTAGCCACGGATGAACACAGATAAACACCGATTTCCTGGAGGGATCTGGAGCTTTTCCGCTATTTCTTCTTGCCTCTTTCTTTTCAGCAATCGAATCCGGCTAAAAAACCCTTTCCTCATCTGCGTTTATCCGTGTTTATCTGTGGCTTTTCCTTTTTCTTCTTTCAGCGCCGTGAATTACCAATCAAGTTATATGTGTATTTCAACCGAGACAGCAATCGGTCTCTTACAGCGTAAAGGGATTCTAGCATGAGTAAACCTGAATTTATTGATCGACGTACGCTGCTCAAGGGCGCGGTTGCGGGTTCGATGGCATTGTCGTCGTTGGATTTGATCGGCGCAGAAAAAAGACGGTCGGCGATCGTTGAGGAAAACCAACGCGAAGGCACGCGCGATTGGCTGTTGACCAACACGCGTATCGATCCCGAAACGAAGTATCGTAGCCCTGCGATCGAAGGGTATTGCTCGCACACAAGCATTCGCGCAGGCGAGACGCTTCGGTTTTTTGTGAGTACCAATCCGGCGGCGACGTTCACGCTCGACATTTTTCGGATGGGATATTACGGCGGAGCAGGTGGCCGGCTAGTCAAACAGTTGGGACCGCTTAACTCTGAGACGATGTCCGATCCCGAAGTCGGCCCCAAACGACTGCGCAACTGTCAGTGGGACGTGAGTGCCGAGCTGACGATCCCTAACGATTGGCTGAGCGGTGTCTATGTCGGCAAGCTAACCTCCGCAGCCGACGGTTTGCAAAGCTATGTCATCTTCATCGTCCGCGACGATCGACCTGCCGATTTGTTGTTTCAATGTAGCGACCATACTTGGCAAGCCTACAACCGTTGGCCTTCGCAGTTTGCCTTGTACGACGACGGAAAAAGCGAGTGGTATTGGGGTGGCAATGTGCAGGTCAGTTTCAATCGCCCTTATGGGAAATACTGCCAGATTCTTGATCAGCCGCTTTCGACAGGTTCAGGCGAATTCTTTTTGTGGGAATTCCCGTTCGTTTATTGGATGGAATCGCAAGGGTACGACGTCAGCTACTTGTCGAATCAAGATACACATCATGATGCGAAAGGGCTACTACGAGCGCGCGGGTTTTTGAGCGTGGGGCATGACGAGTACTGGACCCTCGAGATGTTCCGCAACGTCCAGCAAGCAATCGCCGCAGGAGTGAGCGTCGGGTTCTTCTCGGGCAATGCGGTTTGCGGTCGGATTCTTCTCGACGCGGAAGTTCGCGGCTTTGAGCGAAAAGGGGTCTTTGGCCCTCCGGGAGGAACGCGAGAATTTGACAACATGTCGACGCTTCCGCATGAACGTCCCTACGCGAACGAACTGATAGGGGCCCATTCCACCGGGCCAGTTACCGGCGGAGCCGATTGGGTTTGCTCGCTTCCTGAACACTGGATCTACAAAAACACGGGCATGAAAAAGGACGACGCTGTGCCGGGGCTGATCGGTTGGGAATGGCATGGCGATCCTGCGCCAATCAAGGGCCTTGAAGTCGTTGCCACGAGCCCGACCCAAAGCAGTCCAGGTAAGCCCAACGGTGGCCAGTACACCGCAACCGTTTACCCGGGGCCGAAGAACAATTTTGTATTCAACGCGTCAACCTGCTGGTGGGCCGACGGATTGAGCGAGCCGCCCGGCTATGTGCGGCCAGCCGCCTACATGACTCCCCAAGGTCCCGACGCACGAATCCAGCAAATCACCCGCAACATTCTCGACAAGATGATTGGTGGTTCGACCTGAGCTTTGTGCTTATCCCTGTCGAAGCGCAGTTCTCTCGTCTGTTGTTTCTTCATAAAGCCAAATCACCGGCTTGGCGTTTTGGTAGGTATTGCTAGTTCTTACGAAACACGCAGGTGTAACCACTAGCTGACGCGCCGAGCAACCCTGCCGCAGCAGCGAGGATAAGCGAATTCGGCTCGGGGACAGCAACTAGGTTGGAAACGAATGTACCAGCCGTACCATCAATAAACATTGCACTAAAGGCAAGTTGCCCAAGATCATTGAAGCCGCCTTGTCCACTACCAGGAAACACCCGTTCAATAGTTCGAAGATCGACGCCAGGACCATCATCGACATCAATTTCATCACCCTCGCGGACAATCAATTGCAAGACACCATCGCGGTTCTGTGCCCAGATCCCCTGGTCGTTGTCCTCTGTGACGCCTCCAACGCCAATTTTCAAGGATCCTAAGAACGCACTTTGGCCCGCGTTGTTGAGGGAAAGAGCAGAGAATGGAATGAGGCTGGGAGGAAGTAGTGACGAACCGAAAACTGCACCGACGGGCGTACCTGGAGCCTGGCTCCCTTTTCTAGCAACTAGATCAAGAGCCCCACCACCTTCGGACCAAATTCCTGAATTCGAATCCGAGTCGACCCCGCCTGAGCCAGAATTCAAGAGTGCTGTAAATGCAGTCTGTCCCGCGTCATTCAGACGGGGTCCTTCAGGATTAAAGCTAACAATGAGACTGAACGTTGCATCCACAGGTGTTCCGGGTGCTTGATCGCCTCGACGAGCAACCAAGCTAAGTGTGCCGCTTCCCTCAGACCAGATGCCTTGGTCGTTGTCGAATGTGACCCCTCCCGCACGAGTCTGCAAATTTGCTGAAAAGGCTATCCGTCCAGCACGGTTCAAATTGCTTAGGCGAAGGGCCCGAAAGTTGGCACCACTAGGGGTATCTGGAGCCTGGGTGCCAGTTCTTGCAATAAGCTGAAGTGAGCCATTTCGTTGTGCCCAAAACCCTTCTTGGTTGCTAGAAGTGACACCGCCAACTCCTTCTTTCAACTCCGCCAGAAAAGCGGCATTGCCTGTATCGCTAATACCGACAATCCAAATGGAATCGAAAACCGCCCCGGCTGTAGTGTTGGGAGCTTGATCTCCTTTACGAGCGATCAGTTCTAACGTGCCGTTACCTTCCGACCAAGCGCCTTGGTTGTTCGCATCAGTGACGCCGCCAAACCCGGTTTGCAATTCCGCCGAGAAGGCGAGTTGGTTTGCGCTGTTTATTGAAGAAGACCCGAAATCATCGAACTTCGCACCCAAGGGCACATCAGGAGCCAGTTCGCCTGTACGAACGACTAGATCCAACGAGCCGTTTCTTTGCGACCAAAAACCTTTGTCGTTGCTGTCCGTAACACCTCCCTCGCCAATTTGCAATCGAGATATAAAACTCGTCTGTCCTGCATCAGTAAACACCGGAGGGAAAGGGTCTCGAAATTTTGCACCGGCAGGCGCGCCGGGAGCTTGAGAGCCTTCTTGCATTACCAAAGCCAACGAACCGTTTCCCTCGGACCAGATGCCAAAGTTGTTGCTTTCGGTTACTTCTCCCGGCCCAATTTGCAGCGCTGCGATGAAAGACGTCTGATTGGCATTATTGAGCTTTGGGAAGTTAAACACGAAACCCGACGTGTCGAAGGTTGCACCCGATGGCCCACCTGGGGCGAGCTGACCAGAAAGAGCAACTGTACGCAAAATGCTATCACCATAAGCTGTGGACATCTTCGTCAGCGAAGTTGGAATCGCAACGGCAATACAGATAGCGATCAGCCAAAAGCGTAGAGCACGTGGGCGCTGAAAAACATTCATTTGAAAAAATTCCGCTGAGTGGTTGAGAATGTTTGCTATCGACTTGGAGAGCAGGTAATCCTAGTTGAGGATATTTTACCAGCCCTATCCGTCGCAAGCAAACAACAGCAGGCGTACAGCCAGGAGAACTTCTATGAAAGCCCGCGAATAGCTGAAACACTTTCGCATAATGCCAAAAAACGCGGAAAAACTGCTCGAAGGGCGCACTTTGCCGATGACGACAAACTCAAACCACTAACGACGGCGATTATGCTGTTGCTGGGCCTAACGACCCTGGAGTTTGCTCGATCCAGGGTCGCTTCCTAGGTTTGGCTATACGTCAAAACACCTGACTTATTGCTGCGTCAAATGCCTGTTCCAAGGCGGTTATCTCGGAACGCTCTGACGTGTCGGTCTCGGTCGATATTGATGGATTTGCCCTAAACTCCGAACGGGCCGAAACCACATCGTGTCGAAGCCCTCGCCAATCGGACCGTTCCACCTCGGCGAAAGCATTTTCTCTTGCCAGTCGTCTGCTAGCGCGGCGGTGAGGTGCAGAGTCCCTTCTTGCCAAGTCAGCTAACGAGCTGTCAAAAGCGAGGGCCGGCTTCGCAGCAACAGGCTCACTCGATGCTACCGCGACCGATGCTTCCAGCCCTTCCAAGGCCACTGACGAGGCGACCGATGCCGCGGGCGGCTGGGTGGTGACCCTGCCCAAATTTCGCTGCCAGGTGAGGAAGCTGCCGCCATCGAAGTTGCCATCGGCAGTATCAGCCGTTGCACTCGGATTACCTGAGCCGTACCCCTCTTCCCAAACGTCAAGATCAACGCTGTCGACGACGCCATTGTTGTCGAAGTCGCCCGGCAGCGGCAAGCCAATAAACTGATTGCCAAAGTCGAGATTGTCAACGTTGCTATTAGGAGTCAAAATCACGAAGTGAGCGCCTTGCTCTAGCGGCGACAAGGCAATCGAAATCGGGAACGTCTGCCAGTAACCGTCTGGCACCACTTCGCGAATCACATGGAAGCCCGGGACGAGGTTGCCCATCGAATAGAGTCCGCCCTCGTCGAAGTCGGTCTCAGGGATATCGAACATCGTGACTGCGAACGGCTCGCCCGGATCGAAGACGGCATTAAAATTCAGATCGGAGTAGACCGTCACGCCGCCCAACCCGACTTCGCTCGGGTCGCGCTGTCCGTTGCCATTGGCGTCTTCCCATTTCGTACCGCTCACCGAGGCATTGGCCTCCAGGGGCCGGTTACCGAAGTCGAGGCCATCAAGGCTGCCGCCAGCTATCACAAAGACAAAGTGGGCACCTTGCTCCAACGGTGAAGCAGCATCGGAAGCGGGGAACGTCTGCACGTAGCCGCTTGGCATGATTTCACGAATCGCTTGGAAACCCGCTGGCGTCTCGAAGCTGTACAGGCCTGTCTCGTCGAAATCGGTTTCAGGAATGTCGGCGGTCGTGATGGCACTTGGTTCGTTGGCATCCAACTGGCCGTTGAGATTGAGATCGGCGTAGATCGTTACGCCGGCCAAACCGGGTTCGCCCGGATCGCGCTCAGCATTGCCGTTCAGGTCAGCCCACTTGCGTCCGCTGATCGTACCCGTACCGACCACGAGTTCTTGGTTGCCGAAATCAATCCCATCGAGCGTTTCCCCTGGACCGAGTGTCACCCGGTGCGAGCCATCGTTAGACAATCCTAAACTGACCGTCAGCGGGATCGACGCGAAGACGTTGCCACCGAGCAGATCAACGAACTGGAGCTCGCCGTCGAACTCCACGCCACTCGAAACGATTTGAATTTGGAAAAAGGAGGTTTCGCCAGTGCCACCATTGATCTGCGGGCCGGAAAGGTTGATTATTTCAACGTCTGCAGACGACGCGATCACGTCAACCTGCATCGGCAGGAGAATCGAAGGATGGATGGTGACCGCGACATCGGCATCAAACACATCACCGGCTGCCAAAATAAAATCGAGACGTCCAGGCTCGACCGTGGCAAACGCGTCGACAGGTATGCCGACATCGTCTCCTCCAGGGAGTGGCAGAGGTTTTGGTAAGTCGATGAGTGGATAGGTTTGTTGGAAACCGTCGGGAACAACTTCGCGAATCACGTAGTCGCCCGCCGCTAGCCCGGTCAGGGTGTAACGCCCAGCTTCGTCAAAATCGGTTTCAGGAATGTCAGCCGTGGTGACAGCACTTGGCTCGTTGGCCTCGAAAAATCCGTTGTCGTTGAGATCGGCGTAAACAGTCACGCCAGCGAGTCCACTTTCCCACGGATCAAACTCGGCGTTGCCGTTTTCGTCGCCCCATTTCACGCCGCTGATCGAACCCAGTTCGACTTTCTGATTGCCGAAGTCAATGTTCTCGACCGACTGGCCCGGTTCGACCGAGACGAAGTGCGCGCCGTCTTGCGGCGGCAAAATGCCGATGACTAGTGGTTCGTCAGGCGACAAGGCCGGGAAAAAGTTCACGGGGAATGTCTGCCGAAAGCCCTCGGGCACAATTTCGCGAACGACGTGGAAACCTGGTTCGACGTCGAGCGAGTAGCGCCCGCTCTCGTCGAAATCGGTGGTTGGGTCGTCGGCCATTGTGACCGTGTAAGGTTCGTTGAAATCGAGCTCCGCATTGTAATTCGTGTCGGAGTAGATCGTCACACCGGCCAGCCCCGGTTCATTTGCGTCGCGGAAACCGTCGCCATTGAGGTCTTCCCACTTCGTGCCTTGAATCGAACCAGGTTCAATTCTTTTGTTGCCAAAGTCGACATCGTCGACCGTTTGGCCTTGTTCGACAAACGTGACATGCACGCTAGAGTCTCCCCAAGGTGGTGGCAAATATCCGTCGGGCAGCGAAGGGTAGGTTTGCTCGAACCCTTGAGGTGTCACTTGACGGACATTGTGGTAGCCGGGCTGCAGATCGGCGAGTGTGTAGAGACCGCCTTCGTCGAAGTCGGTCGCGGGATCGTCGAACGAGGTGACCGTGCTCGGTTCGTTTGCGTCAAGCACGCTGTTAAAATTGAGGTCGGAGTAGACCGTTACGTCGCCCATGCCGGGCTCGCTCAAATGGTCACGTTGGCGGTTTCCGTCTACATCCTCCCACACGCGACCGCTGATGACGCTCGGCTCCAGCGTCGGGATCGGATCGGTCGGTTCAGGAAACGGCAACCCGTTGCCGGGCAAGAGTCCGCCGGCATCCAACAGGACGCGAGATTCTAACGGTTCGCAAGCTAGCTTACGTCTTGTGGAAAAACGTGTGGAAGCTTGGCGGCGTGCTCGGTCACGACGTCGTCGAGCCTTCATTGCCGATCGTTTAATGCGCATGGTTGAACTCCTCGTCCTGTGTAGATTACCTGTAGGTGCCAACAGTGAACCCAGCCCATGATAGGAGTTGGCCCACGACGTCGGAACAGAATAGACAGCCTCGAATTAGCGATTGCACCTTTCTCTTTTTGGCACAACTGGGCGGGCCTTCCCACGCATTCAAGAAACCTGCCCCAAGTCGGTTCTTGCTTTTCACCCGCTAATAAGGTTAACGCAGAGGCGCTTCAAAAAAAGGTAACCGTTCGCGAAAAAAAGAAAAAGCCGCTGATGAACGCAGACGAGGAAGGATTTGTTAGCCGAATTCGATTGCCGAAAAGAAAAATAGCGGACAAACTCCGAATCCCTCCAGGAAATCGGTGTTTATCGGTGTTCATCCGTGGCTAATGTTTCCCCTCTCGTGAATGGTTACAAAAAAAAGCGACTGCGTTTTCAGCAGGATTTTTCTGCGATAATGCACTGCTTTCTGGAAAGTTCGGTCCACTACGCAGGGTGCTTCACTCGCAAGATACCCGCTCGTTGGGCGAGCCCTTTGCGCCAAAATATGTGAGACAACTACTACCCCCCTCTTTATTTATTGAGGCATGGAGGCAGACCAGGACGGTTTCCCTGCAGGAATCGCAAGATTTTATAGTTGAGCCAGAACAGCCTCTGTTAGAAATTCCCGAAACAAGCAGCTTCACGGGGTTTTAGCCAGCGCGCCCGGGAAGACTCGAACTTCCAACCCCTGGTTTCGAAGGTCGATCTCCGAGCCAGTTTAGGCATTGGGGTCTCTACACATAAGTCCAATACCAGAAACACTTTCTGGTGACTGAAGTGAAGCGGCTTTTCATCGCCGACAGTCCACATTCTACATGATTTCCCTACTTGTACCATCCGTTCTCGGACGGTTTTTGACAGATTCGACTTCAGGTCTTCTAGAAAAACAGGTCGGTTGAACATTGCTGTTTTTCCGCGTTTTCCAAAAACGCCCAAGTTTGTCCGAGAATGTCCGGGAAATAGTCTTTAAGACTTCGCTATGCTAGTTCAACTCTTGGTGCATACTCACTCTGCGCAGTTGTGAATCGACGGAGCTACCACATCTCCTCAATTTCTTATATGCCGTAGCCGTTCGCTGGAGCGCTTGGTATGTGCAGATTCGACTTGCGCATGAACTTCCAATGCGGGAACGACCAATACGTTTTACATACCGCCATTTGGAACCTGTAGACAAATCAAACTCAATTAACAACCTCCGGTTCAAGCGTCGTGAGGTTTCCCCGATGGTAGTTACAGTCAGTTCTTAACTGACCCATGACACGCCCACTTTGATCGCGAGCGCGAGCCAGTCCGAGACATCCACAAGTAGGATCACTATGATAGCGCTGCTGCAGAGGTCTCCGCCACGAATGTCGCTTAAATTTCTGTAAGTCTTTCTCACAAACTGACATAGGCAAAAAGGCCTCCATTGCTTAGATGGATCTTGTGGAACGAT
>JAADGD010000132.1:0-15270 GCA_013152515.1 Planctomycetota bacterium
CTGGGGTATTGAACTGTCAACAACATCCTTTCCTTTCATCAAGGCTTCCTCCGTGAATATCAGTGCTATCCGGTGGTCTTTCGCTTTTTACTTAGCGCAGTAGTACTAGGGAGTCGTTGCTGGCACGAGTCCTTTGTCTTTGCTGACGGCTGGCGACGGTTGAGAGGCAGGTACACCAAGGTGGGTGTCGAACCAATCGGCGAAACGGGGAAGGTCGAAGATCATTGAGGGCCAACCGTGTTTTTTGTTGGGACGAATTTCGAGCCGTACTTCGCGACCGACAGACTTGGCTTGTTCGGCAAATCGTTCGGATTGGTCCACCGGGACCAGCGTGTCGGCATCGCCGTGGATAATGAAGATGGGCGGCAGTTGGGAGGTGATGTGATAGATGGGCGAGAGCTGGCGGCCTAAGACTTTCCACTCTTCCATCGTTTCCGCCTGGGGGCCAAACCCTTTTTTGTAGTTGATCGGAGGGCCGCCATCACCTGGGTTTTCTGTCGATTCGCCGAGATTGAGCAAGTCGGTGACTGGATAGAAACAGGCGACACATTGTACGGCGCTCGACTCGCGGTCGACGGGATCTTCGGCATCGGCGAGTCCCGGACCACCCTGCGTGGCCAGCAGAAGCGCAAGATGCCCACCCGAGCTACCACCGGTGACGCCGATACGGTTGCGGTCGATTCCGTAGGTATCAGCGTGGTGGCGGACGAACCGCACGGCACGTTGCATGTCGTCGGCGATGTCGCCAATGAGGCAGTCGGGTTGCGATAAGTGGCGAACAGTAAATACGGTGTAACCGCTTCGCAGAAGTGGGGCAAGCAGAAACGTTTGCACCGGATCGGTATTCGATTTCCAACTACCGCTAACGAGTAGCAGGACGCCAGCGCCGTTTTGTTCGGGAGGACGGTAGACGTCGAGCAGCAGGTTTTGCTCGTTCCGTTGCCCGTAGGTGATTTCGGCGAGGAGTTCATGCGGTGCCTTGAACCACCACCAATAAATGGCGGCTACGGCCAGCAAAAGGAGAGCGGTCACCGATCCGCCAGCTTTCAGCATCCACATTATCCAGCTTTTTTTGATGTTCATCGTATTTGCTTATGGAAAAATCAATGGGAGACACAACTCACTGCTTCGCTTTTTGCTCGTCTTGGACGTGTGCCTAGGACGTGTACTTCTTATCGGTCACCAGGCGAACGCTATCTTACGGAAAGTCTTGGGGGATAACGGCGGCTCTTCGGCGACAGATCAGCGACCGCCTGGGGATGAAATTCGCTCATGGAGGGATTCCTTTCAAGAGTATTATCCTACCCTCGACCGGCAACGCTGTGAAGCATTTTTGAATCAGCGTGTAACACTGGTGATTCCATACTCAAGTGACGTTGCTAGCACCGTTGTTCCATAGACAACGAAGTCAATAAACCACAAAATCGAGATAAATCTCGGAAAAATGCTTCACCGCGTTGCCCTACCGGTATCCGTCAATTTTGGGCTGCCGCACCAACTAGTACTTAACAGAAAACGGAGTTCCTCATGTCTCGCCCCACCGTCGCTATCCTTGGAGCCAGCGCCGATCGGTCCAAATTCGGCAACAAGTCGGTCCGTGCACATCTTGCACAAGGCTACGAAGTTTTCCCCGTCAATCCCAAAGGCGGGGAGATCGAAGGGTTGAAAGTCTACACGAGCATTGGCGATGTGCCTGTCGAGAGGCTGAACCGCGTGAGCCTCTACGTACCGCCTGCCGTCGGTCTTTCATTGATCGAATCGATTGCCGCTAAAGGTTGTGACGAACTTTGGCTCAACCCCGGCAGCGAAAGCGATGAACTCGCCGCCAAGGCGCGGGAGCTGGACTTAGAACCAATCATCGCGTGCAGCATTGTCGACGTCGGCATAAGTCCACATGACATGAGCGAATAGTAGGCAGCTACTACGCTGGGACGGTTGCGCTATAACGAGTTCTGTTTTGCCAATCGTTTTTCTAACCACCAACCTCGGCTCAATTTATTGAGTGCTGTTCGATCTTCCAAGTTGGGCCTAAAGATGGTCAACAACAGCAGTGGCAAAAACCAAGCGATGAAAATGCCACCATCGTAAGGCTGCCAAAATTGCGCCGCCAGCATGATCACCGCCGAGCCGGAGATCAGCGTTCCCAAATTCTTTTGCGTTGGCCAAATCGCAAAACTGAACGACAAGGCGACAAAAGCAGCGAGGACCGGATAGCGATACACCGAACTCCACGTTTGCCAAATTCCGCCTAAATCCGTTGTCTTGGGCAGACGCAGACCTAACATTTGTAATAGGTGCGCGACAAACTGGTCGGTGCTGGTAGCCGTGATCGCCATCGTAATCACTAAGATGGCAATCATCAGCAGCACGCCCGCCATAAAGCGTTTCAAACCACGGAACCAATAGAAACTACACCACAACGGCAACAAAAACGCCGGATAGTAAATCGTCCCCAAAGCAAGGCCGACCATCATTCCCGCCAGAAATGGTCGGCGGTAAAGCACCACCGCCCAAACGAGCAACGAGGCAGGCAATGCGTGTTCGACATCGCCAGTCCAAAGCGCGGTATACGGCAGCATCAGATACATGGTCATCGCAGCGATTCCAGCGATGATATTCTCGAAATGCCAATGGCCCACGACGAGCAAGCCCACGACGATCAACACGTGCGACAAGATTGCCACTACCCGCACGGTTGCTTCGCGGATAAGCAGCTCTTCACGATCGCGCTCCGCAGGAATTTTTTCACCTGGAGGATCACCGGCACCGATCGATTGCTGGGTGACAATCCTTGGCAGGCGATAGAGCAGCCAGAACCCGGGGCCATCGGTCGCAAAGTTGTCTGGTTGGACGTCTTCGTCTTCGTGTTCTTCTGCAACTTCGGCACGCACGACTTCTGCCTGACGAGCTGGCGACAGATCTGCGGCACTCGGTTCGCCCGTGACCACATTTGCCATCAGGAAAAACAACAGCGAGCCGCCCAGAAAAAGCAACCCTGCCGCATTGAGATTCGGCTCGAGCAACGGACGACGGACCATCGCTGAATCCAACATCAAACGGACCAGTAACAAGCCTTCAGTCACGAACAACCACAGAAATCCCAGGAATTGGATATGTTCAGCATTGGCTTTGATCCCCATGTTTTCGGCAGCCCATTGGACGAGCAACAAACCAGGGGCCAAAAAAATCAGCAAGAACAAATCGATATTACGCACACTCCAAATCCGATTGAACTTGAAGTACATTGCCAACATCAGCAACGACGATAGATAAGCCCAACTCGTGGGATTAACGCGTTCGTAGTGAAAGAGGATGTCAGGCATACAAAGTCAGGAGGGTCGAAGGAATCTCGCAGCGACACAAAACGCTGGACACTCCAAGATAAACGCTAGAGAACAAAGTGCAAGCGACAAGAACGAGCTTGTCAGGCCTCATGAGCAAGCCCCTATGACCTCTGTCGGGGTTTAGCCGACTACGCATGGGTCATCGGGGCTTGTTCATGGGGCATTCCCAACGGCTCCAGTCGCTCTCGCGCCATCTCAGCCCAAGGGCTTTCGGGAGCCAAAGCCAGAAAAGTTCGCCAGTGAAACTCTGCTTCAGAGTTCTTTTTCAGTCGATCAAGTGCATTGGCCAGATGGTAATGCACATCGGCATAATCGGCATGAAAGGACAATGCTCCTTCAAACGCTGCAACGGCCAACTCGAGCTCGCCACTTTCTGCCAAGACGCAGCCCAGGCTTGCGCGGGCTTCGACATACTCTTCGTCGAGCTCGATCGCTACGAAAAAACGTTCCCTCGCCGCAGCCAAATCGCCCATTCGATAAAGTAAGTCGGCTAGTGCAAAGTGAATTTCCGCTTTTGGCCCCGCAGCCATGAGTAACGTGCGATAGGCTTCCACAGCAAGGCTCAACTCGCCTTGGTCTTCCCACTTCAACGCTTCCAACTGAAGCTGTTCGATAGTAGAAAGGATTTCTCCGGGAGCCTCTTCTCCAGGTAGCCCTTCAACCACCGAAAGCAACACTTCCGTGGGCTCGTCCGACTCGGTTGGCTTATCAAAATCGATGAGCAGTTGTCCGCCCGGTTCCGACAGATCGTCACCACGTCGCAAGATCAATTGCCGCCCCGAGACCACCACCGACGGGTCGCAAAGCGGTCGAGCCATCTCTGGCATCGAATGGTTTAGCTCGGTCAGTTTGCGATCGATAACCGTCAACGAGCAGCCTGCGCTATGCAAGCTCGCCAAATGGCGTGCTACCGCAACCTCCGCGAAATCGAAATAAGGCAACCGCCGCACGCTTCGAGAAGCAACCAAAGTCCCTCGGCGATGCCAACGACGAATCGCTGCCACCGGCACACTCAAAAGCTCAGCCAACATCGCCGGAGTGTAGAGCCGCTGCACACCTTGCTGCTCAGCGTTTTCGTCGCCGACTAGCCCGAGGAGTTGCCACAATTGCGACTCGCGTAACAGTTGCGTGCGGCCCGCAGCAACCTCTTCGGCTAGGCGCTGGTGCGTCGGCTTGTCTGCCTGTAACACACTCGCCAGATCAGGCTGGTTGTCGCCGATCACGACCAAGGTGATCGTGGCATCCTCGGCACTCGGAACCACGCCTCCATGCTCGCGGACCAACGCACACGCCTCTTGACGCGTCATGCCCGTGAGTTTTCCGAGGAAGACCAACTGCTCGCCTGCCAAACGAGGCGGGGTAGTTGTGGTTTCAGTCAGAGAAGAAGCGGGGAGAGGCATAGGACGGAGAGGCATGGGACTTCGATAAGAGGCACGGCAATCTACACACGCCCAGTCTCCGACAAGCAGCCAGAACTGTCAATGCAGTAGCCTGAAACTGCAAGGCGAACGGCACAGATCTTGATAGCCGGCGACCTACGTGTCGCCGCTGTGTTCCGTCGCTACGTGTCGCCGCCGTGTTCCGAGGTTCTCATCAAAACCGATAAATTTGGCGACGCGTAGGTCGCCGGCTATCTAGGACGTTGCTCTATTGCTTGTCACGATCTCCAACTTCGATCGCTGCCACAAGCTGTAATGCGTCCTCTTTTTTCTCGACCTTAGCACTCTGCCCACAGCACGGCTGCGTCAACGGCACGCGCATGCGGATCGTCCGAGGGACGCGATAGGTGTACGTTACGGGCACTTTGCGGCAGACGGTGCGTGTGACGTTTACGGTCTCTTGCTTTTCGACCATGCGACAGACACGCACTTGGTACGGCTCGACGCGCTCTTCTTGCACGTAGCGGCAGACCGTCACTGGCACTTTTCGCACCCGCTCTTCCTGAACATAGCGGCAAACTTGCACGGGCACTTTGCGCTCGACGCGCTCGACCACTTGACGGCACGTTGTGTAGGGCACCATGCGGACTCGTTGTTCTTGCACCATGCGACAAGTCCGAACCGGCACTTTGCGGACCATTTGCTGCGGCACTTGACGGCAAACCGTCACCGGGATTTTCTGGACGACTTCTTGCGGACAGTAACTCGTTACTGGCACCTGCTGGGCGACGATGTTCGGCTTCCAGACTTTCGTCACGACCTGCCGGGGCGGAGCTTGCACGTTCGCCCACACCAAACCAGGACGCTGATACTGCACCAATCCCGCGACCGGATTGGCGACCGGAGCAGCGGGCATCCACATCAACCCTCGTCGCAGCGGCGCCGAAGGCACGTAGGAGACTTGATCGACGTAGCAACCTTGGTCGGCATAGCGTGTCTGATACGAAACAACCGGGCGCATCACCGTGTAGCGGCGTTCTCGTTCAACCGTTTCGGTCACGTTACGCATGACGGTGTACCGTTCTTCGCGCTCGCTGGTCTCCCAGACCGCGCGTTGCACGGTGTACCGTTCTTCGCGCTGAGCAGTTTCAACGATGTTACGAACCCGATTGTAGCTGCAGTCACGCATTTGCGTTTCGAAGACGGGACGCTGCACCATGTAACGCTCTTCACGGATGGTGGTTTCTTGCACCGGACGGGTGACCGTGTAGCGGCGCTCGCGGCTTTGCGTTTCCCAGACGGGCACACGCCGCGTGACTTGCCGCTGCTCGACAATGGTTTCGGGCACGAGTTTGTAGGCGGTCACCTGTCGTTCTTCGTAGACCGTCTGACACTGCACATGATAAGCGGGCTGCACACACGTATCGCAAGGCGCCTGCGGCAGAGTTTGTCCGTAGGACCCAGACACGTCCGCAAAACCGACATACCAAAACAATGTCGTAGTCAACGCAGCAGACATCCAACAGCAATAGCTGTTCATAGCTTCAACCCCATACCAAATTGTTTGAAAAGAAAAATAGGGAGTAGCAAGTCATTCGTCGTTAGCCGTTAGAAAAAATCGCACCGCGATCCTCTCTTACTAAAAACTAACTACCAACGACTAACCCCTCACTTAGAGTGTTGCGGACAAAAGCGTCGAAGGCAAATCGCTGCTACACAAAATAACTGCTAGCAGTCAGGCAACCCAGGAACTCCCTTCGAGTTACGACAGCAAGCTTTTTCGCTTATTTCTAATGTGTGCGAGGGACTTCTAAGCAGCAATGGGCAATCGTCCTGCGGAAAGAAAAAAAGTGCCGCTACAATCGTTACAGCCGACAGGGTTCGCCACTTGAGCAGCAAGGAAAAGCCAGGAAGCGTCGGGCCTCTGGCCCGTGTACGTAGGAAGCAAACTTATTCCTGCGAAATTCCTACGAACCCAAGCATTCTCATTCCGCCACCAATTCTCTCGCCCGCTTGACGAGCGATTTAGGCGCGGGCGCAGGCTGCCAGTCGGCTGCCGACTCGGCAAATTGCTTTACAGCAGTTCGTAGTTTGGCGAGATCGGCGTCGGGATTTTTTTCGATGAGCAGCCGGGCGGCGTCTAACGCGTTATCTAAAATCGTATCGCGTTTGAATCTTTGCAAAGCAGGGGACGTTTCGCTCTTGATGTTCATGGCGAGCGCTTCCGTGTCGAACATCTCGGTCACGGCAGCGACCGCCTTGAGGTTTCCTTGCCGAGCCAAGCCGAGAGCCGCGTTGTAGCGAGCATCCGAGTAGAGATCGTCGACCAAGAGTTCGAGTTCGCTCATCAATAGCGGGTCGGCGTCTGGAGACATGGCAAACACGCCCAAGGCAAACGCGGTTTGGGATCGCAACAAATCGTCTTCGTCGTTGGCTAAGGCTGTAAATGTCTCGACCAACTGAGGATGCTCGATACTTTTGGGCGGATCGAGTTCTCCAAAAGCGCTGCTTAACACGGCCAAAGCGTTGATCGCTTCGCGACGCACGTCACGCTCCTGATCTTCGCGTGCTGTTTTCAACAACACGTCGACTCCCTCGTCGACGTTAAATTCGCCTAGCACTCGACAGAGATAATAGCGCAAGCTGATCGAGTTTTTGTCGTCGAGTCCCTCGTCGACCTGTTCGTCGAGCAACTTGGCTAGCTCAGTAGCCAATTCGCTGTTGAATTTTAGCTCTGGATAGCGCTGCTCCATTCCGGGTCGCAGCATATTGGCTAGCTCGTCGGCCTTTTGCCAACGGGCCTGATTGGAGCTGCGCAAAGCGGCCACAATTTTGAGGGGATCTTGCTCGCCCTGTGTGGCGAGTGTCGTAAACAGTAACCCAAACAACATCACGACCAGCACGATTACCGCAGGGATCACGAACAACTGCAAAATAAATCCGCCACTCGGTGGCTCGATGGGAGGCAGCAACTCGTCGGCAGAAACAGACGCAGACGGCGATAGATCTTTCGTAGGGTTCTCTGACGTAGGGTTCTCTGAAGCGGGGCTGGAGGACATGATGGTTCGTGGGAGGATAGTGGAGACTTCTGCCTTCGACATTCCTGGTTCGACATTCATGCCTTCGCATTAGAAATACCGAATATCGAACCAGGAAGGTCGATTGACGAAGTGCTGCTGATTCATTGGTAAATGCACGTCAAACCGTTAGACTAACAGAGAATCCCTCAAGAAACGAGGCCCCACAGCTACCCACCAAGCGAACAGTAAAATCCTTGTTTCAAGCCAAGGATAGAAACATGAACCACAACGACACGACGGACACAACGAGTTTCTTCCGTTGTGCCCGTTGTGTCGTCGTGGTTAGCTTCTTAAAGGCCTGGGGAAAAGGACTTTGCCGTTCTCCTGGGCTACCCACTAGCCAAACGAACCACCGATGCGATACCTGCAACTGACCCTCGATACGCCCGCCGAGAACCTCGCTCTCGACGAAGCGCTGCTCGACGTCGCCGAATCTAGCGAACTGGAGTCTGGCGTCTTACGGATATGGGAATCGCCTACCTATTGCGTCGTCTTAGGTCGTTCGTCGTCGGCCGAAATTGAGGTCGACCTCGAAGCTTGCCGAAAAGATCGTGTGCCAGTATTGCGACGAAGTAGCGGCGGCGGGACGATCCTCGCCGGGCCAGGCTGTCTGATGTACGCCTTAGTGCTTGGCTTTCGAGACTACCCGCAGCTCCAGGCCATCGACCAAGCGCATCAATTCGTTTTGGGAGAGCTGTCGCGAATGCTGACGAGCAACGAAACAACCGTCACGCCCGTCGGCACGAGCGATTTGGCGATCCGCCCGACCGAGTTTGCTTCTCTGCAAAAATTTTCGGGCAACGCTATCCGACTCAAGCGTAAACACATTCTCTACCATGGCACGCTGCTGTACGATTTCGATCTGAAGCGTCTCTCTCGTTGGCTAGCAGCTCCAACCCGCACGCCTGCCTACCGCGCCGAGCGTCGACACGCAGAATTCGTCACCAACATCAACATCAAACGAGAGACACTCATCCAGCTGCTCATCGATGGCTGGCTGGCAGACAAAGCAATTGCCACTTGGCCTCAGCAACGCACAGCAGAACTCGTCAAAACGAAGTATACTGACGATCCCAAGTGGGTCGTCCACAATCCCTCCGCACAAATTGCCTGACATGCACCGCCAATCTCTACTAAAGATGCTACAGCGCTATGCGTCGCAGTACCCCGACGAAGTTTCCGTCGTCCAACAGATCACTAGCCTCGTCGACAGTGCTCCCGATTGCTTCGAGCGCACCTGTCGACCGGGGCACATCACCGGATCGGCTTGGATTCTTTCCCACGATCGTACGCGTTGCCTGCTGGTTCACCATCGCAAACTCAACCGCTGGTTACAGCCAGGAGGGCACGCTGACGGGCAAGCCGATATCGAAGCGGTCGCTCTGCGCGAAGCCCAGGAAGAATCGGGCCTCCAGCACCTCGATTTTCAACACGTGGACGGCATCTTGGTGCCGCTCGACATCGACGTCCACGTCATCCCTGCCCGCCACGAAAAAACCACGCAAACCGTCCTCGAAGACGCTCACGAGCACCACGATATTCGCTTTTTGTTTGTTGCCCCAGCAGGCCAGGAACTCGTACTCAGCGACGAGTCTCACGACGTGCGTTGGTTTTCTCGCGAAGAATTACGGAACATCACCGACGAGGAAAGTGTCCTAAGAATGCAGCGCAAGGCAGGCCCCTTTTAGCCAGTCCGCGAATTCCCCGGCGAGCTCGCTTCAGCGGGCGGAGAGCAAGAGAACTGAAATAAAGGGAACCGCCAGCTCCAAAAACTGGCTAATCTTGAGGCATGTCCTTGGCATCCTTAGCGGTCAAAATATAACTTTGCCGTTTTTCTGTGGATAGAGACGCGAAATGTGACATCGTGGCCACATTCTAGTACAATGAGGCCCTGAGTAAACTACATGCCAATCGGTGTTTAGGAGGATCTCGATGTTGACCTACCGCTTTCGTTGTGCGTTTTCTGGCCGCGTTCTTGCGGCTGCTTTTTGCGTCACCTTTTTTTCTTTCGTTTTCGTCCCTGACGTTGTGTGGGGTGCGCCTTTCATTGTCAATGAATGGAATGCGGTCAAAAGCTCGAAACAGCTTGACGATGGCGACACGTTTTTTGGTACGATTGACGGGAACGGCGGCAATTGGATCGAGTTGCTTGTGATCGAGGACCATCTCGACGTGCGTGGCTGGAAGCTCGCTTGGACCGAAGATGAAGACGAGGATGGTACGCCGGCAGGAAACTCGGCGGGCGAAATCATTTTTAGCAATGCGGCGCTTTGGTCGGATCTGCGCGCGGGAACCTTGGTGACCCTGATCGAGAAAAACGATGCCGGCGGTTTCGACACTTCGACCGACACTTCGTTCGATCCATTCGCCAATGACTGGACCATCAACGTCGCCACGCGGGAAGAACAAGCGAAGGGAGTTGCCGGTTTGCTGCAAACGACGACCAACGACGGCAGCCCTGGCGATTTTTCTGTGGGGCAGAAAGATTGGTCGATCACGATCTTCGATGACGCGATGAACTCCATCTTTGGACCTGTGGGCGAAGGCGAGGCTTCATGGCAAGGAGACGGCATTGGCAAATCGGAAGCAGGCAGCCTTGAAGGACCAGGGGCTACAGCGACGCTGGCCGATTGGCAAGCGGTTTCGCCGAGTTCTAATTTCTACGACGATACCAGCAGCAGTAGTTTCGGCGGGTACAACGTCGACTTTTCTGGCGGTGCCTTCACGCAAATCCAGGATCCTTCTGCCTTGCAAGGCCTTGTGGTTCCCGAGCCGAGTTCCGTAGGTCTGTTGTCGATAGCATTGCTGATGCTTGCTCGCAGGAAGCAAAGGGCTTGCGTCTAGCCCATGACGGTTTGTTCTGAATTTCAGGTACTCCTCAAGGAACGATCCGAGCATGTCTTTCCGACAAAATCGAACGCAACGTCCTTGGCGACGACTGTCGCTTGAACGTCTGGAGCAGCGTCTTGTCCTGGATGCTTCGATGCTGCGAATCACCGAGTTCATGGCCTCCAATGACAATGCGTTGTTGGATGCCGAGGGGGATAGTTCGGATTGGCTCGAAATTTACAACTCAGGCGGCGATCAGGTCGACTTGTCGGGGATGTATCTGACGGACAGGGATGATAACCTCACAAAATGGGCCTTTCCGGCTGCTACGTCCTTGGAAGCAGGCGAATTTCTGGTCGTCTTTGCGTCGAATAAAGACACGATTCTGGCAGGCGGCGAAATCCATACCAATTTCAAACTCTCCAGCGGAGGAGAGTTCCTAGCGTTGGTCAACACCAATGGCGTTACGATCCTCGATCAATTCGCGCCCGAGTTCCCTAGTCAATTTGAAGATATTTCCTACGGTCGAGCGATGGAAATTACTGGCGCGGCAACCACACTGGTAGACACGGGCGCCCAAGCCAAGGCTCTGGTGCCGACCAACGAAAGTCTAGGCAGTACTTGGCTCCAGCCCGGTTTTAACGACAACTCGTGGCCCATCGCGGGACCGACCGGCTTGGGCTACGAAAACAGCCCCGGCAATCCAATCAATTACACCGACGAGATTCAGACGATGGTGCCCTCGGGTACAACTTCCTTATATGTACGTCTGCCATTTAACCTTGCCTCCAGCGGAGACATCGGCCGACTCACCTTACGGATGAGGTACGACGACGGATTTGTTGCGTATCTGAACGGCCAAAAAGTGGCCGAATCGAATGCTCCCGACTCGCCAACCTGGGACTCACTAGCAACCGCATTGCACGATGATGGCTTGAGCGAGCAATTTGAAGAGTTCGACATCAGCTTCGGCATTTCCGCATTGCAAGCGGGTTCGAACGTGCTGGCGATCCACTCGCTCAATCTTCATTCGGGGAGCAGCGACATGCTGATTTCGCCGGAACTGATTGCTGAATCTGCTTCGATTGTGAGTCCCGAACAAATTGGCTTTTTTAGTCTCGCGACTCCTGGCTACGCCAATGGTGACAGCATCGCAGGTTTTGTGGCCGACCCTACCTTTAGCGTTGCTCACGGCTACTACGAAACCACTCAGAACGTGGCGATTGCGTCAGCGACTCCCGGAGCATTGATTGTCTACACCACCGACGCTTCGACGCCGACCGTGGATGGCAACCTCAATATCACCAATGGCGTGGCGTACACTAGCCCGCTGAATATCTCTGGCACGACGACTCTTCGCGCTGCGGCATTCAAAACCGATTTCCAACCTTCGTTCGTCTCGGCCAGCACCTATCTGTTTGTCGACGATATCATCAATCAATCGCCGCTCGGTCAGACGCCTTTCGGTTGGCCCAGTAGTGGTGTGAATGGGCAGGTACTCAGCTACGGCATCGATCCGGAGATCATCAGTCTTTACGGTTCGCAGGCCGTCAAAGATTCGCTCACCTCGCTTTCGACGTTTTCCATCACGACCGACTTAGACAATCTGTTCGATCCCACGACAGGAATCTATGTCAACGCACGGAATCGAGGCAAGTCGTGGGAACGCGCCGCGAACGTCGAGCTATTTTTCCCCGATGGTTCCGAAGGGTTCGAGGTGAACGCAGGCCTGCGGATACGGGGCGGGTTCAGTCGTGGTGGCTTCAATCCGAAACATGCTTTTCGGTTCTATTTCCGCAGCGAGTATGGCGATTCCAAACTGCGGTACGATTTGTTTGATGGCGAAGGGGCGGACAAGTTCGATGTTTTGGATTTGCGGACCGCGCAGAACTATTCGTGGTCGTTGGAGGGTAATGCGCAACACACCTTTGTGCGCGAAATCTTCGGTCGCGATACCCAACGAGATCTCGGTAGCCCTTACACCCGAAGCCGGTACCATCATCTTTATGTCAATGGCGTGTATTGGGGCGTTTTTCAAACACAGGAACGTGTCGAGGAATTCTACAGCGAATGGTATTTCGGCGGTGACAAAGATGACTACGACGTGGTGAAAGCGGGATTGGCCGATGTGGGAGGCACCGAGATATCCGAGGGGAACGACATCGCTTGGCGGGCTCTGTTCGATTCGGCTCAAGCGATCGCCGATAACCCCGTTGCCAACGCCGACAATTATTGGACCATGCAGGGATTGAATCCTGACGGGACACGTAACCCTGCGTTGCCGGTTCTTTTGGATGCGGACAATCTGATCGATTACATGATGGTCATTTTTTACACCGGCGGATTCGATTCGGGCCTGTCCCGGTTTCTCGGGGATAATAAAGCCAACAACTGGTTCGGGCTTCGCAATCGCGAATCTGCCGACGAGGGCTTCCGCTTTTTCATCCACGATAACGAACACTCGCTGGGTTCGAATGGAACCCAAAATATCGATCGCACCGGGCCTTTCAACAAAGGGAACGAAGATGTTTTTGCGCAGTTCAATCCGCAATACTTGCACCAAGATCTCTTAGCGAATGAAGAATATCGTGTGCGGTTTGCAGACCATGTGCAGAAACATTTTTTCAATGACGGAGCGTTGACCCCTGCGGCGAGCATCGCCAGACTCTTGGATCGGAAAAACGAAGTCGACCCGGCAATCATCGCGGAGTCGGCCCGCTGGGGCGACTCGAAGCGTACCACGCCTCGCAATAAGACGGATTGGCAAAACGAAATCAATTGGCTTACCAACACCTACTTTCCGGGGCGGAGCGACACGGTACTTGGTCAGCTACAAGGCGATGGACTGGTGGCCTCGATTACCGCTCCGGCGTTCAATCAGCAGGGAGGGCCGATTTCCAGTGATTTTGATCTTACAATCACCGCAGAATCTGGCTCGATTTATTACACGACCGACGGCGTGACCGATCCGCGGTTGATCGGCGGGGCGGTGAATCCTGCGGCGACACTCTACACCGGTTCTTTCCCCCTTGCCGGCACCACCACGGTCCAGGCACGTCGCCAGCTTTCGCCCGGCGTTTGGTCTGCGATGATCGAGGCAACTTTTGTCGGTCCCCAGGCAGATTTCGACGCAGACGGCGATGTCGACGGCACCGATTTCCTCGTTTGGCAGCGAGGGTTTGGCATCACCAGTGGCGCAACGCTGACCGAGGGCGATGCCGACAGCAATGGGACGGTCGACGCGGCAGATCTTGTTGCCTGGCAAAGCCAGTTTGTTTCGGCTTTTGTCGAGCCTCAAGCAGACTTCGACGCAGACGGAGATATCGATGGCTCCGATTTCCTCGCTTGGCAGCGAGGGTTTGGCATCACCAGTGGCGCAACGCTGACCGAGGGCGATGCCGACGGCAATGGAGCGGTCGATGCGGCAGATTTCGAGGAATGGCAAAGCCAGTTTGGTGCGGTTTTAGAACCTGTTATCGCAGCAGCGACGTCCTCAAGCACTCCGGCCAGCTTTGCTGCTCAAGCCCAAGCGTTGTTGCTTGACGGTGCCGCGTTTAGGTTACGTGAGTCAACCGATTTCAATGGATTCCTACGGCCCGTAGCGACTCGCTCGGCGGTAGAAGTCGATCGAGTCTTCAGCGAGCCGATCGTTCCCTTAATCTTCCAGCAAGCTTCTTTGGAGGGCGAGTCTCTCCTCAGAAAAACAGCCGACGAGTCGACCGCTGACGAGAGTTCGGACAGGGAAGTGACGGACGAGTTCTTTGCGATGCTGGAAGAAGCGGCGTTGGTCACAAATTTTTGAAGTACGCCCAAAACCAACACGTCTAAAACGAACCAACTCGCCCAAAACGTAACCGCTCACGCGAGGGAAAAAATTAGCCACGGATGAACACAAATAAACACCGATTTCCTGGAGGGACTCGGAGCTTTTCCGCTATTTCTTTCTTTTCAGCAATCGAATTCGGCTAATAAATCCTTTCCTCATCTGCGTTTATCCGTGTTTATCTGTGGCTTTTCCTTTTTCTTCTTTCAGCACCGTGAACAGCACCGTGAACGGTTATACCCCAAAACGAACCAACACATCCAAAACGAACCCACTCCTCCATAACCAGTCCAAAACGAAAAAGAGGCCGCAACCGCTTGGGCTACGACCTCTTTTCTATAAACAAACTTGCCGGTCGAATCGCGACGGGGTGGAGTCGCTGGAAGAAAGACGCGTGCCGAACAGCGCTGCGCGCTGCCATATTGCCGACCCGGGTCTATCCAAAATTTGGTCCTCCCGCCGGAATTGTGACCGAGAAGTTTGAATTCTAACTCTACCCAATCGGGTAGGCATTTTTTTCGATATCGCTTGGTGTTAATGTGGCTTGGTGTCAATATAGCTTGAGGTAGTGCAATGTATCTCATCGGCTGTTGTTAGCCAACGCTTCACTCAAACTGCGACTCAACGAGCAGCACAGGCTGAGACACTACAAGGTAATTGTACCTCGCGAAAGAGGGGTGTGGTCGATTTTTTCAGTGAACATCCGAGAACTTTTCGATGAGCAAACTGCATACCAAAAATCTTCCGTAACTGTTTTCCGGTATCCCCGTGAAAAAATCCGAACCGCGCCCGTAAGGAAGCGTTCCCACAGGATT
>JAADGD010000132.1:15282-16161 GCA_013152515.1 Planctomycetota bacterium
CCAACGGAACGCTTCCTTACGGGCGCGGTTCGGTAGAAAAATAGCGAGAAAAATCGTCTCCGTTTCGGCATTATTTGCCGCTAGCTTCGAACTGCTCTTGCCCCTCCTGGTAGGGCCACCTACAAGTTGCATCGCTACATTCGGCAACCGTCGCGGGAGTGCAGTCACGCTCCTTTCGCTGTCGTACGAGACCTTCAAACGAGAGTACCGCTATGGCCAAAAAACCTTCTCGAACCAACCGAATCCCAGTGATCCCCGTGGCGCTCTCGCTGATGTTTTTGGCCACATTCGCGGCTGTCTCTGCGGCACAACAATCGAGCAATATCGGGCCTGCGCAAGGACGACAAGTCACGTTGCGAAAGCAGCTCACCATCGGCCTAAAAGTGTTCACCCAAGCGGACAAGGTGTTTATTGACAAAGTGGTCACCGCGGTCGAACAAGGCAGGCTCCCCCGAAAACTGGTCGACAGCACGTTTCTCTGGGCTCGTGGTCGTGCCAAGCGGCGGTCTTATGCCCGCTATTTGCGACCGATGGTCTACTTTCAGCCAGGGCTAACCCTACGCGCAAAACGCATTGGGGTGAGGCTGTAAGCCCGTTGTTTATACACAAGTCGGCCTGAAAGGCCCAAAACATATCAGCCCAGGGCAAAGCGCAGCGCCGCCCTGGATAGCTATGTTCCTCACGTATGCCCCGAAAGGGCGAAACAATAAACAGCGACCCGCGCCCAAACACCTATTGTTTCGCTCTTTCAGCAACGCTGTGAAGCATTTCGGCAGGGGTTTTAGGGCCAATACCGTTGAATTAGTCGTATAGTTTTGAGTGGTAACGACTTGCGTAGAGACGTCATCGTTTTGCTAGCATTGGCTTGGAATAATGAAT
>JAADGD010000114.1 GCA_013152515.1 Planctomycetota bacterium
CAAGCGAGGCAATCGTAATCAACACCGCCACCACACCCGCCAAAGTGGTGTTTTTACCCGTAGCAGCGACAGCTACTCCCACAAGACCACCAATGCCCCAAGCGATGTAACCAATTTCAAGATTGGCAAAGTAAGCTACCGCCGCCCAAATTGCAGCCCCAACCGCCCCAGCAATAGCACCACTAATAATTTGAATGGGATTCATAGCGTTCCTCTTTTGTCCTGTGTGATAAGAAAAAGAACTTGTCCAGCACAAGTCAACACATGATGCTTGCAAATATACATTAAAGTCAATATCAAATGTTTTTTTTGGTAACGTTATCCGTATCCGTCATGTTTTTGCATAATCACTAGCCATCTGCGTTAATCAGCGTCCATCCGTGGCTAAAAACGTTACCCCACATCCCCCAACTCCAACGCCTTGCCATACCGCACCAACATCTGCCGCCGTAGCCTTGCATGATCGGGCTGTTTTAGGCCGGGATCGGCGGCCACCAACAACTGTGCCTCGCGGCGCGCTTCTTCCAATACTTCGCGATCACGGCGCAGGTCGGCGATTCGTAGTGGTGGCAGGCCGTGCTGTTGGGTGCCGAATAGGTCGCCGGGGCCGCGCAACTTAAAGTCGAGTTCGGCGAGCTCAAAACCGTCGGTCGATTTGGAAAATGCTTCTAGGCGTTCGCGGCCTTGCTCGTTGACCTCTTCGCTCATCAGTACACCACAAAAACCGGCGTGGCTGCCGCGTCCGACGCGGCCGCGTAGCTGGTGTAGCTGGGCGAGACCGAATCGTTCGGCGCCCGAAATCGTCATGACCGAGGCGTTCGCCACGTCGACGCCGACTTCGATTACGGAAGTGCTGACGAGGACTTGCGTCTCGCCGGAGCGAAACGCGTCCATCACTTCTTGTTTTTCGACGGACGACATCCGGCCATGTAGTAGCGCCATGCGAAATTCTTCCAGTTCGCCGTTGGTGAGTTGCTCGTACGCCGCCGACACGCTCGGGGCCGAAACGGTTTCCGATTCGTCAACCAGGGGCGCGACGACAAACGCCTGTCGGCCTTCGCGTAGGCGGTCGCGTACAAATGCCCACCAGCGTTGCTGTTTGTCGGTTTCGACCAAATAGGTGTTCGTCGGCTGCCGGCCGGTCGGCAGCTCCTTGAGCGTCGAAACATCCAGATCGCCGAACAGCGTCATCGTTACGGTCCGCGGTATTGGCGTGGCGGTCATCACCAAAACGTGTGGCGATTGATCGTCTTGCCGCAGTGCGGCGCGCTGCTTGACGCCAAACTTGTGCTGCTCGTCGATCACGATCAGCCCGAGTTGCTTAAAACGAACGTCCTCCTGGATGATCGCATGTGTGCCGAGTACGACGTTGATCTCGCCTTCAAGAATACCGTCGAGAATCCGCGCCCGATCGGCCTTCGACGTGCCGCCCGCCAACACCGCAAAATGGACGCGGCTGGCCGTCAATAATTCCGAAAGCGTCTCGGCATGTTGGCGCGCCAAAATTTCGGTCGGCGCCATCAGCGCCGCCTGTTTGCCGTGGGCGATCGCAACCAGCATCGCGTACAGGGCGACAATCGTCTTACCGCTGCCAACGTCGCCTTGCAGCAGTCGGTTCATCGGCCGCGCGAGTGCCATATCGGCCGAGACTTCTTCAATCGCCTTCGTCTGGCTCTCGGTCAATTCAAACGGCAACAGCCGCCGAATCCGGGCGTCGATCTTGGTACTCGTCGGCAGCTCCGGGGCAAACTGCATCTGCTGCTGCAAACGTCGTATCGCCACCGCCAACTGCATGATGAACAGCTCCTGGAAAATAAACCGTCGGCGCGCCTGCTCCATCGCTTCTGCATTGTCCGGCTGATGAACCGCCCGTAACGCTTCGGCAAGCGGCAGCAGATTGTACTTCGTCAACAACGCCTCGGGAAAAACTTCTTCGGGCACGTCCGCAAATTCTTCGACCGCCGCCTCGGCCATTTTTCGCATGTAGTATTGCGAAATCCCCTCGGTCAGCGAATAGATCGGCAGCATTTTCTTGCCATCCGACTCGGCCTCTTCTTGGGCCAGATTGGTGATCGTCGGATGCGACATTTCCCACATCAAGCCGCGCCGCTTTGGTTTGGCGCTCAACAGCACCGCTTGCCCATCGTAAAATCGCTTGCTGATAAAGGGCTGATTGAACCACGTCGCCCGCAGGTGGCCGCTCGCATCGCGAATCAGCACAGCCACGCGCGTCTTGCTGAACCCGCTCTTGCTCGTCGCCACTTCGACAACTGTGCCGCGCACCGTCTGCATTTCGCCCTCTTCGAGTTCCGAAACCAGCCGTTCGTCCGACAAATCGAGATAATCTCTCGGAAACGCAAACAACAGGTCACTCGCCGTCCGAATCCCCATCTTTGCCAGCATTTCCGCCCGATACGGCCCCACCCCGCGCACATTCGCAACCGGCGTCAACAGTATTTGCTTCGCATCGCAAGGTAAATCACTGCTCGCAGATGGCTCGTCAGCAGATTTGTCGGGTGATTTCATGCCCGTATTCTACTATAATGTTACGTGTAGCCAACAAGTTGAATCGCCCTCTGTAAGAATACTAAATTCTCACACTAAATTATTGAACCCCGAAAGAAACGAAATACACGAAAGACCTCGCCAATTCCTTTCGCGTAATTCGTCTTTTCCGTGGTTCTCAACGAAGCGCCAGAATATTACATCATGCGTTATTTATTTGCTCTCTTGCTGCTGACGACTGCCAGCCCGCTGCTCGTTGCTGCCGGCGAGATCGACTACAACCGCGACATCCGCCCGATCTTGTCCGATCGCTGTTATTTTTGCCACGGACCCGACAAAGAGAATCGTGAGGCTGACTTGCGCTTCGACTTGCCAGACGGTGCGACCGAAGCCTTTACGTCTGGTGAACTTGTGCGACGCATCTTCAATGACGATCCCGACGAAGTCATGCCGCCGCCCTCTACCAATCTGTCGCTCACGACCAAAGAGAAAAAATTGCTCCAAGCGTGGATCGCAGGGGGAGCCCAGTACGCCGCCCATTGGGCCTTTCAGCCCTTGCCGGCGACTGTCGTTGTTCCGACAACCAAAAACCAAGCATGGATGCGCCAGCCGTTGGATGCTTTTGTGTTGGCCAAGCTCGAAGCAGAACAACTCCAGCCGACTCGCGCTGCCGATCCGTTGCGTTGGCTGCGTCGTGTGACGTTTGATTTGACGGGGCTTCCGCCCTCGACTACTACGATCGAAGCCTTTCAGCGAGCGTTCGCCAGCGATGCCGATGCCGCTTACGAAGCAACCGTCGATCGTCTGCTCGCGTCGCCTGCCTACGGCGAGCAAATGGCCGTCGCTTGGCTCGATGCGGCGCGCTATGCCGACTCGTACGGCTACCAGTCCGACAAACTCAACACGCAGTGGCCCTATCGCGATTGGGTCGTCAAAGCATTCAACGATAATTTGCCCTATGACGATTTCCTCACCTGGCAACTCGCCGGCGACCTGCTCGAAAATCCGACGCGCGAGCAGCGACTCGCCACGGCGTTCAATCGCATCCACCGCCTGACAAACGAAGGAGGTTCCGTCTTCGAGGAATGGCGCATCGAGAATGTCGCTGACCGAGTCCACACTTTTGGGACGGCGATTTTAGGGCTTACGATGGAATGCTCGCGTTGCCACGATCACAAATACGACCCCATCACGATGCGTGACTACTACTCACTCTCCGCATTTTTCAATTCGATTGACGAAAACGGCCTCTACGATAGCTCTGAAAAAGTCCCCTCACCGACGATGCTGTTGCCCACACCCGAACAGGAAGCGGCACAAGAAGAGACGGTCAAACAACTCGTCGCTGCCGAAGCTGCTTTCCACGACGCTACCACTTCGGCCGCGCCGCGCCGCACAAATTGGTTGCAGAAAAATCCCCATGCCGAATTAAAAATCCCCGATCAGCGATTTGCGCTCGACTTCGACCAACCCTTTGACGAGGAACAAAAGAAACTCACCTATCCCTCTACCGACAATCTGAGCATGGCAGACTCTCTCGAACGGGTCGATGTTGTGGACTCAAACGTTCCTCGCCTTTTGCCAGCCGAGGGACAGCGCAGAGCGATTGTACTCGATGGCGATCGAGGCGTAACCATCAAAGACGTTGAATCCTTCGACCGTTGGACACCGTTCAGTCTGGCCATTACGTTTCGCGAGCCGCAACGCGAACCGCGCCGCTCGATACTTGCCACGCACACACGCGGCACCGACGCAGGCTTCAACGGTTGGGATTTATCGCTTGTCAACGGCCACGTCGAATCGCGTCTGTACCGAGTCTGGCCCGGCAACGCGATCGGGATACGCACCGCCGCGCCAATTCCTGTTGACCGTTGGCAGCAGCTCACCTCGACCTACGATGGCTCTTCGACGGCTGCCGGACTCAAGCTTTACCTCGACGGTCAACTGCTCGCCATCGAGGTGCTACGCGACAAGGTGGTAAAGAGCGCCAGTGCAAAAATCAGCCACGGCGGACAACTGGTGATAGGCCAACGCTTTCGGTCGCGCGGACTCGCTGGCGGCCTCATCGACGATGTCCGGCTCTACGAACGCGAACTGGTTCTGACAGAAATTGCCCATCTCGCGACCGGCGCACCGCTCGCCGCGACACCAGCCTACTACGCCTCGGCGATCGACGAAGAATGTCGCACTGCTACAAAACAGTTGCGCGATGCACGCCAAGCCTACGTCATGGCCGAAGAAGTGATGCAAGAAGTACCGGTCATGGAAGAACTCGACGAACCACGCCCAGCGCATGTCCTCGCCCGCGGGCAATACGACGCCCCCACCAGCGACAAAACGCTCGTCACGCGCCAGATCTTTGCCAAACTTGGGCCTCCTTTCCCTGCCGACGCCTCGCGCGACCGATTAGGTCTAGCGCAATGGGTCACCGCGCCCGATCATCCACTCACTGCGCGCGTCGCTGTCAACCGTCTTTGGAACAATTTCTTTGGCGCTGGCCTCGTTCGCACGCCCGAAAATTTTGGCTCGCAGGGCGAATTACCCACTCACACCGCACTACTCGATTGGCTCGCCCGCGATTTTGTCGACGCGGGTTGGGATGTCAAGCGATTTTGCAAAAACGTGGTTCTCTCGGCCACCTATCGCCAGGACTCCGCCACTTCGTCGGCCTTGTTTGCCCGTGATCTCGACAATCGCTTGCTTGCGCGCGGGCCGGCTTACCGATTGGGTGCGGAGCAAATTCGTGATTTAGCATTAGCCGCTTCGGGGTTACTAAGCCACGAGCGAGGGGGGCCGCCCGTTTCGCCCTATCAGCCAGGAAAAGACCTTTGGAAAGAATCGAATGGGATGTCGCCCCCCTATCAGCGATCGGTCGGACAGGCCCTCCACCGCCGTTCGCTCTACTCGGTTTGGAAACGAACCGCACCCCTGCCGAACATGATGGCCTTCGACACGACCAGCCGCGAAGTCTGCACCGTCCGCCGCTCGCGCACCAACACGCCGCTGCAAGCCCTCGTCTTGATGAACGACATCCAATTCGTCGAAGCTGCTCGCGCGGTCGCTGAGAAACTTTTGACAGATGACCACGAAAACGACCAAAAACGTCTAGCTGCCGCATTTGTCGTTCTCGCCGGACGTCAGCCCGACGCGACTGAGCAGCGCGTGTTGCTCGAATTGCTCACCGAGGAGCGAACGTATTACAAAACGCACCCCGACGAAGCGCAAAAGTTGATCGCCTTGGGCGACACGCAACCCAGTAAAGATATTTCCGCCATTGAACTCGCCGCACTAACAACCGTTTGCCAAGCGATCCTTAACCTCGACGCCACGATTTGGAACCGCTAAAAGGCTATCAGCGGTCAGCGGTCAGCCAGAGACAGAAAAAGCTGATCGCTGAAAGCTGACAGCCGACAGCTACTTGGAGTAACGACAATGAAACACCAGCCCCCTAACAGCATCGACAACCACCTCACCGTCAACCGCCGTCACTTTTTCAAGTCGAGTGCCGCCGGCATTGGTGCGATGGCCCTATCACAACTGCTCGACAACTCTGCGTCAGCCAACACAGGGCTGCATTTCACACCGACAGCCAAGCGTGTTATCTACCTCTTCCAGTCAGGCGGCCCAGCGCAGCACGATCTGTTCGACTACAAACCGCTGCTCAACAAAATGCACGGCCAAGACCTCCCGCCTGAAGTCCGCGGCGAGCAGCGTCTCACCGGCATGTCGGCCCATCAAACGGCGTTTCCGCTGGCAGGTTCCAAATTCAAATTTGCCCAGCACGGCAACTCGGGCGCTTGGCTTAGTGAACTATTGCCCCACCATCGCGAGATTGTCGACGACGTCTGCTTTATCCGTTCGATGCACACCGAGGCGATCAACCACGACCCGGCGATCACGATGTTCCAAACCGGTTCGCAAATCGCCGGTCGTCCGTCGCTCGGCGCGTGGCTCTCCTACGGACTTGGTTCCGAGAACCAAAACCTCCCTTCTTTCATCGTCCTCGCTTCCGCTGGCCAGGGTGGACAACCGCTCTACGCACGCCTGTGGGGCTCGGGCTTCCTCGATTCCAAGTACCAAGGCGTTCGCTTCCGCGCCGGTAAAGACCCTGTTCTGTACCTGTCGAACCCAGATGGTGTTTGTCACTCGCGCCGCCGTGCGCAACTCGATAAGCTCAACGAGCTGAACCGCCATCAATACGAAAAAGAACTCGATCCCGAAATCGAGTCACGCATTGCCCAGTACGAAATGGCTTTTCGGATGCAAACAAGCGTGCCCGAGGTGACCGATCTTTCCAACGAGCCCGAATCGACGTTCAAACTTTATGGCGAAGAGGCAAAGAAGCCGGGAACCTTCGCAGCCAATTGCCTACTAGCTCGCCGTTTGGCCGAGCGCGACGTCCGATTCATTCAGCTCTATCACCAAGGCTGGGATCAACACTCCAACCTACCCAAATCAATCGTTGGCCAAGCCAAAGAAACCGATCAAGCCTCCGCCGCGCTCGTCAAAGACCTCAAGCAACGTGGCTTACTCGAAGACACGCTCGTTATCTGGGGTGGCGAATTCGGCCGCACCGCCTATTCGCAAGGCGTGCTCACTGCCGACAACTATGGTCGCGATCATCACCCGCGTTGTTTTACGACCTGGATGGCCGGCGGCGGAGTCAAGCCGGGCATCACCTACGGCGACACCGACGAATTCGGCTACAACATCGTCGCCAACGGAGTCCACGTCCACGATTTCAACGCCACGATTCTATCTCTCATGGGCATCGACCACGAACGGCTCACCTACAAATACCAAGGCCGCCGCTTCCGCCTGACCGATGTTCACGGTAATGTCGTTGATGATATTTTGGCGTGAGGAAGATTCAGCTAATGTATTGCTACCAACCGAGTGAATCAGCTCCCGGTGCCACTCGTATCTTTGCCGTTCCTCAGTCAAGGCAAAGACCCTGGCCAAGACCACGGCCCCACCCAGAAAGCAAAGCTAAAAGCAGTGATCGTCGGTATCGATAGCAAGAGTACCGCGATCAAAACGAGTGAAGCGAGTAAGAATTTTTGAGACTTCACCCGTGCGATGCGAAGAGAGCAACTTTGCGCTGATGATTTCCAATGCTTCCGCAGTAGTTGCAAACTGAGTAAGGTAACTGCGATTTCCATATAGTAATCAACATCTGTGATTGTCCAAATAAAAAGTTGCAATGCAGAGATGCTGTAGTAGACCGTATAGTCGTCAAATAGCAGGAACAGAAGACAACATAAGCTATGGAATATCGCCGCCAAGCCTAGCAGGAATGTAACAAGCAACGACTGATGGAGAACTGGATTCCGTTGATTTGTGAATTGCATTTCGATAGAGTCCGATGAATCCACCGACAATCGATATGCCAACGCCGGAATTGCGACAGCCAACAGAACCCCAGCTTCGAACCAGTCCCACCAAGTGCTGCTCCAGCCAGCTTCGGCAAAGTCGGGCGAGATCCGCAGGAAGCCCACAAAGTGATACCAGTAGCCGAACGCTGCGGACAGGCCCAGGAGAACAAGGCCCATCCCACCTACTGCAATTCGTCTGCTTCGACTTGGTTGCTTGCGTGCGAAGAGAGACAACAGCGCTGTCGCTCCCAAGACGGTAAGC
>JAADGD010000183.1 GCA_013152515.1 Planctomycetota bacterium
AATTTTGGGGTTGAGCCGTCGGCGCTAGCCGAGGGTGAACCCACGAAACCCGCGGCTAGCGCCGACGGCTCAAAATGACGAACCCCTGTTTTTGGCAATGACAAAGCACTAGGCACGAGACGAGTTACTTTTCCACCGGAGACGCGCGATTTTCGTCCTGATAGAGCCCCATCTTGTCGATCGGCAATGGTTGGAAACCTAGTTGCAAGGCGGGCGAGTCTGATCGTAGGGCGTATTTCCCATGCCTCGAGTCAACGAAGTGCGGATCAACATCGACGAGATTCTTTTGCAGCGTAACCACTTTGTCTGTCAAGCCGTTGTGCAGGTCAAGCCAACGTCCTCCCACGGAGATGTTCCGAAGAATCTGATTCCCTTTTGCAATCGCCGGTTCATCATCGTAGAGCGTCAGCAATTTTGGGTAGCGATCGGAAAAGGGCGGCTGACGATAGTTCATCGCCTCTAGGCGATCGGTGAGCGTAGTCGTTTCGCCATTGAAGTAGTTTTTCGCCCACCCCAATCCGCGCGAATCGATATGGACCGCCGGTTCGCAATCGATGAACACATTGTTTTCTACTCGGTTATCACGTCCCCCTCCAATCAACACTGCTCGTCCCGCCTGAACACACAAATTGCCAAAGATCGTTGCGCCGCTGGCCCAATCATCCAGATAGATGGCCATCACGCCAACCCCTTTCCCTTCGTGTCCCAGATGATGGAAATAGTTGTAACGAATCTGATTTCCACGGGCGGTCCAATCACGCCCCATATAAAAAGCTCCTACGTCGTCTGTCTCCAAACAAACATGATGAAAATGGTTGTACTCGACCAGATGTTCGTTGCCACCTAATTGAACCGCGTTGTGGGGACCATCGTGAAACAGATTGTGACGTACGCGATTCCCGACACCGCCCACACCCACGGCCGGCGTGTAAGTGCGTTTCCGCTGACCGTAGTGGTGGATGTGGTTATTCTCGGCAAGGTGCCCGGCAGGCGTGAGGGAAAGGCGGTCGCCACCGACGAGCGAAATTCCTCCGGCGTCGAGTTGGTATAAGTCACACCCTAGAACGGTGTGATGATCTCCTCCTTGAATACTAATCGCGTTGGCTCCCAGGTTGCGCAACGTGCAGCCGACGATGCTGTTGTGCGAGCCTCCGGTAACTCGCACCGCCGTGCTGCGAGTCATATCCACCAAAATCCCTTGCAGAGTTACCCACTCGGCCGACTGGAAATGCACGGCCGTCTTCAACGTGGAGAGATAAGCCGCGGACGATTCGAGAGGCGCTGGCGGCCAAAAATAGAGGCGGCCCTTTTCCCGATCAAGCCGCCATTCACCGGGCGTGTCCAGCTCTGCCAACACGTTCAGCGCGTAGTAACGCTGGCCTTTGAGAAATCCATAGTTGTGATCGGGCTTGGCGAGCGTGATCAAATTTTCCTGAGGGTCGACCGACTCCACCTTTTCATACGAATCGGCCCAATCCCAAAACCAATAACCGTGCAGCCAGATATCCTTCTCGCCAACCCAACGGTCAGGCCGATCGGTTTCGTAGTGAAATTTACCTACTCGCGAACCTTTTCGGCCGTGGCTTTCGTGCGGCGATTCGTCGGTGATCTCTCGGATTCGTGTGAAATCGTCGTTGGGCCAGCGAGCAAGCGTCATCGGCTGGTCGTCGAAGTAGAGCTTGGCACCGCCGGTCTTGACGACGCCGTAGTCGGAAAGCCCCTGCGACTTGAGATCGACTTGTAGGACTTGGTCGCGGGCAGAAGGGGTAAGTTTTTCACGAACGTCCGGATCGGTGACCCTCTGGAAATGGCTCAACCGACGCCCGCCGGTGATGCGTACCAACTCGTTTGGATAATTGCGAATCAAAACAGGTCGTTGCTGAGTCGCAACGAGATCCAACACGATCGTCTCGCGAATCTCATACGTGCCAGCGCGTACTTGCACGGTGATCGGGCCACCTTCGCTCTTGGAACGAGCTAATTCATCACGGACAGCCCGTTGTGCCCGCTCCCAGGTTGCGAAAGGCCCATCGGATCGATCCTCATTCGCCGCCGACAGTTGGCCCGTCCATTCGTCATTGCCCTCGGTCGCCAAAAAATACTCGACAGCCAAGGCTGGGCTCAACTCCACTGAGAGGCAGATCAACAAACTGAAAATCATTTTTCGCATTGGTCAACCTCTTGTAGTAGCAATCTTTGTAGTAGCAAGCTTTTTCTTAGTCCTACTTGTAATCCTAATCTTCCTCAAGGATGAAGAATAGGAGGGCGAATTCAAACTTCAATTGCAACACTTGCCCTCGCCGCACACTAGAATGGCGGGGAAAAAGCAACTTCTCCACCGAACCGCGCCCGTAAGGCGAGCGGCAGATGAGAATTTACCTTTTGAGAACCGCAGGCTAGCGCCATCGCGGCTGATATAAACTGTACTGCCGATAAAAGTTAGCCGCGGTGGCGCTAGCCTGCGGTTTCGTAGGGGTACGTTTTCAACTGCCGCTCGCCTAATGAAGCGTTTCTACAGGCGTCTAGCTCAATCGACGCTTCCTTACGGGCGCGGTTCGGAGTTTTGGCTACGTGTTGCAATTGAATTTTAATACGCGGCGTCTGGCTCCGACACGTCCTACGGCTACTCACTTCGAAGCCTTGAGAAAGCTGATCAAATCGACCAGTTGTTGCGGCGTGAGTTGTTTGTCTAGGCCGTTGGGCATGATCGAGACGGTCCCTTCGATCCGCTCTTCGATATCGTTGACTGGAATTTCTAGGACTTTCTCGGCGTCGAGTTGCAACACAACTTGTGTCGAAGTTTCGTCGACTACGACACCGCTGTGTACTTTGCCATAGACCGTGACGATCACCGTTGGCTCGAAGCTGCGGACGAAACTGGCGCTGGGAAACAGAACCGATTCGAGCAAATCTCGCTCGCTGCGAATGTTGCCAACTCGCGTTAGGTCGGGGCCGACGCGTCCGCCCAGATAGCCCATTGCATGGCAGGCGATGCAGGAGACCTTCGAATCGTGAAAAACTTTTTGACCCCGGCGGATGTCACCCTGATCTATTTTTGCAAGTATCGATTCTAATTTCTGAAACTTTTGCTCGTTTTCACTTTCTATCCGCGCCAAAATAGGCTGTGCTTTTGCAAGCACACTCTCACCGAAAACCGATAGCTGTTTGCGTAAAGTCTCGGGCGATAAGGAGGAGACTGACGCAGAGTTTTCGAGTGCATTGATCAAACTCACGCCAACTGCTGGATCGCCCGATTTGGCAAATAATTCTATCAGCCGTTTCAGTTCCATCGGTCCGGTCGTCGCGACCGCATCGGCAACGACTTGTAGTTCCGCACTCTCCAGCGGCGTGCTTAGCAAAATATCGGTGGCCAACGAACGCAACGAGAGGCTCTGCTCGCTGTCCAGATGCTCGCAGAGAAACTGGAGCTGGTTGCGATCCAAATTCCGCTCAGTACCCGGCAACGCCGCGAGCGACTGAAGACGAATCGAAGCCGGGAATTCGGCATCAACCATGAGTGCGCGTAATCGCTTCGCGATCGGAGCGCTCGGTTTACCTGTCGAGAGTGTGCTGACCGCCTTGACCGATTTTTCTAACAATTCCGACGAGTCTGCGGTCAGGTGTTTCAGCAGTGGCTCGGACCATGATTCCGGCATCGTCTTGAGTCGGCTGAAGATCATCGCGTCTAGCACGGCAGCCTGTGTTTTTGAACTGACCGATTCGTCCATCAAAGCAGCGGCCATCACCGCTTGCACACCTGGATCACGAACAAAACGTTCCAATCGGCCTGACAACTGTGTTAATGCTTCTGGATCAGCCGTAGAGTGCTGAATCGCCCGTTCAAAGACCGCGACCAATTTGCTCGCCCATTCGGGATGTCTTTCGACGATCCACCAAGCTGTCTCCCGGAGCGGGGCCGCTTCCGATTCCAATAACGCGACCACCTCAGACGATTGCAGGCCACCACCACGCATTTGATCCAACGCGAGCAGAGCAGCCCGATGGATCAGCGGATCGCTAGCCGTCAAACCCTGTCGTGTTTGTTGAGGGTTGTCAATTTCGATCACGGCATAAATTAGCGAATGTTCGAGCGCGCGGTCTTGCAAAGTCTCTTCGTTGACTGCAGCTAGCAATATGTCGACCGTGCGGGGCGAGCCGATTCGGCCGAGTGCTTCGGCGGCCGCTCGTCGATTGCTCGCCGAAGAACTACCAAGCATCTGCACCAAAAGTTCTTCTGCCTCGCTATCCCGACAAACACTAATCGAGTGCAACGCCGCCTGCCGAACGGTTTCGTCTGTATCGGACAGCGCTACGCGCACTGCGGCACGGGCTGTGGGATCATCCATCCGCGTGAGAGCCCAAACGCTATTCAGCCGTTGCCGCTTGCTTTGCGAATCGCTTAGTTGATCGCTAAGCAGAGCCACTACTTTGGCGCCCCGTTTGCTTAACGCTTCGATTGCCCGACGCGCGACCGCCACGCGTTGGTCAGCAAGCAACGCAACCAATTGCTCGTTGGTCACTTTGGTCCAGTCAATCTGTCGGCCACGCGGATCGACGACTTGGTGCGAATCGGTACGACGAATTCGATAAACGGCTCCCAAAATATCAGGCTTGTGCATTTGCGACGTTGGACAGCAGAGTTTGTACCACCCGCCCGTGTCGATCACCAACAAGCTGCCGTCGGCGTCTTCGATAATATCGGTCGGGTGGAAGTCGAGGTTGTCGCTGACCAAAAAGTCTTCTTTACGTGTCTCGTACGAAGCACCTTTGGGGACGAGCACATGCCGTGTGACTTTGTGCATATTGAACAGGCAAGTCAACACGTTGTCGCGATAGTCGGCTCCCAACTGTGCCGACTCCAATCGAACCAACCCACAAGGCGCTGCCGCGCCGAGATGCGTGAGAACTGGCATGAGATCGCCGGTCCGTGGATGGTTATCGAGTACGTTGTGCTCCTTGCCATAAACGCCGCCATAAATGGCGTGAATCAAACCATCACGAAAACCGCCGGCGGGGTGTTGCAGGAAGGTCGTACTAAAAATCCGCTCGCCACCGGGCGTGAAAACGACTTCCACCGGGTTGTCCATCCCCCCGGTCATCACCGATTCGACCGGCCCACCTTCGGGGCGACGCCGAAAAATGTGCGACGCTTTGGTAACCAATGGTGGTTTGCCGGGCTGTGGATGTGTCTGCTCGGCAAACGCCCCTTTGCACCAATAAATCCAACCGTCGAGGCCAAGGTAAGGACCATGCAAGTCATTCGCACAGCCGGTCAGCGTCTTGCCGTCGAACCAGGCTTCGCGTTGGTCGGCGACCCCATCATCGTCAGTGTCGGTCAGTTTCCAGATTTCGGGTGGGGCAGTCACGTACAGCGAACCGTCATGCCAAAGCACACCCTCGGGAAACATCATCCGATCGGCAAAAACGGTCCGCTTGTCGAAGTGGCCATCGCCGTCCGTATCTTCTAGCCGAAGAATCTGATGCGGACGCTTTTCCAACTGCACCTGAATTTTTTCGTTCGACCCACTCGAATCAGAAACGTAAAACCGCCCCTGCTCATCGAAGTCGCCACTGATCGGACGATCCACCAGCGGAGGGCCGCCTACCTGCTCGATCACAAACCCTGCAGGCAATGTAAACGTCTGCCCGTTGAGTTGGAATTGCTCTGCCCAGACGGGATTATTGTTGAAGGAAACAATCACAAGAAGCAAAACCAACAACGGTCCGCTGGGCGCGAGAAATTGTTTTGCAAAAGAGTATCGATTCAACATCACGTGTCGCCTTGCGTGTTGATTTTTTGAAGGAAAATGTCGCTCAGACGTAGCTAGACAATCATAACCCCTCGATTTTAGACCAAGGGCCAGCAATGTTCCATAGTCTTGGGAGTCGAGACCAGGCGAACTGCAAAGTCACTTTTCTCCTCTACCTGCAAAACTCTAACCACAACGACACAACGCCACAACGCAAAAATACGTTGTGTCCGTCGTGTCGTCGTGGTTCATTTTTCAATCCTTGGCTAGAAATTAGGACTTTGCAGTTCGCCTGTACGAGCAAGCTTCACGCAAACTGAAATTAACAAACCACCTTCACCACCACGGTGCCGATACGGTTCAGAGCGAAATCATCGCAGGCAATGTCGTGGACGTGAATTTTCGGAGCCGATGACAATCGCATCTCGTATCACTTCTTCCTGATACAACGAACGTAATCAAGGCAAAGCTATGCATCTTAATCCCATTATAGTGGTTATCGGACTTGCTAGAGACGTCCAATGAAAAAATGCTATTACCGAACTGGAAGTAAGCTACGGTTGACCACACGCATTGATGTGCCTGTTCTTCCTGAGATCGGGCCAGGTGAGGTTTTCGTGTTTTGAGATTCAAAGAGGAAATATTTTGCTCACGACGACTGAAAAATCAGCTCCTGCAACCGCTCTCGATGGGTATCGTCCGATCCCTTTTGTTGCGTTACGACTGCTCGGCACGGCGGGAATCAGCGTTTATTGCTTACGCGAGCAGGATCCTAAACCTGAGCTGTTGTGCAACCTTCGGCAACCACTCGACGAAAAGCAAATTGCTGAAATCAAATCGCATGACTATGTGTCGTTGTTGGTGCTGAAGCAGGACTTTCCGACGGTTTCGCAAAAACTACACGCGATCGTCGACTCGACCTTAGCAGATACGTCGATCTCCATCGAAGTTCGCTTTGCGCTCTTGCAGATTGCTTATGCCGAAGAGCTCGATCGACATTTCTGCAAAGCACGGCTTGAACAATACGTAGTGTTGGCTCAGAAAGTAGGCAAGAAAATCTCTGCACTTCTCCAACAAGGCGAAGTCTCGATTTTGGAGCTGCATTTTCACGCTCACCACAATTCTGCGAACTACACACACGTCACCAACGTTGCGGCCTATGCCGTCATTCTTGCCCAAGCCTTGAATCCGTCCACTCCAGAAGAGCTTGATCGTATTGCCGTCGGTTGCCTGTTACACGAAGTAGGAAAGCTGTATCTTCCGCAAAGCGTGTTGACCAAAAAAGGACGGCTCTCGGCACGCGATCATCAGGAATTAGAAAGCATTCCCCAGCTGGCCTATGAGGCCTTGCTCGAATTTGAAGAAATCGATTTTGGACAATTGATGATGGCCTATCAACAACACGAACGGGTCGACGGCACTGGCTATCCGGTCAGATATTTGGCTGAGGACATTCACCCCTGGGCTAAATTATTGGCGGTAGTAGACGTGTTCGATGCCATGACCAATGACAGAGATTACCGTTCAGCAATGAATATGCGTGACGTCCTCGTTCATCTGGCAGATCGTTCCAAAACCCATTTTGCTCCAGAAGTTGTACTATGCATGATTACCAACTTTCAGTCACCGTAAGCGATCAGCAATGGAAATCAGCGATTGCGCACGCTTCTGCGGGGCATTCGGAAGAAGATTTTTTTGCTGAGTATGGTGCGACTCCAATGATCGACGACAGCCGTCGTCGTTTTCGGCGTGTGCGCGCCCGGGGTCGGGCTCTCGCCCTGCAACGTGGAGACCGATACGGAGTGCTGACCAGTGATGTCTCGCCGATGGGAATCGGTTTTTTCTCTCCGGTCCCTTTTTTGCCCAAAGAATTGATCATTCTCTGCTTCGAGCAGTCGGAACAGATCACACTAGAAATTCGTCGCTGCTACCGCACTGACCATCAGGGGTATAGTTGCGGCGGAAACTTCCAGAGCGGTCCCATGCCTCCTGGCGCGTATCGAGAATTCCTGGACGAGTTGAAAGTCTAATCGCCTAGCCCAGAACTTCCAGCTAGATAAACACCACGGAGTCACGGAGGACACTGAGAAACACTCTCGGTAAGAAAAGTAGGGAGCAGCCGCTAATCTCAAGCTTTTTTCTCTGCGATCTCTGTGACTCCGTGCTGAATTCCTTGCTAGTTTTCTTGTGAATTTAGTTCTTCCGGAATTTTAGTGGCTAGAAGTAGGGTGTTTTTTTGTCCTGGAGGGACTTTTGATAATAGCCCAGCGATTTATCGCTGGGTAC
>JAADGD010000186.1 GCA_013152515.1 Planctomycetota bacterium
CGTCTCGCCGACGTGCCAAAGAGAACTGTTTCTAACGTCGGCGAGGCGTAGCTCGCCGGCTACGGGATGCTTGGTGCTGCTTCCCAAGCAGACTGCTAGGGATATGCGTTGAACCCGCTATCGCTTTTTATTGTCCAGCAGAGACAGACTTGCACCATTTTCCAGCGGCAAGCGATAGCAGGCTGCTTCCTGAGCATTTCGGATGTAGAGTCGATCGCCGACGACGACCGGGTGGTTCCAGGTCTTGCCTTCAATCGCTTGGAACTTGGCTACCTCTTGACGCTCTGCGGTGTTGGTTTTCAGCAGAACGACCTCCCCATGCTCACTCGCTATGAGAAGTAGCCCCGAATCCGTCAGCAGCAACACCTGACCTTTGCCGTAGCGTCCCCCCTTCCAGGCACGTTTTCCCGAAGCAAGATCAATGCACGTAAAGATCGCTCCATCGAAGCCATACGCATGGTTTTCATGAACGACAAAGTCGTTGAAGTCTGGCTTGAGTCGGCGCGAGGTCCACAAATCTTCGGCAGCCAGCTTTCCGTTGCTTTCGGAAATGCGAATGCGTCGGGTGCCTACTCCCATTCCCGTCGCAAGCAAGATGGAATCGTCTCCGACAATTTGCGGCTGAAGTACCCGGTAACCATCGTAATCCCATGGGTAAAACAGACGGGTGGCCCCTGTTTGCGGATTGAGCAGGTCGAGTCCAGTATTGGTCTGCATGAGTACCAAATCTTCGCCGGCGATCGTAGAAAGCTGAGGAGAACTGTAGGAGTGGTCGCCAGAAGCAGCCGACCAGTTGAGTGTTCCGGTTTCGACATCGAAAGCCAGCGTCCCTTTGTCGCCTTTGCCGCCTGCGTGAACGATTACGTTGGCACCAACGACTAACGGAGATGAGCTAAACCCCCATTCAGGAGGACTGCGCAGCGCGACTTCTTGAAGTTCCGTTTGCCAAGTGATGTCGCCATTCTTTGGGTTGAGACGCATCAAATTCCCATTCGCTCCCAAAACAAACAGGTTACCACCAGCCAACGTTGGCGTTGCACGCGGACCGGGGCCGCCTAAAGCTTCGGAGAAGCGTGTTTCGACAGCTTGCGTCCAGATTTCGCGTCCCGAATCGGCCGCATAACAGACAATCATTTCCAACGGACCACGCTGCTCCTGGGTGAACAACAGCTTGCCTGCTACAGCAAACGAAGACCAGCCGGGGCCAACAGGGATCTTCCAAATCTGCTCTGGCGGAGAGTTTGACCAGTCCGCAGAAATCGGAGGTCCCTGCTGGCGACTCAATCGATCGGCACCGCGAAACGCCGGCCACTCCGGATTTGCCAGCCACTGGTCAACATCGTCACTCGACAAATCCGTGCGCTCGTGCGTCTGCTGACCCTCCCAGTGCGCCAACATTCGATCTTCGTGAGACGACTGCCAGCGCCACTTTAATTCTAACGCGGCCAGTTCGCCCCACATGCCTTCACTTCGCAGAAGATCCGATACCCCAAAACCGCACGCAGCAAGCAGCACAGCCACGAGGGTTCGTTGGAAGGAGAGTTTTTTAGCAAAAAGGATCGTTCCGAGTGCAAACGCCGCCATTCCCATCGGGATCGTTACAAGAAGAACTCCCGGCATCAACATCGACTCGTCCAAAAACAACAACGTCAAACCAAATGCAACACTCACACCGAGGAAACCGGCAAAGCGTTCCTTCGCTGTTGCCCGACTGAGAAGTACCCACCACAGCAAGACCAGAATTCCGCAAAGTGCAGGCCCCAACATCGATGCCAGTTGTAACGCGAATGGAACATCTTCAAATACGCGTGGAATGAACCACAAAACTCCCGTAACCGCAATCAGCAACAGGGGTGGCCATATCCGCAGCGTTTTGAAATGTCCGTGCGCCACAGAGACAGACGAATCGGTGGTTTCGTCATTCGACTTGGCTTGCTCTTGGCTCATGAAGGGATCTCTCGAGTGCATTGTCTATGTGCGCGTCTCGGATTAAGAACTAGAGACGCCACGTTTTTTCGTCGGTCGTGTGTTGCAACTCGATTTGAGGACGCTTCTTACCCGGTTGAAGCCGGAGCTTGAGCGGCACGGTTTCGCTGGTGAGCCAAACCGGATCGGCAAGGGTGGAAGTTCCAACCAACACCAGTTTTTTATCGACAAGCCGATGCAATTCTAGCTGCCACGGATCGCGGTCAACGATCAAGAGTTCGCGAGTGCCGACCTTTTCGTAAAAGGCAATCTTCTCACGGCTTTGGTCACCGGGGCTGACGATCTCGACAGCCAGATCAGGGCCGCCGATCCAATGTGTCTCTCGATTCTCAGCCTGCGTGTCGTTCAAAAACACCACTACGTCGGGACAGCGATAATTTTTCGTCCAGTCATCTCGCCGATCCGTGACATTCGTTCCGGGAAGAACGATGCCAAGCTGGGCAATCTTTACGACTTCTCGTAAGACATAGCCGATCTCGAAGACAAGTTCCTGGTGTTCGTTATTTGGGGCAGGTGTCATCACGTATACTCCCTCCCAGATTTCGTCGTGAGAGTCGTTGCCACGGGCTCGTCTTTCCGCCATTAATCGCGGTGAAATGCCGAGGTCGGTTACGAAAGTAGACATGTCTTTACTCCACGTTCGCTAGCGTAGGGATTCAAGTCCCTTCGTAGTTTCAAAACGAATTCGTCAAAGAACGAAACGATCAAATGCGCCATTTTTTTTCGTTGTTGCTAGTCACCAACTCAATCACCGGCCGCTTTTCGTCCGGTTGAAGCCGGAGCTTGAGCGGCACGGTTTCGCTGACAAGCCAAACCGGATCAGCAAGCGTGGAAGTGCCAGCCAGCACCAGTTTCTTTCCTGCGAGACGATGCAATTCTAGTTGCCACGGATCGCGGTCGACGATCAAGAGTTCGCGGGTACCGATTTTTTCGTAAAAAGAGAGTTTCTCACGCGATTGATCCTCTGGGCTGACAACTTCGATTGCTAAGTCAGGGCCACCGAGCCAAAAAGTATTGTGGAACTCTGCTGTTGTGTCGTTGAGAAACACAACAACATCAGGACAGCGAAAGTTTCGTGTCCAATCTTCAACGCGATCTGAGAGGTTCACACCTGGACGAGATTTTCCGAGTTGGCAATGATCAATCGTTTCTCGCAGGACATGAGTGAATCCGCCGACAAGATCCTGATGTTCATCATTAGGTGCAGGCGTCATCACGTATACTCCCTCCCAAACTTCATCGCGTTGATCGATACCGCGGAACTTGCGATCTTTAATCAATTGTTCTGCTAGATCGGGATCAGTAACCAACGTGGCCATCGTTTTTCTCCAAGCAAGGAAAACCTCTACTCGTATTATAAGCGACTTGTTGGCAGGAAACAAATCCCGTTTCCAAACCGTCATTCCGGTTCATACCCCAAATTCGGCCCCAACCAACGCTCGACTTCCGCAATGCTCATGCTCTTGCGACGAGCGTAATCCTCCACCTGCTCGCGCGTGATGCGGTCGACGGCGAAGTACCGCGACTCGGGGTGCGCGAAGTACAAACCCGAAACACTCGCCGCCGGGTGCATCGCGAAGCTCTCGGTCAGTGTGATACCCGTATGCTTTTCGGCCTCTAAAAGATCAAAGAGAATCTGCTTCTCTGTATGGTCCGGCTGAGCGGGATAGCCGGGAGCCGGTCGGATGCCCCGATATTTTTCGGCAATGAGATCGGCGCTCGATAGATTTTCGTCATTGCCGTACGTCCAATCGCGTCGAGCGCGAAGATGCAAACTCTCGGCGAATGCTTCGGCAAGTCGGTCGGCCAGCGCCTTAGTCAAAATCGAATTGTAGTCATCATGCTCAGCGTCGAATTTCGCTGCTAATTCATCGCAACCGACGCCCGTCGTCACGGCAAACGCACCGAGATAATCAGCCCGACCACTATTGATCGGAGCAATGAAGTCGGCTAGCGAATAAAAGATGTCTTGTCCCTTGCGTTGCCATTGCTGGCGCAGACCGTGGAAGCGACATTGCTCAGTCGTACGCTGGTCGTCGGTGTAAACGACAATATCTTCGCCATCGGAATTCGCAGGCCAAAAACCGTACACGCCATGCGCCCGCAGTAACTTTTCGTCGATAATCCGATCGAGCAACACTTGCGCATCGTCGAAAAGCCGTTTCGCCTCGGCACCGACACGCTCATCCTCAAAGATGCGAGGATACTTTCCTTTCAACTCCCAGGTCTGAAAAAAGGGCGACCAGTCGATTGTGTCGCGTAACTCGTCCAGCGGAAAATCTTCGAGCACCTGCGCCCCCGTGAATGCCGGCTGGGCGATGTCGACGTTTGCCCAGTCGCACGTGAAACGTTTTGCTTGCGCCTCGGCATACGGCAACAGCGTGACCGACTGCCGTTTTTCGTAGGATGCGACCATCTGTTCGTGCAGTTTTTGGTTTTCAGCCTCAAATAAAGGACGGTTTTCAGCACTGATCAGCTTTTCGACGACACCGACCGAACGCGACGCGTCGAGCACATGCGCGACGCAATGGTCGTAGCACGGCGCGATTTTAACAGCGGTATGCTTGGCGCTCGTTGTCGCACCACCAACTAACAGTGGCTTGTCGATTCCAAGACGTTTCATCTCGCGCGCAACGTGGACCATCTCGTCTAGGCTCGGCGTAATTAGGCCCGACAGACCAATCACATCGACGTCCTCGGCTACGGCGGTCTCCAGAATTTTCTCGCAGGACACCATCACGCCTAAGTCGATCACTTCAAAACTGTTGCAGCCTAGCACCACGCCGACAATATTTTTGCCAATGTCGTGGACGTCGCCTTTGACTGTCGCCATCAGCACCTTCGCGCGGGCTTGACCGACCGTGCCGGCGGCTTCTTTTTCGGCTTCCATGTACGGTTCGAGATACGCGACCGACTTTTTCATCACGCGAGCCGACTTCACAACCTGGGGCAAAAACATTTTTCCGGCGCCAAAAAGGTCGCCGACGACGCTCATGCCTGCCATGAGTGGGCCTTCGATGATTTGCAGGCAGGTGTCGTACTTTTGGCGGGCTTCCTCGGTGTCTTCGTCGATGTGTTTGACTATGCCTTTGAGGATGGCGTATTCGAGTCGCTTTTCGACTGGGGCACTGCGCCACTCGGCGTCCGCTGAAGCGGACTCGCCGGGGGATTTTGTTTTTACGGTTTCGGCATGGTCGACCAGGCGTTCGGTGGCGTCGGGGCGACGGTTGAGCAGTACGTCTTCAACCAATTCCTTGAGTTTTAGTTCGATATCTTCGTAAACCTCTAGCTGCCCCGCGTTGACAATACCCATGTCGAGGCCCGCTTGCACGGCGTGATACAAAAACGCCGAGTGCATCGCCTCGCGCACCGTGTTGTTGCCTCGGAACGAAAACGAAATGTTCGACACGCCGCCCGAGACATGGACACCAGGGCACGTCGCTTTGATCTTTCGCGTCGCCTCGATGAAATCGACCGCGTAGTTGTTATGCTCGTCGATGCCGGTTGCGACGGTGAGAATGTTCGGGTCGAAGATAATATCTTCTGCAGGAAAGTTGGCCGATTCGGTCAGCAGCTTGTACGCTCGCTGGCAGATCCGCACCTTTTCGCTCTCGGTCGCGGCTTGGCCTTCTTCATCAAACGCCATCACCACTGCTGCCGCGCCGTACTGGCGGCACAGTTTCGCCCGGCGCAAAAATTCTTCTTCGCCATCTTTGAGACTGATCGAATTGACGATCGGTTTGCCTTGAATCGCCTGCAAGCCCGCTTCGAGGACCGACCATTTGCTGCTGTCGACCATCACGGGCACGGCGGCGATGTCGGTCTCACCGGCGATCAAACGCAGATACTTGGTCATCATCGCTTCGCTATCGAGCAAGCCTTCGTCCATGTTGATGTCGATAATGTTCGCGCCACCTTCGACCTGACCACGGGCGATTTCGATCGCTTCCTCGAAATTCTCTTCTTTAATCAAGCGGGCGAATTTGCGCGAACCGGTGACGTTCGTGCGTTCGCCGATCATTAGGAAATTGCTTTCGGGACGTAGCTCCATCGGCTGGGTGCCGCTAAGCCGCAAGCGGGGGATGGTCGTGATTTGTTGGTGTGGTTTTACGTTTTTCACGCGCGCGGCGATCGCGGCAATATGCTCGGGGCCGGTGCCGCAACAACCTCCGACGATGTTCAGCCAGCCGTTGTCGGCGAACTCGCCGATGAATTGAGCCATCGCGGCGGGGCCGAGGTCGTATTCGCCCATCTCGTTGGGCAAGCCGGCGTTGGGATGGCAACTGATTCGCGTCGTCGCGACCTTTTGCAACTGCTCGATATGCGGACGCATAACATCAGGCCCCAGCGCGCAATTCATGCCGACCGAAAGTAGCGGAAAATGCGCGATCGCGTGCCAAAAAGCCTCGACCGTTTGCCCCGACACAAACGTACCGCCGCCAGGATCAAACGTCGCCGACACCATCACCGGCACGCGCTGCGCAGTTTCGTCAAAATACTTTTGGATAGCGAACAGGCAAGCTTTGAGATTGAGCGTGTCGATGGCCGTTTCAGGCATCAAAATATCGACGCCTCCTTCGACCAACGCTTTCACCTGGGCATAGTACGAATTGGCCATCTCGTTGAACGTGACAGCACGGTAGCTGGCATCTTCGACCGACGTGCTAATCGCGGTCTGCTTGGTCGTCGGGCCGATCGAACCAGCAATAAACCGCGGCTTGTCCGGCGTTTTCTCAGCAAACTCGTCGCAGGCCCGCCGCGCACACGCAACGGCCGCCGCGTTGAGTTCGGGAATGAGATCGAGCGGCAAACCAAACTCTTCCATGCCAATCGGACTAGCCCCAAAAGTGTTCGCCTCGACAATGTCGGCCCCCGCCTCCAAATAGTTGCGATGGATGGCCGTCATGTCATCGGGCCGTGTCAGACAGATAATGTCGGCAAAGTTTTTGAGGTCTTTGTGATGATCGGCGAACCGCTCGCCACGGATGTCCGCTTCATCAAGCCCCAGAGCCTGGATCTGCGTACCGGTCGCCCCGTCCAAAACAAGAATGCGCTCGTCGAGCAAAGCTTCGAGCTGATCGGTAACATCGTGAACTGACATGAAAAACCTTTTACTGTACTAACGACTAAACACTATGGCTAACAACCTCTTACTTCACATCGCCAAGCCACCTAACATACTTTTTCAGCGGGCTACCGGCTAGCGCATTAACCAGACGTTTGTCGGTAGTAACCATCACTGCATCTGTCTTGACCGCCAGGGCAACATAGAGGCTATCGTAGGCGGTGCGATCGTACTGCATGGCAATTTGCAGGGAAGATTTGATTAGTTTTTCAGACGGGGTGATTCGCAAAGGCAAACGGAAGAAACCGGCCAGCAGCTTGCCAGCCTCGATTTCATTGATCTCCTTGAGACGAAATCGCTTCCAAATGACATTGCCAACCTCAGCAAAAATTATTGCTGGGGCCACTTGGATGCAATTGGAAGCGAGTAACGCCGAAGCAGGTTCTTCAAACTCTTCTTGAAACATAGATGCCGCGATCAGACTGGCATCGATAACGCATCGTTTCATCGTTCGCGATCCTCACGAATGAGGTCGACACTGCTAACAGAATACTTGCGCCCGGAAAATTTTTTCTTCCAGCTTTCCAGGAGAGCAAGAACTTCCTCGCTCGTTTTCTCTTCCGCCGCTTTTTCGATCAGCAGCTTCGCCTCGCTCTGCAGCGATCGACCATTCTTCTTGGCCCTCGCCTTCAGACGCTCCAGCTTTTCAGGATCGATATCACGAACAAGAATATCAGGCATTTTTTCAGTCCTTCGGGTGAGGGTCATTAGGTGAGAACGGGCTATTGCTATCAAAATGATATCATTCGATAGCCTTGCAGGCAAGTGCGAAGAAGCAATCCCCTACCCTTTCAAGATAATTTCCTTGACATCTACTGTCTGACCAGTAGAATCGCCAATGCAACTACTGGCCGACCCGTTCCTCTCGCCCCCAAAAAAACGATGACTGACCAACAACCGACCGACCGCGAACTCGAAGCCCTTAAAGTTCTCTGGGACCAAGGCGAAGCGACCGTCCGCGAGGTTTGCGAGGCGATGAACTCCACAGACGACGCTGACTCCAACACCGGGCTGGCGTACACGACCGTCTTGTCGCTGCTGCAAGTGATGGAGCAAAAAAACTTGGTCGCCCATCGTCGCGAAGGCAAGGCGTATGTCTACCTGCCGCAAGTTGAACGCAAAAAAACGCTCCGCGATTTGGCCGGCGGATTTTTGGAGCGCGTCTTCGACGGCTCGCTCGACGAGTACCTCGTCCACGCCCTCGGCACCCGCAATGT
>JAADGD010000072.1 GCA_013152515.1 Planctomycetota bacterium
TACCGGACAAGAAAACGGGGAATGGTCCAGTTGCAGACGCGTTGCCAAAAGATTCACCACCGAGGCACACAGAGAACCCCTGCGATTTTTCTCTGTGTTCCTCCATGCCCTCTGTGGTAAAAAACTGGCAACCACAAACGGCCCCGGCACCCGCGTACAAGACCCGTTCGCACGACTAATTATTTCCTTGCAATTGTGCCACGAGATCGGTTAGGATTTTTTAGAGTTTTTCCGAAGGGAAAAATCTGTACGGGGCGATTCGCGACGTGATGGACGACGCGATGGAAAAAGTCCATCGCCAGAGTTTTGCACGAAGTGTTTGGATTTTTCTTGCGCTAAATGCCAGCAAAACACCGGTTTCCAAGTGCTTTTGCAGCGACTTTTGCACTGGGAATCGAAGACTTTTGCAACTGTGCAAAATGCTTGTGAACCACGACGACACGACGGACACAAAGAGCCTATTGCGTCGTGCTCGTTGTGTCGTCGTGGTTCACTTTTTTGCATGGCAGTAGAAGCCTCATCTACCGCCGGTACTCCAGTCCGAATTGCAGGCCATGAAAGATGAGCGTGTCGCTGTTGAGGCCTGGCGTGAACGAGGCGGTGAGGCCGTCGGCGACGCCGTCGAGGGCGAGGATTTGGTAGCCCGCGCGGACGGCGGTGGTGGGGGTGAGACGCCAAGCGGCGGAGATGCCCGCTTCGCCGACGAAGGCGACGTCGTTGAGGTTGGTCCGTGTTGTGGTGCTAAACGAGCTGCTACTTTCGGTCAGCTCTGTGACACCCGGCGTGGCGGTATCGTCGCCGGAGATCGTGGTGGTGACGGTTAGGTCGATGTCTTCGCGACGGAATCGGTTGATGTAAACGCCGGCGTTGGCAAAAGTTTGTAAGGTAAGCCGATTGCCGAACTGCCACGCGTCGCGACGCCCGCCAAGCTGCAAACCAAAGAGCCGATTTTCGAGCAGACGATTGAGGCCCTGGTCGATGGTTTGGGAAGTTCCTGGCGGATCGGCCGGCGCCGGCAAGACGCGGTCGGCGCGTGTGTTGTCGAGAAAGTCTTCGTCGAGCTGCACGTAGCGGAAGCCAGAGTACAGTTTCCAGACCGAGGGCACGTTGGGCAGGAAGTTGATTTCTACGGAATTGAGACGCGATTGGTACGTAAATTCTTGTGTCGTCCCTGCCACAGGAGCAAAGGCGAGGTTGGCGTTCCAGTCGTTGATGCCTTCGTAGCCGACTTGAATGCCGAAACCCGAGTCGTTGTAGCCAGTCACAAAGACACGCCCGCCAGGGCCAGGATCAAACTGGCCAATCGACGTGGTTGCGCCGCCGACGTTGGCAATCACTCGGTTCCAATCGGCATCGTCGCGAAACATGATCAGCCCGCCGGCATCGACTTCCCACTTGGGTCCAACGCACCACTGATCGCTACTGCCAGGGCCGCTGATCCACGGGAAGAGTTCGATGTTGCAGCCGCAGCGATCGTAACCGCTTACTCCGCTGCCGGAGCAAGTCGAGCAGTTTTCTCCAGAGGCATTTTCCTGGCCCGTTCCCTGGAAAGTACCACTCGTCTGCAACGCTTGATACTGTTGCAAGAGCAATTGATTCGATGTCGCCGACGCGTTGGTAGACATCGGTCCAGACACTGCGTTGCTGTCAAACATCTCAACGGGCATCTCCGCTGGCATGTTGGGCGCAACTTGAGGCAGCATCATTGGCGGGTTGGAGCCGCTTTGTGCTAGCAGTTGGCCCGAAGAAACCCCTTGGCAAAAGAGGACCAGCAACGCCAAAAGAGTGGAATGTCGAAAAGGCATGGGGCAACTGCTCGGCTAAGGATTATGTGCAAGTAGCGTATCCCTAGAATCGGCGAGTAGTGGGTCGACTCGCGAGCGAGGTTTTCCCGACGCGTAAGGGTTACGCGGCCTACCCATTTTCGGCATCACTGCTACCAGTGCTTGCGTCTGGTTTTTTAGCCCAGACGCATTCAAACTTCAAATGCGACGCCTAGCGAAACTCCGAACCGTCCCGGCGCGCCTGGACGGTTCGGAGGAGAAGTTGCTTTTTCTTCGCTATTGTAGTGTGTGGCGAGGGCAAGTGTTGCAATTCGTGTTTGAATTCGCCCCCGCGAATCACGCGAATAAACGCGAATAAAGCGGCGATGCTGTCATTCGCGTTTATTCGCGTGATACGCGAGGAAATTTTCAACGTCAAACTAAATCAAATCTGACAGAATCGTCAGGAAGGCGTCGACTTGTTCGTCGGTACCGACGGTCACTCGCAGGCCGTCGTCCCAGTTGGGGTAATTCATGTAACGGACGAGTACGCCGTTGGTTTTTAGCTGTTGATAAAGCGGCTCGGAGGCGTGATCAGGATGACGACACCAAACGAAATTGGCCTGCGAGGGCGTACACGCAAAGCCGAGCTTGGTTAGTGCTTCGGTTAGCCGCGTTCGGGTGGCGAGAATATCGCTACGAGTTTGCTCGAACCATTGCTGATCGTCGATCGCTGCCGTCGCGCCGGCAATCGCTAGCGTATCGCAATTGTAGGAGTCTTTCACTTTGGCGAATTGGTCGATGAGTTGCGGTTGGGCGATCAAAAAACCAAATCGCAGACCGGCGAGCGCATACGACTTGCTCAGGGTGCGCGTGATCATGATCTTTTCGTTTTGGGCGACGAGCGAGACACAATTCGTCTCGGCAAAGTCGACGTACGCTTCGTCGACGAGCAAAGGGCAGGGCAGGGCGTCGGCGATTTTTGTGATTTCTTCAGGCGACAACACCGTGCCGGAAGGGCTGTTCGGGTTGGCCAAGTAGGCCAGCTTCAAGCGGTCGTGCGAAACCGAAAACGCTGTACCTAGCGACCAATCGGGTTCAAATTCGACGACATCGCACTTTGCTCCCTGGATCTCCGCCAATGTTTTGTAAAGCACATAGCTGGGATTCGGGTAACGAACCACATCGCCAACGTCGACCAATGCACGAGTGACGATCGTGAGAATATCGTCGCTGCCGTTGCCGCAGAGAATCCAATCGGCGTCAACTCCCAGTAGTTCGCCCGCACGCTGACGGAACGCAGTGGCCGACGGGTCGGGATATTTTTGTAGGCCTGCCTGGATAGCGTGACCGATCGCGGCCCTCACTTTCGGCGAACAGGTATAGGGGTTTTCATTTGTGTTGAGCTTAATCAGCTTGCTCCCTTGCGGCTGCTCGCCAGGGATGTAGCCGGTCATGGCGGTGATGCTGTTGCGAAAATAGGTCATGAGGGTATTTGTGGTTGTGGGGAAGAAAGAATAGGACGCGGATGAATGCAGATTTAACGGATGAGCGCGGATTAAAAGAGGCTCGTAACCACTTGGCGCAGTGAAACAAAAACGGATTGTAGCGAAAATAGTTAGCCTCACGCAGAGCCGCTGAGACCGTGGAGGAGAAAAACCCGAAAACTCAGCGGTCTCTGCAGCTCTGCGTGAGGCATCCGCGTTAATCCGCGTCCTATTCTTCTTGTTTCGTTCGTATTGCGACACTGCGAGCATGGCCGCTGAGTCCCTCTTTGTTGGCCATCAGCAAGATGTCGTCGGCTACGGCTTCGAGGCCTTCTTGGTTGAATTCTATCACACTACCTGAGCGTAAAAAATCGTTCGACGACAGTCCGCTGGCAAACCGCGCCGTCGCGCCGGTCGGAAGCACATGCGATGGCCCCGCGGCATAGTCCCCCAACGCCACCGGGCTATACGGCCCGACAAAAATCGCACCCGCGTGGCGAATTGCGCCGAGCAGGTCGCTGGCGTCTTCGCAGGCGAGGTGCAAATGCTCGGTTGCCAACTCATTGGCCAACTCGGCGGCTTCGTCGCGATCGCGCACCAAAATCAGGGCGCCAAATTGCTCAAGCGATTGCCGAGCCAAATCGCCGCGGTCCAAATCGGCTAATTGCTTGTCTAGCTCAACAACGACTTGATCGACGAGCGATTCGCTCCACGTGATGAGGAGACTCGATCCTGGGGCATGTTCAGCCTGAGCGATAAGATCGGCAACGACAAAGTCGGGACGTGTGCTTCCGTCGGCGATCACGACGACCTCGCTCGGACCGGCGATCGAGTCGATGTCGACTTCGCCAAACACGAGCTTTTTTGCGAGTGCTACAAACAAGTTGCCAGGGCCAACGATCTTGTCAACTTTTGGCAGGCCCTCGACACCGTAAGCCAAAGCAGCGACTGCCTGCGCGCCGCCCACGCGGTAGACTTCGCTGATGCCGAGTTCGTGGCAAGTGGCGAGCAGGTCTTGGTTGTACGATCCAAACGGCGTCGGCGGAGCGACCACGGCAAGTTGCTCGACGCCGGCGGCCTGCGCCGGCACAGTAGTCATCAAAACCGTCGACGGATACGCCGCCGCGCCGCCGGGCACGCAGATACCGACGCGCTCGAGCGGCAAATATCGCTGGGTCAATGTCCCGCCTTCGGGCACGTCGACCGTCACGTCGCTATGCAAAATCGCTTGTTGGAAACGCAGCACGCTCGCACGAATCCGTCGGATCGTTTCCAGAAATCCGGGCTCCGCCGCAAGATGAGCCGCCGCCAATTCCTCGGGCGAAACGCGAAGCGTAGCGGCGGTGATGTCGGCTCCGTCGAGTTTGGCAGTGTACTCCAGCACCGCTTCCAAACCGCGAGATTGCACGTCGCCGCAAATACGCTCGACCGTTTGCTGCGGCGAAAGCGGCTCGCCGAAGACTTCGATCGTCTTTTTTTTACCCGCTTCGCTGACCACGTCGCCGGCAGGCGAGAGTTTTTGGCGCAGCGCGGCCAATTGTTCGGCGGCGTCGGATTGGCTGGTGTCGATGCGTTGCATGTTGGTGGCTGGTGGTTGGTGGTCACGTTGCAGCTACTAGCCTACTCTTTCTTGCCACATGGCTCTAGTCTCTGGATTTTTCAATCAACTTCTCAACCGAACTGCGCCCGTACGGAAGCGTCCGCACAGGTGTCTAGCTCACTCGACGCTTCCTTATCCCGACGCGCCGGGACGGTTCGGTTTTTTTGTTAGGTGTCGCATTTGAAGTTTGCATACTTCACCACGAAAAAGACGAAATGCACGAAAGAATGCACCAAACGAAAAACGGGACGTGTCTCCCGAGGTGAAAGGAGACCCGTCCCGATTCGTAATCAGAGGGTGACATACTCAGGCGGAAATTTGAGCATGTCACTCATAGCTTCAAGGTGAAATCAACTTTTTCTAAAACCGCAGTTCGATCGACGACGTTGGTCCGCCAAAGCCGAGATTCGATCCAAGGTAATGTGAGTCAGATAGCGTGTCGTTTAGCCATACTTGGGTTTCCCACACGGTACGGAGATTGAGCGTTGCACGGCCCAAGTTGCGTGTCATGCCAACACCAAATTGATTCTCGAAGACTACGGTCGTTTCGCCCGCCCACTTATTTGCTTCGTAAACAAGGTCGCCAAAGAGCAAGGAACCACGGACATTGCCAATCAAATAGAGGCCACGGTCGCCGAATGCACGTGTGGCTTCCAGTGCTGCGGTAGGACCGCCCCCTTCAAACACAAGCCGTGGGAAAGCCGTGGAGATCAAAGTGCTGTTTAGTCCCAGTCGTGCATAGCGAACACCACCGGAAATCATGAAGTTGAAGTTCCTCAACTGCTCGGTGAGATTCAATTCGAGGTCAATCACGTCCATGTCGATGCCCAAAGAGTTTTGCGCTGCCGGCGGAACCGTTGCGAGACCTGTGTTATAAAACCAGTATCGCAACCGCGCGCCCATGCCAGAGCCACCGTCGTAGCCGAGGGTTAAACGATGGCCAAAACCAAAATCATCGTCGAAGCTTCCTGCACCGAGTGCTGCATCCGAAACATACGGTTGCAGCGCCGTGAGTTCATAGCCAAAATACCAAGCCGAGCTATCACAACCGCTTGGTCTGCAGCTAGTGGCAAATCCACAATTGGCGTCGCCAGTGCATGAAGCGAGCTGAACAGCCGAAGTTTTTTGCAGATCTGATTCCAAAGCAGTGATCCTGGTAACCAAGTCCGAATAGCTGAGATCCTCAGCTTGTACGGTCGCTTGGCCCGTGAGTGTGATAGCCGTTAGAGTGGCTAAAAATGCAGTAACTCGCCTAATTACCTTCATCTGACTTCTCCTATAAATATTGATTCGCGCGATCCGTCGCGCCAATTGTGCGGGTCGTTACCTGTAATAGTCGACCAGACAACCGGCAAGAGTTGTTCTCAACGTACTGCGCCACCACAATCGGACGAATCGTTACAATTCGCACCCGTTGCTAGCACTCGGTTCTCTGTTTGCCTCTGGGTACTTCTTGACCTAGGTTTTCGATAGCAGGCATTCGTCTGCTTTTGCTCAGCACTTTTCTTTTCGTACCTTGCAGCATCGATAACGGCACACCGGTCGCGAGATCGGGTCGCAAAGCTATGGGACTCACCCTCAACATGGGGAGCGAGTTCGCCAGGCTGCCGAACGTTGCGGTGAACTTGTAGGGGACGACACGATGTCGAGGCGCTCTCGATTCCAAGGAAAATCTAAGGCTTACGGTGGGCGGAAGCTCCGCTGCGAAACACTGGAAAAACGAGAAATGCTATCGGCCAATGCTGGCTTGATGCCGGCGCTGGAGTTGCCTAGCCAATCGGGTTCGGACGTGGCAGTGGTGCGCTCTGTTGTCGACAATGGCCTAGGCGCTCGCGATCAGGCACTTGCCATTTCGGCAATTCACGTGCTGATTGATGGGCGTGAGGTGACGCTCACTTCGCTGGATCGACCGCTGGAGATGAAAGTCGGTTCTTCGCTGCAGATCGTGGGAATCGACTATCTGCTTAGTGGCGAAGAGACCGTCAGCGGCAAGATCGCGTTTGAGGGCTATCTCAACAAGCTTCGCGGCAAGCGAATACGCACCGATTACAGCGATGGGCGTTTTGGCGGGCATGTGCAGGAAGGCGAGTTGCCGTTCGGGGCGTCGTTGCACCCGGGGTTGGACGGCGAGTGGAAAATGGAAGCGGGGACCGAGAGCCTCACCATCGTGATGGTGCGCTACGATGCCGACGGAGCAACGGTCGAAGATCGTGTCACCGTCCGTACGCAGGTCGGTACGCCCGACTTTGTGATCGATCCTGAGATCAGAATCAAGGGATCGAACAAGGGTGTGGTTGTTGGCAAACGGGTGAAAATTTACGGTGCCTGGGGCAATCAGGGCGAGGGACGCTATCGCAACTATGCCGAGGTCGATATCTATCATGAATCGGACCCGAACAAAATCGTTTGGTCAGGGACGATTGCCGATGTGGTCGACGCGGGCGACTTTGATAAAGGCCAGTTCGTAAACAAAGTCAAACGCGACGGGTTTGCGAAGCGTTGGGTCCCTGAACTGGGTGGCACCTACACATTAAAATTCTACGCCGACCCAGAAAATTCATGGAATGAGTCGAACGAAGATAACAACGTCGTCGAGGTCAAGCTGGAGGTGAAGGACTTGCGACGCACAGACCGTGGACGCGATGCTTCGCGAGGCTTCGGAGTGAATCCTCACTCGGCAAATGATTCAGACATCTACGACGCAGCCTTGGCGCTGGTTGCCAGTGGCTTGAACCATCCTGCGAAGATTACCGAGGTCGATACGCCCGCGTTGGACAACACAGGCGGGCAAGTTGCGAAAACGGCTGCCGCCCCGTTTTCTAAATCCCTTTCTCTAGCGGTTCAAAGAGTGGTAGCGGATGAAGCTACCGAATGGCTCGGCGAGAAAAGCTCGGAAGTTCGCGGCGAAACCACTAGCGAGGATGCGTGGTTTGAGGCGATTGATCTGGCGCTATCGATGCCGGTGATTTAGTGTGGCACGCCTCTCCGAGTCGTGAATCGGTCACTCTACTCACGACTCGGAGCTTAGATTTTACCACAGATTGCATGAGTATTTTT
>JAADGD010000148.1 GCA_013152515.1 Planctomycetota bacterium
CTTTGCTTTCTCTGCGACTCTGCGAGAGGCAAATCTGACAACCATTCCAAAAACTTGCACACGCTTCGCAAACTTTGTCAAAAACTTAACGGTGTTTCTCAGTGTCCTCCGTGACTCCGTGGTTATTATCTAATTGGAAGTTCTGGGATGGGTTCAAATGGCAACCGACGTAGTGGCGAAGAAGCAATCGCATAGCTACACTCAACTTTCTGCTTGTGGTTTTACTATTCGCGACACGCCTGCTTCGACTTCGAGCAAGCCTGCTTCGCGCACCGGCAACACGCGCCGCTGCAACTACCTTCGCCGCAAAGTGTCGGCGAAAAACCACACTCTTGTGCCAGTATCCCTTGAGATTGGCGTAGTTTCACTTGCGAAATCTGTAGCTCAACGACTCGTTCCATCAGTTTTGACTGCGCGTCATAGATATGAGCACGCGCGTTGCTAATTTCAAAGATGCTGATGTTGTCGATGTCGCGAGTTTTTTCTAGTTCTCGAAGGCGATTTTGGAATTGCTCGACCAACGATTGGGCGGCAACCACTCGTTGTTGCTGCAAAGTGATCTGGTAGGCGGCACTCTTTATCTCGGCGGTGGCACTTTCCTCGGTGTCGCTATAAAAAAGTGCTAACTGCCGGCAACGCAGAGGCAGTTCGGATTCGTTGCAGCGAAAACAACGCAGCCAGTGAATCATGCCCTTCTGCGGCTCGACCGTGCCGACAGTTGATTCGGCAAATTTCAAGACACCTCGTGCCACGGGCAGTGTGTTTTTTTCCAACTGACAAATCACCAAACCGATCCCGCGCAGATCGGAACGTGTTGCCAAACCTTCTGCCAGCTCGGCCTCGACGTCGAGCGGAACTAAATTGGGCTGCCATTCGAGCTGTGGCCAGAAAAAGGTATACTCGTCGAGCGGACAGCCCATCAATTTTTGGAGCTGACCGTTCAATTGGATACGCAGAAAATCTAGCTGCAACTTCTGATCTTTCAGTTCTGCCAACTGACCTACCACGACGCTGCGGTCGACTTTTCCGGGCAACTCGATGCCTTTCGATAGAAACTTGTCGATCCGATCTAGCGTCAGTTGCGATTCTTCGATGCCTCGTTGCAAGTAACTTTTTTGGACTTCGATTCCCGCCAGTTGGTAAAACGCTTCGAGCGCCGTGCCAGCAGCTTCGTTACGTAGCCCTGTTGCGCGCAAAGCCAACAGGTCGCGATCCAAGCAGAGATTCTTGCCGACGTTCTCGGTGTCGCACTCGATGACGACCTTTGCCCAATGCCGCTCGAGTTCGACCAGATTCGCCTTGGCCATGTTCGTCGCGGCCCGACACTGGCAAGTCGAGGCATCGATCAACTGATACGTCTCGGTCGGTGCTGGCAGCGGCATCAAGGCCTCAGCCGACGCCAATTCGACGAAATCGGGCAACTCGCCATCAGGCACAGACAACTCGTTGACGCACGGCGCACTAGGAGTGCCCGGCGGCGTGCAACCGCCCGAAGGGCAAGCGCAGCCGGTCAATACCGCACTGAGCGGCACGATCGTGAGAAGGGCTAGAAACCGTAGTTGCATGATAATCGACATAAGAGGTCTGCACGTGAGTCTGCAGATACTTATCGAGTGCTAGATATGCCAGCCGAAGTAGTTGCCAGAGTATTTCCGCAAAAACCGCTGAGGCAAAGGGTAACGATTGTATCGCTCATGCTGTTGAGGCGATTGCTACCGCAGCGAACTGAGGCGTCCCCGCCCTCGGAACAAATATCGTAACCGTTCACGCGAGGGGAAAAATTAGCCACGGATGAACACAGATAAACACCGATTTCCTGGAGGGATTCCGAGTTTTCCGCAATTCCCCCGCTATCTCTTTTCGGCAATCGAATTCGGCTAAAAAATCTTCCTCATCTGCATCTGCGTTTATCCGTGTTACTAACGGTTAGGATTTTTGCAACAGAGCAAAAAAATTCCGTGAACAATAATGAGAAAATAATCACGCAGAGACGCAGAGTCGCAGAGAAAATAAGAGAGTCTTCCTCTGCGACTCTGCGTCTCTGCGTGAGATTTGTTTGGGTTGCGGTCAGAACCCGCGCTGGGTTCATTTGTGGCTTTTCTTTTTCTTCTTTCAGTGCCGTGAACAGTTACCAAATATCATTCGCAAACAACAGCAAAAATCTGCATTGGCTCGCCCTTCCCCTTCACCCTCTGTGGCGGCAACGACTTGAGCTTCACTTCCTCGCCCAAATGCTGACGCGTCGCCTCGGTGATCAATAGCTCGCAACCCAAGGTCTTGGTCAACGCCTCGACGCGCGCCGCGACATTGACCGTATCGCCGATCGCGGTGTATTCCTGCCGTTTGGGCGAACCGATGCTACCGACAATCGCTGGCCCCGTGTTGATGCCAATGCCGATTTTCAGTCCCGGCCAGCCCGCTTGCTCCAGCTCTTGGGCCGTTTCGTCCAAACAGCATAGCATCTCCCTACCCGCAGCAATCGCCTGCTCGGCGTGATTCCCTTCATCTGAGCCAATGCCAAACAGCGCCATAAAACCGTCGCCGAGAAATTTATTGACCATCCCGCCATTCGATTCGACTTTGTCGACCGCTTCGCGGAAAAAGATATTCAGCACCGCAACCACTTCGTCAGGCGAATGGCGAGAAGAATGCTCGGTAAAATTCCGCACATCGACAAACATCACACTAATCAGCTGTTCGCTACCGACCAGCCCTTCGTCTTGCAGAAGAATTTGCTTTGCCGCCTCGCGACCAACATGACGACCAAAGGTTTCTTGCAAGTGTTCGCGCTCGCGTAAGCCTTCGACCATTGCGTTGAACTTTTCGGCCAAAGGACCAAATTCGTCGGCGCGGAGCAGATTCACGCGAACGCTCAAATCGCCCTCTGCAACACTCATTGCCACGCGACCAAGCTGATGGATTGGAACCACCACCAACCGCATCACCATCCAACCACTCACCAGCGCAAAGGCAATGACCGCAGCCCCAACAACAATGCCAAAAGCGGGCGAAGCTTCGGCGGCACCAGGCGCCAACAATAACAACACGAGTGAGACGACCGGACTAATCACCGTCGAGACGACCCAAATTAGTCCACGAGTGGACAATTTCAAGGGCAAGCCGCCGGGAACAAATGCCGGATTCTCGCGACGGAAGAAAACCGGAAACAGAGCTTTCTGGCTAGCCATTTCGACCGCAAAAAAACTCTGCGGAATGGCGATTGACGACGCAATCACAAAAGAAGTGATCAAATGCGGGATAACTTCTGGTCGTAAATCCTCTGGCAAGGCGAGCAGAGCCAACGGAAAAACGGGGATGCAACTCAGCCAGCCCACGGCTGTCACCGCCAAAAACCACCAGGGCAAATTGATCACAAAACGTTGCGACTTTTTCAGACGCTCGGGATCAACCACTTCGCCGCGTAACAAAGCACGATGGGTCTGCCTCAACCAAAGTAGCGGCAGCACGAAGCAAAAGATGGCCAACGGATAAACAACCACATTAAAAACTTGCCAGCACGCTTCAAACCGCAATTGCTGAGATTCTGTCAGCAAGGGCTCGATCTGAGTGGTGTTGTAAAAAATATTGAATGCACTACCGATTAAATTGGCAATGATCGGCGAGATGCAAACCAACAGCAAACCGTGGCGCTCAAAAAAAGTCCACCTACGCCGGTTTTGAAGCTCAGCGGCAGCATCCACCGCACCACCCACCACACCATCCATTGATTCTGCAACACCAGACAATATAAAACTCCCCAACTATGACTTACCCGATCAGTTCGATCGCATCCCCAACGCACAGTACACTTCGACTAGGGTCAGCGGTGACATCCGAATCGAGTCGCGTGTTTACGCCTAACCGATAAAAATGGTCGAAACGTCCCTCAGGTGACCAGCTTGGCAGAGTGGCTTCTCGATGTCGAGTAAAATCACGAGCAAAACTCGCCGTCACTACGCCGTCGTCGCTGTCACGCGTCGGCACCACGCAACGCCTGCAGATTCCCCGCCCTTGCCAAACAACATCGCCGAGCCGAAAACGTCGGACTTTTTGCTCCTCGGGCACCAAACGATCTTCCCAAAACCCTGGCACGTCGGCCACTTCCAAATTGAACCGAAATCGCCGGCGCGCTTCCGCCAAGTCGAGCCCCTCGTACCAACTTGCCACAGCTTCCAGCGACGCGGTACTGATCAATGTTGGGCCAGGCGAATCGCAATCGTCGGGATATCCGCCAGTTGCGTTTTCGATCAAACGGCATTTCATCCCTAGCACTTCGCCACACCACGTCGCCAGACGCTCTTGCTCTTCAGCAATGGCAAAACTCTGTTGCTGCCCCGCGCAACGGAGTGTCACATTTTGCACGTCTTCGCTAAATGTGGCACGGATGCCGTGAATCGTCGCGCAGTTTTTGCCGTTGATGTACTTTCCCCAGCCGTCGACCAATGCGTAGCGCCGATCCTCAGCCAGCGCGCCGTTGGGCAACACGGCGCTTGCAGAGAGATCGTGCCCGTCGAGCGACTTGATCGGATAGACCGTAATGTGACTAAGTGTTGGCATAAGCAAGGCGTCGAAATCAAGGTTGAATCAAGGTTGAAATCAAGATTGAGAAACCAATTGCGAGCAGCGGCGCTGGGCAGCAGAGACTTCGGCAAGCAAGTCACCAGTGTCTGTAAGGTCTTCGAGCAACAAATCGGGCTGACAGTCCGCTAGCTCCTCTCTTGAGCTTCCGCCCGTCGCGACCGCGACGACAAACGCGTCGATCGCTCGACCACAGCGAACATCGGCTGGCGTGTCACCAATCACCATCGCACCACAAAGCAAACCATTGCTTGAAGCTGCGGCAACATATTCCTCCGCAGCTAATCGTGCGTCGACGGCAATCGCGTTGCGATCTGTTCGCTGGTCTCCATAACCACCAAACGCAAAACGCCCCGCCAAGCCGTAAACGCCGGTCTTGGCTTGAGCACCAAAGTGCGTGTTGCCGGTCAGCAATCCAACTGCCGTGTGCGAATCCTCTTCCAACGCGTCGAGCAACTCGACAACTCCAGGCAGAACCGTTCCTTCGCAAACCTTCAAGCTTTTCTCCAGACGACCACAGTAGTCTTCAAAAAAACGCTGCCAGTTCGCTGGCGAAGGTTCGATCTTGCTACGCTGCATTATTTCCTGAGCAATCGCCCGATCGCTACGCCCCGCAAAGCATATTCCTTCCGGAAACTCGTTGAGCTGAAAAACGGCTCGGAAAGTCTCGACAAAAGCAGCGCAGCCCGCGCCACCCGATTGGAGCAGTGTCCCATCAATGTCAAAAAGTATGGCGTACATAGAAGTCTTTTCGTTGAGATTTTAACGGTTGTAGCAGCTGCCTGCTGACGCAGTATAGTGTCTCTCCCTCAGACTAGCGAGGCGTACTCCTCTAGGCTATCGAAGCGGCGAGTCGCCACGAGTTTGTCGCTCGCGATTGACGTGAACCAACGCAGCAGGCTCAACTTTCAGAAATTTCACAAGTTGCGAGGCCGTGACACCTAAGAATTCGGCGGAAGTCCGAATCGAATACGAGTTCGCGTCGATCACGTCGAGCGATTCGGCCAACAAAGCCGGAAAATCTTCGTGCTGAGCATTCACCGATACGCGGCCACTAGTCGCACGCTGCCGCCAAAGCTTGCTAAGTTGCGCCGTCGGCTCGTGCCGCACTCTCAGGGCAAGCTTCACACGCAACCGAAAAATCGCCTGCTGCCGATTCTGCTGCTGACTACGTCGCTCGCTCGCCTCGCCGCGCAAACCGGTTGGCAAGTGTTCCACGACGATGGCAGTTTCTACTTTGTTGCGGTGCTGCCCCCCCGGCCCCGAGCCGCGAGTGCGTTTGGTCTCGCACTCAGCGAGCAATTTTTCGATGGGCAACTGAGCGGGATGAAGCATGGTAACATTCCGGTTTCGGCGATCCGGGATAAGATCACCGACAACTGATAAGAGTTTTTGAATCTGCGTAACCGTTCACGGGGCCACCGAGCCTCTTGCAGCGATAACAGGGAAAGCTAAGAGCCGCAGATGGACGCCGATGAACGCCGATGCGAAACCTAAGTTCAGATATCCGCGTTTATCAGCGTTCATCAGCGGCTCTTTCTTTTTTTCCGTGAACGGTTACGTTTTATTTGAGTCTCACGCAGAGGCACCAAGGAAATAAAGGAACCGCCGATGGACGCGGATGAACGCAGATACGAAAATGGCTTTCAAAATATCTCCGTTTATCCGCGTCCATCGGCGGTTCCTACTTTTACGCGAACGAGTACAAATCCACAATCGTCTCATCGCCACAGATCGTCGTTGGCAAAGGGATTTCCCGAGGGGCCTTTCGGTTTTGGCAGTATCTTCAAGATTTGTTCGGCCAAACGAAGATCATCACGCGTGGTAATTTTGATGTTCAGCGACGAACCGGGCACCACAGTGACGCGCTGGCCAAGCTGTTCGACAAGCGTAGCATCGTCGGTCACCGCCGTGCCATCGCGAGCGGCGTAGGCTTTGGCGAATAGCTCGCGGCGGAAGACTTGCGGCGTTTGAGCCGCCCAGAGGTTCTGTCGATCGACGGTCGCTTCAATTTTTCTTTTGTCATCGACCCGTTTTAGCGTGGACGATACAGGCTCGGCAAGAATGGCTGCCCCATCGCGCGCTGCTGCCTCAAAAACTGCGTCGATCCATTTCTCGGCGAGGCATGGCCGCGCGGCATCGTGGACGGCGATGAGTTCGATGTCGTCTCGTACTCGATCCAGCGCATTCTGAATCGAGTCGGCCCTTTCGGTCCCACCACAACAGACTTCCACGTCGAGAAAAGCGAGGTTAGCACCGAATTTCCGATTGAATTCTTCACGGTCTTCGTCCGAGACCACAACGATCAACTGCTGAACGTCCTGGCGACTCAAAAACTTCTCCGCCGAGTGCAGCCACACCGCCTTGCCACTCAGGGGAGCAAAGGGTTTCTTATAATTTTTGTCGTGAAACCGCTGGCTGGCTCCGGCGGCCGGTAGAATAACGGCGACAGTCGACATGGCAATTGGCTTTCTGTTATGACGGTCGTGACGGTCATGGCCGACAGGAATTTGCTTTTTCCTGTGGTCCGCCACAGTTCTAGTTGTACGGGTATTGTTTGCAAGGCTCAATGAAACAGTTATCAGTGACCTGTCGTGACCGTTTTGACAATTCTAAGCTTCTACTCGTTCTGACTGTATCAAACAAGCCTGCTGACCTGCTCGTGACGGACTTGTCACCGAACTAGGGGCCAAATGAGTTTCCCGGCCGATCCTCCCATTGTAGAGAGAAATACCCAGCGACCAAATGGATTTGTTCCTGAACTCACCTACTGATAAACCCGTTCGTATATTGATTCGATTGCCCACGGAGGCAGCGGCTATGTCTTTTTTTGAGTGGTCTTGTTCCAAGCACCTATGCTTCGCTTTTTCACTGAGTCTTGGTCTCGTGCCAAGCTTGCTCAGCGCCCAGCAACTCAGCCAACCAGCTTCGATACTGCCCTGGCGATCATCCCCGCCTGAAGTGAAGCTTGCGCTTCAAGCGTCTCAGGAAACGCGAAGCAAGGCCAGCGATTCCCCCGCATGGCTCATTGAGTCGGCAAAACCACTGACTCAGCTGTCACCCACCCAGGATGATATGCCGATGGTCGAAACCGAGTCTTACGCCAATCTGGGCCAGATAAATCGCCGTTCAGCAGACCAAAAGCCCCAGTCTATTCGACCTATTCGGCGAAAAAACGCGAGTCCATCGTCCAGCAATAGATCATTCAGCTTACTCCGCGCCCTCGGGTTCAAAATCAACCGATCGGACGATCGTCGCTAGTGCTTTGTCACAGCTAAGAATTGGGATCGCAACAGAGTGGCACGCCTCTCCGAGTCGTGAAT
>JAADGD010000007.1 GCA_013152515.1 Planctomycetota bacterium
ACAACCCAGCGATAAATCGCTGGGCTATTATCAAATGTCCTTCCAGGACAAAAAGTATCCAAATGTTAGCCACTAAAATTCCTGAAGAACCCTTCATTTCAGCAAGGCTTCATCCGTAAATATCAATGCTACCCGTGGTCTTTTGCTTTTAATTTAGCGCAGTAGCACTAGCCTGTCCGTAGGAATTCCTTCCCGGATGATGAGGATTATTAAGACCTACAGGCTAGAAGCCTATTCCACATTTCGCTACTCCCGTGCAAACAACTCCTCGGTTCCTTCCATCACCGGCACGACGACTATGCCTCCTTCGGTAATTGTAAATCCACGGCGGCGGTCGCGGTCGAGATCGACACCGACTTCGGCGCCAGCGGGAATGTGGACGTGCTTGTCGATGATCGCTCGGCGGATGATTGCACCGGGGCCGACATGGACGTTGCGGAAGAGGATCGAATCGGAGACTACGGCCCGTTCTTCAACGCGGACTTTGGGGCCGATGACGCTGCCGGTGACTTTGCCGCCAGAAATGATCGCCCCTGGGGCAATAATACTGTCATGCGCTTCGCCTCGACGACCGACATCCTCGTCGAAGACAAACTTGGGTGGCGGTAAGTTTGGCTGAGCCGTGCGCACGGGCCAGCGGTAGTCGTACAAGTTGAGCAGTGGCGTTACCCCGGTGAGTTCAATGTTTGCTTCGTAGTAGGCATCCAACGTACCGACGTCGCGCCAGTACGCTTGTTCGGAACTGTTTTCGTCTTGAAATGGAAAAGCAAACAGTCGATGGCTATCGATGACCGCCGGAATGATGTTGCGGCCGAAGTCGTGCGCGCTGTCTTGCAATGTGGCGTCGTGACAGAGTTGGTCGAACAGAAAACGAGCGTTGAAAACGTAGATGCCCATCGACGCGAGGCAATGTTGGTCGTCGCCGGGCATCGTCTTAGGTGTCGGCGATTTTTCCTCGAAGCCAACGATGCGCTCTTCGTCGTTGATCTGCATCACACCGAATTCTTTGGCTTCGTCGACACTCACCTTCAGCGCAGCGATCGTCAGGTCGGCGTTGTTCGCCTTATGGAAATCGACCATCTTGCTGTAGTTCATCTTGTAGATGTGGTCGCCAGCAAGAACCACGACATGCTCGGGGCGTTCTTGTTCGAGCGTGTAGATGTTTTGATAGACCGCGTCGGCTGTGCCTTGGTACCACTGTTCGTCGATCCGCTGCTGGGGCGGCACCACGTCGATAAACTCGCCCAACTCGCGGCAGAGCAAATGCCGCCAACCAGTGTTGATATGCCGGTCGAGGCTCATGGCTTTGTACTGCGTCAGCATCAGCATCTTGCGAATACCGCTGTTGATGCAGTTGGAAAGCGTAAAATCGATAATCCGATAGATGCCGCCGAACGGAACCGCCGGCTTCGCCCGATCTCGGGTGAGCGGTTCCAATCGCGACCCTTTACCGCCCGCCAAAACGACTGCCAGTACGTCTTTCATCTCGTAGCCCTCTTCCCTGTTGCATGTCTGAGTGATCCTGATGCCGATTCTAGTGGCTTTCGGCAAGCCAGCACACCCTACTATCAGGGTCAGCATGAAAAAAGCGAACCGTCAGGCGACGGTGTGAGAGGTCGAGAACGCCAAGAAGAAACTCCAAAACTAGCCGATCTTGGGGTCCTTGGCGGCTCACTCAACGACTACCGGCTAGAAGCCGGTAGGTTGAAGAGTTTCGTGAGCTACGGACTGAAGTCCTTCGCTCACGAGGGGAATACCGAACCGCGCCCGTTAGGAAGCGTTCCCGTAGAAGTTAAGCTCAGCGAGACGCTTCCTTATCCCGGCGCGCCGGGACGGTTCGGAGAAAAGTCGCTTTCAATCGTATTTTATCTTACTCCAAGTGTCGCATGGAGAGTTGGAATACTGGCATCGAAATATCCTAAAGGTTTCGCCTAAAGGCGAGGTTTTTAGACCCATCGCGAGGGCAATAAATGACTTTGCTGTCCTCCTTGAGATTTCCCCTAGGGAGTCTTGCTTTTTTCAAATCTGCCCAGCGATCAATGTGATGTTTTGCCCGCCGAAACCGAAACTGTTCGAGAGGACCGTCTTGCACTCGTGGTCGCGGGCTACGTTGGGGACGTAGTCGAGGTCGCAATTGGGGTCGGGCGTTTCGTAGTTGATCGTCGGTGGAACTTTGTTGTGCCGGAGCGCCATCAGACAGATGATTAGCTCGGTCGCGCCGGCGGCGGCGATCAGGTGGCCGGTCATGCTTTTGGTGCTAGAGACCGGGATGCTGTCGGCATGGTCGCCGAAGGCTTGGCGGATGGCGAGCGTTTCGACTTTGTCGTTGACCGAGGTGCTGGTGCCGTGGGCGTTGATGTAGTCGATCTCGTTGATGTTTTTGCTGGCGTCGGCGAGTGCCATGTTGATGCAGCTGGTTGCGCCGCGGCCTTCGGGGTGCGTGTCGGTGATGCGGAAGGCGTCGGCGGTCGTGCCATAGCCGAGTAGCTCGCCGTAGATCTGCGCGCCGCGCGCTTTGGCGTGTTCGTATTCTTCGAGGACAAGCATCGCAGCGCCTTCGCCAAGCACAAAACCATCGCGGTTGAGATCGAAGGGACGCGAAGCGCGCTCAGGCTCATCGTTGCGCTCGCTCAGCGCGGTCAGCAAATTAAAACCGGTGACGCCAAACGGGTGGATCATGCTGTGCGCGCCGCCCGAAAGCATCACGTCGGCTTCGCCGCGGCGGATGATCTCGGTCGCTTCGCCGACGGCTTGGCTGCTGGCGGCGCAGGCGGTGAGGCAGTTGACGTTGGGGCCTTGGGCGTTGAACATGCCGGCCAAATAGCCGGCGGGCATGTTGGGTTCTTGTTCAAGTTCAGCAACCGGATCGAGCAATTCGAGTCCCGTTTCGACAAACGCCTTGAGGCTCAGGTCGCCTTCGTTGTGATCACTCTGGTTGACGGCGGCGGTCATCATTTTTGAGAACCGCATGAAGTCTTGTTGCCCTTCGCCGGCACCCAGGTAAACGCCGAATTTCTCGGGCTCGACGGTGCCCAACATCCCCGAATCTTCGATAGCTTGCTTAGCAGCGCCCGCCGCAAAACAGGTGTGCCGGCTACGATTTTTCCAGACACTCGCGTCTTCGCCCCTGTCACGCATCTCGTCAGCAATCGACCAATCGCGCACCTCGGCGGCAATGTTCGTCGGAAAGCTGCTCGCATCGAACAACGAAATTCGCCCCACGCCACTTTTCGACGCGAGCAAATTCTCCCAAAGCTCAGGGACGGTCGTTCCCAGGGGAGTAACACAACCGACACCGGTTACCACGACTCGACGTCGCATGACAAAACTCCTGCGGATTGCAAAATGAAAATTGCAAAATGAAAATTTGAAATTTGCGATTAACAATTTTCAACTTGCCGAGAATGAAATCAAGACTTGGGCACCGATTCTTCCAACGGATAATCGCTTTCTTGCATCGGCGTGCCGTCCGCGCGGACACCGACTTCAAACACGCCGACCAGCGACAGCCAATGCTGCAAATCGCGGGGGTGGAACAGCTTGGCGCCGTTCAAGGGGTCGTTCCCATCACCCCCTATCCGCGCGTAAAACAAGAGTGCCTCGGCATGCAATCGCTCGCCTACATGAGCGGTTGCGGTAACGGCGGCACCGCTTTCGCGGACCGATTCGATTTCTACGCGATAGGTAAGCGTTTCGCCGTTACGAACGCAGCTGTGGAACTTGGCTTTGGCCAATTTGCCCAGCACAACCAACTCGCCAAAGCCATATTGCTCGCTCACCAACAAACCGCCAGCCTGGGCCATGCCCTCGGTCACCAACGAGTTGGGCATGATCGGGTAGCCGACCATGTGCTCGTGCATGTGATCTTCAGAGAGCGATACCCCTTTGAGGGCCACTGCGTGCGATCCGCAAACGAATTCAGTGAAGCGATCGATCCAAAACCAACGCATGGCGTTCAGGGGCTTTCGGCTGTCAGCGATCAGCTTTCAGCCTAGGAAGTAGGGTGGGCAAGCTGATAGCCAATAGCTGACAGCTGATAGCCAAATTACGGCTAGGCCGCCAGCTTGTGCGCGACGAAGTTGCACATGTCCTTGACGGTTAGTTGCTGGCCGAGGTTTTGTACGATCGGTTCGGCTTCGAATTTGGTTAGGTCGGCAAAAGGCATCCGCTCGCGGAGTTTGGCGATGCCCGCCTCGTTGACTTTGCCGTCCTGGACGAATTCGGTATCGGTGAGAATGTCTTCGGGAAACAGCTCGCCGCGTTCGATTTTGATATCGAAGGATTTTTCCAGGCGAAAAACGATATCCAGAAAGTCGATCGACTCGGCATCCAGATCGCCTTGTAGCGTGGCGGTAGCGACCACTTCGTCGTCTTCAACACCGAGAGCATCGACTAGGGCTTCGCGTACTTTATCAAAAATTTCGTCTTCTGTGGGCATGGTTGGAGTCTCCGCAAATGTCTGATTAAAATTTATAGTTTCGAGGTAAGCAATGCTTCGGTGGATCGCTGATGTGCAATCATCCGCTGATCCAGTTCTGCCAGACGGGGCCCCGACTCATTGGACGCCTCGTCGGCTAAGTTGTATCTTTCTAAAACGATTCGACCACTGACCGAAAGGCGGCCTGCGACCGTCCCTTGGAACTTCATTTTTACGTACCGCTGTTCTTCGCCCGTCTGCTCCACGCTCATGGTCAATGTTTGGCCCGGCGTCACAAAATCGGCGTACTTTACCGCCCTTGCTTCGTGCAGCACCACAATGCTGTGGGCATAGTCCTCGCTCTTCCTCACCAACCACGCCCCCGCCTGCGTCGCCGCTTCGAGCATGAAGACGCCTGGCAAGACGGGGAACTCTGGGAAGTGATCGGCCAGATACTCTTCCGCAAGCGAAACATTCTTGACCGCAGTGAGTTGCTTGCCGGCCTCAAACGAACAAATTTGGTCCAAAAGCCAAAACTTCATAGACGGGAAATTCCTCAACTGGACCGGATCGACAATTCGCCTGAGAGCTGATGCAAGGTTGGCAAAATAGTGGCAAGATAGCGAACCAGAGATTATAGCCCCCGTCGCAAACCACCACAACGCCGCGTCAGACGGTTTTCCGCACGGAATGGCCGCCACCATTCGCCGCTCGCGGCTCAGCGACCTACCCCGCCCCACCAGCATCGAGCGTCCGAAGCTGCTCTCGCGCCCGCTCGATCAGCGGACGAAGCTCCTGGTTGCCCGCGTAGAGCGAAATCAGGCTGTCGAGAATGCGGCGTGCATCGAGCAATTTGCCCTCTTCGACGAGCGACTGGGCTTGGTCGAGGTGCTGTTCCAAGAACGCAATTTGGTCGGTCGAGGATTGTAGATCCGATTTGATACGCCCAATCTGCCGCTGTGCGAGTTTGACGAATGCTTGATCGTCTGGTTCAGCGCTTTTGGCAAACAGCATAACGAGCGCTTCGTACTTTTGCCAAGCAGACAGGCGGTCGCCAGAACTTTGATTCTTCCAGGCTTCGGAAAATGCGCGCTCGGCTGCGGTTTTCGGTTGACGGCCAAATCGTCCCAAGTTCTTGATCCGTTCTTCAGCGCGGTGCATCGCATACCGGGCCGTAAACGCTTCGATCTCGGCGGAGTGCGACGTGTCGGGAAATCGCTCCAACAGCGGTTTGAGAAATTGCTGTTCCGCCCGCTTCCAATCGACCGGGCTGTCCGACTCCATCAACGGCTTGGCTCGGGCAAACAACACCTCTTCGCTAGCTGGCCAAAGTGACCAAACTCCGACGCCTATCACCGCGGCTAGACATGCGGCCAGGAACCAAGCACGTTCGTAAAAGGGGCTGGTGTCACGACGCTTGGTTTTTCGACGTTTCAATTTTTGCAGTTCACTGGAATCGTTTTCGACCGCGAACGCACTTTTTTTCCCCGACCAAGCCTGTTGCGCGGCGCCTGTGCCCGCATCGGCTTTGGTTTTGGCAAGCACGATGGCCCGGTGGGTTTCGTCGGCGGTTTGCAATCGTTCGGACCGCACCTTGGCCAAAAGTTTTTCCGCGATCGCGTCGAGCCAAATGGGGCAATCGAGTACTTTCGTCGAGAGACGCGGGGCCGGGCCGTCGCGACGGGCTTGGCGTAGCTGGTCGGACGAGTTCGCCGGCCAAGGCAGCTCGCCGGTGACGCATTCGTACAGAATTACACCGAGGCTAAACAGGTCGCACTGCGGCAAACTGGCCGACTGACGTCCACGAAACTGCTCGGGCGACAGGTAATGGGCAACTAGCATCGGGCAGCGCGAGCCGACGACCCTGTCCCAGTCGGTCCATTTGCAGTCGAAGCCTGTCAGTTTCACGCCCCCTTCGTCGGGCAACAAGATGCGTGCAGGCGTGATGCGTTGATGGACGATTCCTTGCGCGTGGGCATAGGTGAGTGCTTCGGCCAGCCCATCGACGATTTCGACCGCCATTTCCCAAGGCAACTGACGGCGGCGGGCAAGTCGTTCGCGCAACGATTCGCCTTCGATCAACTCCAGAGCCAAGTAAGGTTGCCCCTGTTCGACGGCTCCGCCGTAAATGCGCACCAGCCCTGGATGCTCGATCTTTTGCAGCTTTTTGACGTCGTCGCCAAACGAACTACGACCCATCGCCTGCTTGGCGACCTCGCGCGGCAGCAGCTTGATGGCCATCGAGAGCTGATGCTCGATATGCACACCACGCACGACGTTGCTTCCGGCCAAGCCATCAAGGGGCTCTTCTAAGGCGAAGGGTCCGATTCGGGTAAGTTGCATGCGTGGGCTCATCGTCGGATGTAGCCCCCGGCTCTGCCGGGGGATTTGAAGTACGTGCCCCGCGTGAAAAATCCCCTGGCAAAGCCAGGGGCTACGTAGAAGCGTCGTCGCCGTTGGATGTTGATGGAGTTGCCTTGAGGGGCGGCTCGGGTTTTCCGTTGATGATTTTGTCGTGGCCGATGGCGGCTTCGACGTGGCGGAGGATCGCATTGGTCGTATCGCGCTGGTAGTTGCAATCGTCCAGGACGATTTTGTCTTTGCGCCCGTCGACTTCGTAGAGTACCTTGGCGATTCCTTTGTTCTGCCACTGTTTTTTGTTGAGTGCCGTGACTTGGTCGAACTTCAGTTCGCGTTTCTCGCTCGAACGCAACCCGTCGTCGTCCGCTTCGATCCAACGACCACGGTTCAGCAGGAATTTGCTGAAAAAGAACAGGCCGATCAAGCCGATAAAGCCGCCCATGATTAACTGCTGGTTGAACTGAAATTCTTTTTTAGGTTCTCCGTAGGGAGTAATTTCCTTGCCTGCAATGCCTGGTTCCCAACCCTTTTCCGCAGCAAATTTTTTCCACTCGTCGAAGAGGTCTTTCTGGCCGAGTTCAGGGTTCTGTTCTTCAAATTCTTCGTAAGCGAGTGCTCTCTCGCGTTGGGCGGGGTAAGCCACTTTGCCATCGTAGAAACAGTACAACGCCATGCCGATACAAAAAAGCCCCACCAAACCCATGCGCATCAAGTAGCGGGGGTTAATCTCTGTTCGTAGATTCATCTGCAAATAACTCCTGAGCGACAAGCGTAAGCTGCCGTGGAATAGGATTCTAGCCTGTCAATGCTTAACTCACACGCGACCTGCGTGCGACCGGACAGGTAGGAAGCCTATCCTACGTGGGTGGTTGGTACTACTGACCAGTTTGATAAGAATCACTGGCTGTGTGGGGTTCAGTTTACCGTTGGCGGGAAATTTTTGCCATCTTTGGGTCGGATTTTGAGGGATGCAACTGTTGTGCGACGTTCAAGCAGCCGGCGAGCTACGTCTCGCCGACGTTCGATTTCGACGTTCGATTCCATAGGGGGTCGGCGAGACGTAGCTCGCCGGCTGCTTGAACGTCGCACAACAGTTGCATCCCTCAAAATCCGACCCAAAGA
>JAADGD010000047.1 GCA_013152515.1 Planctomycetota bacterium
TCAATGGACGCTTCCTTACGGGCGCGGTTCTGTGCTACGTGGAAAGACGACAGTTCAACAGCATCTCAGCATTAGTGTTCATTAGTGGTTTACTTTTACAGGAGCATACCTCATGTCAAAACCTCGCAACTGGAAACGCTGGTTCAAGCGACTCGGCTTGGGACTGCTCGGATTGGTAGCCCTGTTGCTGTTGATCAATCTGATTCTCAACGTGTGGGCGAACTCCAAGCTAGAAGCCAAACTGCAAAAACTACGCGACGAGGGCTTTCCTACCTGCATCGCCGACTTGGCCCCCGAGCCGATTCCCGACGCACAAAACGCCGCCGCGCATTTGCGGGATATGAAGCCGGAACTCAAGCGGTTTGAGAAAGCAATGGTCGTGTTCGAAGAAAGGACTCCGATTGGTAAAGCGTACGTCCAGCGCACTGACAAATATGAAGGGGTATTGCCAACCACCGAACAAGCCGCCGCCATGCAGGCGATTCTCGACGATTTTTCAGATTTATTTCTCGCCGTTGACGAGATGGCAGTTTGCGACCATTACGCTTCGCTGCTCGATTATTCGCTTGACCACCCCCATTTCGTCGAAGAGATTATTTCTGCGATGTCTATCCGCCGTGTCGCTCGCCTGCTTAGCTGGAAGATGCAAGTTCTTACTGTGCAGGGGGAAAATGAACAAGCGACCGAGGCCGGTCTACAACTGCTCCGCCTCACCCGGCTCTATGACGAGGAACCATTGCTGGTCAACTTTTTGGTAGGCATCGCCTGCCGCTTGAACGCGGCCTACCGCTTGAACCAAGTCCTGCGAAGCGGTCCCGTTTCAGAAAATCTGCGTGACGCACTCGACGTGGAATTGGCGAAGCACGACGATTCCCAGCGTTTTGTGAAAACGCTGCTCACCGAACGTGCAGGCAGCCTCGACGCGATGGAAAGCTGGAAAATCGCTCCTGTGCCAATCCATTGGCATTTTACTTTTTTGCAAGCGGAGCTAGTCGACTGGTTTGACGAGCAGTTCATCTTGGCCGCACTACCGTGGCACCAATCGCAAAAGCTTTTTGGCAAGGTCGACGAGTCGAAGTATTCCGACATTCTTCAAATGATGACCCCAGCAACTCAAGCGGCTAGCGTTTCCTTTTACCGCAACATCGCCACGCTGCGTTGCTTGCGTATCCTGAACGCTGCTGGCGCTTATCACGACGAAAAAGGGCGCCAACCAACCACGCTTGACGATCTGGATCTGCCTGCGGAGGCGACCCTTGATCCTTTCAACGGAAAGCCGTTGGTGTTTCGTACGATGGAATCGGGTTGGTTAATTTACTCCGTGTTCCAAAACGAAATCGATGATGGCGGCGTATTCAAAAAACAGGAAGATTGGGGTTTAGCACCGATGCCAGTGGTGGAGTAACTTATTTTCGCGTGTGTTAGCGCTGTTGGATACTCCGTTCGCCTACTGTCGCAAAACCAAGACGGGGCAATGGGCCAGGCGGATGACACGCTCGGTGACCGAGCCGACCAACAGACGCTTGAGGCCGGTTCTGCCGTGCGAAGGCATCACAATCAGGTCGGTGGCGGTCTGCTCGGCGTAGTCGGCAATGCCATGTCCAGGATCTCCGAACGCGACGAAGAACTGCAGCTCTCGATATTTGTCGTCGGCGAATTTTTTGCGAAAAGTCTTCTCCAAGTTCTTTCTGCGAATTTCGTCGGAGTGAACTTCCCAGATCACTTCGGGCGAGGAGACCGCTAAATCGGTGGCGACATGAATGATGTGGACATCGGCGGCCGTGTTTGCAATCTCGAGCGCCGTGTCAATTGCGCGACACGATTCTTCGCCAAAATCGAGAGGCACGAGAATTTTTTTACCGGTAAACCAATTCATTTTCATGCTCCAATTTGCACTGATTGCTTGACATGGTTAAGAGTTACTTCTCTGCTAAATCGACTAACGCTGCTAAGATGTCGAGCGTACTCACAACAGCGACAGGGCATGACGCTTCGTCGAGTACGATCAGACGATGGATTCCTTCTCGGTGCATATAGCGCGCGGCGTCAATCAAGCTTTGCTCCGAATCGATGCTTTGCACGGCGGTGTTCATATGTTCGCGAACGTATCCTTCCGTGGCATGTTCGATGGAAACAGTGCCAGAGCCAGAATCGCGCCGCAACACAAACTCATCAGCCAATGGGGGTAGGCTTTTGCCAAGACTGACCGATTGATCTCTTCGAGCAAAGTCGAACAGACTTAGCACGCCCACGCATTTGCCACGCTCGTCGACAACTGGTGCGCCGCTAATGCGATGCTCAAACAAGAGACGGGCCGCTTTCGACATATCGGCGTTGGCAGAGATCGTGACTACCTCGCGACTCATGATGTCGGCGACGCGAATCTGCTGCAGTTGTGTAGCGACGGCGTTCATGATTGCCCTACTTTCTGCTTGGTTTATGGCACCACTCGTCCTTTCCCCGGCAACCCTGATTACCGATCCTTGTCACTTGGATGGCTAAGGGTAGCCGGGGGCATTCGTCGTTGCCGACGTCGTTAATCTTAGTGCAAACTGAACTTTGTTCTTGGCTCTGGGTGCTCCGTGCGATTAGGCTCTTGGGCCTCTGTCGAAGTGGTTTTCTCTTCCTCAGCAACACTCTCCGTTGGTTGTTTGACGGTTAGCACGGGGCACTTGGCTCGGCGTACAACCGCTTCGGCGACGCTTCCCAACAACAGCCGCGAGAGTCCTGTTCGACCATGCGAACCAATAACGATCAAATCAACATTTTCGCGATTGGCAAAGCCCAGTATTTCTTCGGCAGGCTCGCCGTCAAGATACTGATGCTCGTACTCGATACCTGCGATCGTCGGTTTGATCCGCTCAAGCAAAGTGAGGTTTTCCTTGACCACCTTTTCATGAAATTCAGGCGTGTAAGAAAACCCTCCGTATCCAGCCAGATAGGCAGGCGAATTTTCGCCGACGTGCAGCAGGATTAAATGCGCCTTCGTGTCAGCCGCTAGCGAGGAAGCGAAGCTCAGCGCGGCATCGCTCGAGTGAGAGAAATCAACCGGTAGCAAAATTTTCTTGAGGTTCATGACTTGCTCCTTTCGTGAACGAACAACCCTTGTGAGAGGAGGCGGCAATCGAAGTGCCGCTCTCGCACTTCCTGCCGGAGTAAGGTGCAAGTGACGTGCCAACCGCTCGACGAAGCAGACGGCAGAAAAATAGGCCTGCGAAAACCCCGTATCGTGTCGATAACTGAGCGGAAACGCACACTGTGCGGTTGTTATTCGACACGCTCTGTCATGTGTCGCTCAGAGAACTCGCAAAAAGCCAAGTCACCCACTTGGCGCGAAGTTGCGGTCTCGTGAGGCGTTGCTACCAAGTCAAGATCGACCGAGCTGTCACATTATTGGTAACTCCGTGGTTCATTTTCTTTTTGATTCGTGAACGGTTACCATTTTTGTTAGGGAGGAACAGTCATGAGAATCGCTTTAGTCTGGTCTGCCGTGTAGAGTCTGCTAGATTGCATCAATTGTCGCAGGCAACTCCGCTTCCATCGGCGGCTTTTCCTTTTTCCGTGAAGGGTTCATTTCGTTTCCTTGCGACTTTGCAATCCTCCTGACTACACAAGCAGGAAAACTGCTAAGTCGCTATGAATAAAGAGAACCGCCAAGGACGCCAAGAGCGCCAAGAAAAACCCCCCTCGGAAATGTTCATTGCCAGCATTTCCTTGGCGCTCTTGGCGTCCTTGGCGGTAAAAAATGCGACTTTGCAATCCTCCTGACTACACAAGCGGTGCCCTTGCGTTTCGAGCCGCTGGGGTTGAAAATAGACGAGTGCTTTGACTCTTGTTAGAAGCGGGTTGACGAAGCACTTGTGCGGCGGCAGCTAACGAAGGCAGTCTATCGTTGTTGTCGAGGTCTGCGGTGTCCGTTTCTTCTCGACAGAAGCTCAAAGGATCATGGCTCAAACTAGCGACGGTCTTGCCGAGCATATTGCGACTCCAGAAGAAAACCGCGAACGCGAAGCACGGCTGCAGGCAATTCTGGATACCGCGGTCGAGGCGATCATCACAATCGATGACCGTGGTGTCTGTGAATCGGTCAATGCTGCCGCTGAGGTCATGTTTGGCTACTCGACGGAAGAGATCATAGGGAAAAACATCACCTTACTGATGCCTGCACCTTTTCGACAAGAGCATGATCAGTACCTGTCCAATTACTTGCAAACCGGTCAAAAAAAGATCATCGGCATTGGGCGCGAGTCCGTAGGTCGACGCAAAAATGGAGAAGAGTTTCCGATTCACCTAGCTGTCAGCGAGGTGAAGTTCGCTGATCGTCGGCTGTTCACCGGTATCATTCAAGACCGTACCGAGCAGAAAGAGTCGCATCGTCGACTGGTGCAATCCGAACGTCTGGCAGTTTTGGGCGAAGCAATGGCTAGGCTTGCGCATGAAAGCCGGAACCCATTGCAGCGCATTCAAATCGCGGTCGAAACGGCTCGGCTCCATTGCGAAGCGGATAGCAGCCTGGCAAATCAACTTGACTCGATCGAGCGGGCAAGCGATGGCTTGGATGCCCTGTTTGATGAGTTGAAAAATTATGCAGCGCCGTTGAATCTCGAAAAGGAGCGTGTCTCGCTGGTCACCATCTGGCGCGAAGCGTGGCGGGCCACGTCGCGGTCTCGTCGGGGGCGAGAGGCAGAGTTGCTAGAGCATGTTGGCGACACCGAGCCCGTTTGCTACCTCGACCGCTACCGCATGGGGCAGGTTTTGCGTAACTTGTTTGAAAATTCGCTGTCCGCCTGTCAAGATCCTGTGCAAGTGGAAATTGGTGTATCAGAGACGCACACCGACTCCGCTACATCTTGGAAGCTACGAATCCGTGACAACGGCCCTGGACTCAACAAACAGCAACAAGAACGAATTTTCGAACCTTTCTACACCACCAAAACCAAAGGGACCGGATTGGGCATGGCGATTGCCCACCGCATTCTCGAAGCTCACGAGGGAAAAATCTCTGTCGGTCGCGTAGACCAGGGCGCCGAGTTTATTATCGAACTTCCTCGGTGAGGCAAAACACCCGCTACTGCGGCAGAAGATGGCTCTGACGGTTCGTGACTGTTCGTGGAAATTCGACTATAATGTTGGCGGTATGTCTCTTGTTTCACATCATCAACGTATGCGTCTCGTCTGCCTGTTAGCTCTCTTCGCAGGGGCTACTGTGGAGGGTGCGCGCAGCGAAGTCGTAAGCTTTGGCCGCGATGTGAAACCCATTCTGGCGAGTCGTTGTTTTGCTTGTCATGGTCCAGACGCGGACGAAGCAGGGCTGAGACTGCATCAGCAGGCAACGGCCTTGGCAGAGCTCGACTCGGGAGATCGTGCGATTGTTCCCGGCCAACCAGCGCAAAGCACCTTGCTCGCGCGCATCAACTCGGCAGATGCAGACCTGCGTATGCCTCCCGAAGGTAAGAGCCTGAAAGAAGAGGAGATTGCAGCGCTGCGCCAATGGATTTCTGAAGGCGCCGTTTTTGAAAAACATTGGGCCTTTGTGCCAACGAAATCTCATGCTCCTCCCGAAATCGATCGTTCGGACAGTTCCAGCAATCCTATCGATGCTTTTATTTTAGCCAAGCTTCAAGAGCGAGGGTTATCGCACGCCCCTCCGGCCGACAAACGCACCCTAGCTCGCCGGGTTTACTACGACGTGACGGGCCTGCCTCCTACGATGGAGCAGCTCCAAGAGTTTCTGTCAGACGATCGACCCGATGCTTACTCACGGCTTGTTGACCGGCTGTTGGCATCTCCTCATTATGGCGAACGGTGGGCCCGACATTGGCTCGACGTGGTACGCTTCGCCGAGACGAATAGCTTCGAGCGCGACGCCGCTAAGCCGTTCGCTTGGAAATATCGCGACTATGTCATCCACAGTTTGAACAACGACAAACCGTACGATCAATTCATCGTCGAACAATTAGCGGGCGACGAACTCGACCACGTCACTGCCGAAACCGTCACCGCGACTGGTTACTATCGGCTTGGAGTCTGGGATGACGAACCGGCAGATCCATTGCAATCGCAATACGACGAGCTGGACAATATCTTGACTACCACGACCCAGGCTTTTCTCGGGCTCACGATCGGCTGTGCACGATGCCACGACCACAAGATCGATCCCATTCCACAGACCGATTATTATGGGCTCCTCGCATTCTTTGCCGATGTCACTCCTTATGCAATGCCTCATCGTCGCGAGGCGAAGTTTCACAGCCTCTGGGATTGGTCGTCGAATGCCGTAAAAAAACGTCGTGAGAAACTAACGAGCGAGCAGGAAATGCTCCAAGCGGAAAAGAGAAGGATTGAACAACAAGCGATCGAGAAAATGGAGTCGCCACTTCAGCGTCTCACCGAAACTTCGGAACGTGAAAAAGTTCTTGAAGAGCATCTGTACCATCACTTGACCGACGAGGACGAACGACAGCGTTATGAAGTTTTGGTCAAGCAGATCGAAGAAACAAAAGCCATGCGAAGCGAACTGCCCGAGCCAGAGCTTATTCTCTCGCTCGCGAAGTGCGATCCACATCCCGACACGATGCGTGTGATGTCGCGTGGCAATCCTCACACACCGGGAGAGTCGGTCGAGCCACATTTTCCCGTGTTGTTCGGCGATACACCGCCGCAGATTCCGACCGCTGCTCAAGGTGCCCGATCGGCAGGTCGTCGACTCGTATTGGCAAAATGGATTGCTTCGCCCCAGAACCGGCTCACCTCGCGTGTGATCGTCAACCGCGTTTGGCAGCATCATTTTGGCCGAGGAATCGTCCGCAGCTCGAACAATTTTGGTCAACTTGGTACATGGCCGACGCATCCAGAACTGCTCGATTGGCTTGCCAACTGGTTGGTGCAGCATGACTGGCGATTGAAGTCGTTGCACCGTTTGATTCTCACCTCCAACACCTATCGCATGTCGAGCCAAAGCCTCCCCGAAGGACTAGCCAACGACCCGACCAATGATCTGTTTTGGAGGTTCGACATGCGCCGACTTTCGGCCGAAGAGATTCGCGATGCCGTTCTGCTGACGACTGGCCGGTTGAACGACAAAATGTTCGGCCCGAGTATCTATCCGAAACTTTCCCAAGAAGTGTTGCAGACTCAATCGATGCCGGGGCAGGGTTGGCAAACCTCCTCACCTGGGGAGGCTTCGAGACGAAGCGTCTACATTCATATCAAACGCAGCTTGATTCCGCCCGAGCTAGCCAATTTCGACTTCCCCGACCCCGACTCGAGTTGCGAGGCGCGCTTCAATACCACCCAAGCGGCCCAAGCGCTGAACCTGTTGCACGGCGAATTTTTGCAGACACAAGCGGCTCGTCTGGCGGAACGCGTCAAGAACGAAGCGGGCGATGATTGGCCCACGCAGGTTGGCCATGTCTTGCGTTTGGTTCTGCAACGTAATCCTACAGAAAAAACCATCGTAGAAAGCCTCGCTCTGGTGGATCGCTACAGGAACAAATACCACTTGCCTCCCGACGAGGCGTTACGACAATTTTGCTTAATGGTGCTGAATTTGAACGAGTTTGTCTATTTGGACTGAGAGTTTAGACAAATTGAAAAGAGGAAACCACGAATCACCCAGCGCGACCGTAAGGCCGCAACCAAAAAGGAACCGCTGATGAACGCTGATGAACGCTCATCAAGAGGCGAATTCAAAATCCAATTGCAACATTTGCCTTCGTCGCACACTAGGATAACGAAGAAAAAGCAACTCCTCCACCGAACCGCGCCCGTAAGGAAGCGTCGATTGAGCTAGACGCCTGTGGGGACGCTTCCTTATCCCGGCGCGCCGGGACGCGCGGTTCGGAGTTTCGCTACGTGTCGCATTGGAATATTGAATGCACGAGAACAAAAACACTCATGATTAGCGTTTATTTGCGTTCATCAGCGGTTCCTTTTTGGTTGCGGTCAGCGGTCGCGCTGGGGCATTCGTGATTTGTCTTGTTTTCAATTTTAGGATTTAGCCATGACAAAAAAACGTGACTTCTGTGGCCGTACGCGGCGTGAATTTCTGTGGGAATCGGGCTGCGGGTTTGGCGCGGCTGCACTGAGTGGGATGCTTGCCACTGAGGGTTTTTTCGGTCGGCAGGCCGCTGTGCAAGGTGCGGAAGCCGATTCCGCTGCGCTGGCAAATCCGCTAGCGGCGAAGCCGTCAATGCGCCCGGCGAAAGCCAAAAGCGTGATCTTTCTGTTCATGTACGGTGGGCCGAGCCATATCGATACGTTTGATTACAAACCCGATTTGATTGGCATGGACAACAAAATGGTCACCGTCAAAACGTTTGGCCGTGGCGGTCACAAGGACAAGGGGCGTATCATCGAACCACGGTGGAAGTTCCAACAGTACGGCCAATGTGGCAAACGAATCAGCGACTTGTTTCCGCATCTTGCTCAATGCGTCGACGACATTGCATTTCTGCACTCGATGACAGCCGACTCACCGATCCACGGCTCGGCGATGCTGATGATGAATTCTGGGAAGCTGATCTCTGGTAGCCCGGCGATTGGTTCTTGGATCAACTACGGCTTGGGAAGCCCAAACGAAAACTTACCTGGGTTTGTCGTGATGCTCGACCCGTCGGGAGGGCCCATTTCGGGAGCGAAAAATTGGTCGAGTGGCTACATGCCGGCGACTTACCAAGGCTCGGTCTTCCGACACGAAGGCCCACCGTTGCTCGATCTTTCGCGACCCGAGGGAACGACGCGCGACATGCAGCGCGAGACACTCGACACGCTGGCGAGTTTCAACAGCCGCCACCTTGCAACGAGGGCAGACAACTCTGACCTAGCTGCCAGAATCGCGAGCTACGAGTTGGCTTACCAGATGCAAATTTCCGCACCCGAGGCGGTCGATCTGAAACAAGAAACGGCGCAGACGCTCGCGGAATATGGCGTTGGCCACCAAGGGACGCACCATTTCGGTTCGCAATGCCTGATCGCTCGTCGACTCGTCGAGCGAGGGGTTCGTTTCATTCAGCTCTATTCTGGCGGAGCACATAATGATTCGAATTGGGATGCTCATGGGGACCTAGAAAAAAATCATAATCGGCACGCAGGAAACACCGACCGGCCGATTGCCGCGCTGCTGAAAGACCTCAAGAGTCGTGGCATGTTGGAAGAAACTTTGGTGGTGTGGGGCGGTGAGTTTGGTCGCCAGCCGACCGCCGAATACGCAAAAGGAACAGGACGCGACCACAATAGCTACGGGTTCACGATGTGGATGGCCGGCGGCGGCATCAAGGGAGGTATGTCGCTCGGACGCACCGACGAACTCGGCAGCCGAGCCGTCCAGCGCCCTCTTTCGGTCAAAGAACTACACGCGACGATCTTGTACCAAATGGGCTTAGATCCAAACCACCTCTCCTATTTTTACGGTGGCCTGGACCAAAAATTGGTCGGCGTCGAAGAGATCCAGCCGATTCACGAAATCATCGCGTGACACCGTCGCTTGGCGGTTTATTCTTTGAACGCGCGGATCGCCTTTTCTGCCGCACTCACCTCGCTAGCTGTGGTTAAGCGACCAACCACCAATTCGGCCGACCAGGTTTCGCCTGGTGCTAACGAGACGACGCGTCCCTGTTGCGATTCAACAGAGCGTGGGTTGGGAAAGTTGGTGGCCGGTTCGAGGCCCGTGACGTAGCCGTCGGCGCTGGCGACTTCGTTTTTCCAGAGCGTAAAGCAAGGCAGGCTGTTCGTGTTGAACGCAACGACGGTGCCGGCAGTGCCCTCAGCATTTTTTAGCAAGACCTGCGTCTGGCCTGCTTCGTCGGATAACAGTGTCATGAAAAAACATTGCTCCGGTTTCCCGGCGACCGGTGGTCCAAACAGGTCCCAGCCTTCGGTGCTTTCCCCTTTATCTCCGGCTACTTCGAGAGAGCGAACGGGCGCGACGACTCGATCCCCAGCCGCCAGCAGCGGCTCTCCGACGTTGATGTGGTAGAGCATCTGCATCTCTGCCAGAGTGCCGCCGAAGTTTTCTACTTTGTCGTTGATTGTGAAAGAAGCAGAATCGAGCGACATGGTGACGGACGCTTCTAAACGTAGTTTTTGAAAGTGAAAACGTGTTTCTTCTACGATGCCGCGCAGGGTGATCGTGCGGGCGGTGTCATCGACCGTCACTTCGACATGATGGGCCGGACAATTGGCGATGCGGCCATGTAGCGGGTAGAGCAAACGCCCTTGCTCGTCGAAATCGGGGGCTCCGTTGCTTTCCAGCCCGCACCGGACGACGAATTCGTCAAAACCTTCGAGCCAACCCAGTCCGTTGGGATCGAACAACGGAACAAACTTGGGATGCACAGGCCCACGCACGGGCGATCGCCAGCCGAGCGTTTCGTCGCCGAGGGTCGCCTGCCAAATTCCCATGCCACGCGTCGGCACGACGATCAGCCGTAGGTGCCCACTGTCGATTTCGACGAGGTCGACTCCCGCGCTCAACCCACTCTGGAGCCTCCGCTGCGTCACGCTCCAATCGCCTTTCGCACGGGGCAAGTCTTCGGAGGAGATGTGGAAATCGCGTTCGTGGAGGTTGCGCGTTGCGTCGGTAAGCGTCCAAGTTTGGCTGGGCATGGTTTGTATCCACTAGGAAATTTTCGGATGGGAGCAATCTCGCCGAGGGGCAATATTTCTCGTACCGTAGGATAGGCTTCTAGCCTGTCCGTGGTTGTTTTCTTTTTTTAGGTTCTTCAATGATTTTAATGGATAGATGATAAAGGCATTAATCCCCCTCCCCATTTTTATGGGGAGGGGTTAGGGGAGGGGGTAGTCTGGCAACAAGGCTTAAGCCTGTTTTTGACGCAAAACCCTCCCCTAGCCCCTCCCTGCAAGGGAGGGGGATTCTTTGAACGAGTAGCCATTCGTTGCCACTAAAATCTCTGAAGAACCTTTTTTTACGGACAGGCTAGAAGCCTATCCTACGGTAAATTCTCACCCTTTCTCGCCCCCGATTCGTGCTACTAACGGCAAAAGCTTTCGCAGCGTGCATAAGTTTCTGACAGGATTTACAAGGTCAACAAGATTGTGGTGCATAGAAATTGATCCTGTCTATCCTGTAAATCCTGTCAAATTAGTTTTTGGTTGCGGCCTTACGGCCGCGCTGGGGCATTCGCGGTTCTTCCTAACTTACGTTCCGTGAACGATGCTATAATCTCTGCAACGAATATAGCAAAACAGGAGTGCCGAGGGCATTGTTTTTCTGACTCCATTGCTGAAATGGGCCATTTGCTGGAATGAAAGGCATCTTGTATAACGTCTAGTGCCTAATGTAATGTCTGATGCAGTGCCAAATTAGTCCGATTGTTTTCTTGAGGAAAGAGCGATGAGCGTGCAAGCGACTGCCAACCGTGCCTTGGACCAGGGTCAGGGGGTCGTGCGCCTGACTCCCACGTGGGTGCCGCGATCTTTTTGTATCCCAGGCAGGAGAATCAAGCTCCATCCGGACGACTATTATGCGCTCGGGGGCAATCGTGGTGGCATCGACGAACGCTGGTTCTCTTCGACCACTCCAGCAGACAACGGGCCGCTGACCAGCAAGAACGAAGGCCTCAGCCATATCGTTGTCGAGGAGGGTGGCTCCTCCGAGTTGATCACCTTGCGCGACGCGGTCGACGAACTCCAGGGGCAACTGCTTGGCGACAAGCTTTGGAACGAGCATCAGTGCTGGCCGATGTATTCCAAATTTTTCGACAACCAAGGGGCATTGCCTTTTCACATTCATCACAACGACGAGTACGCCGCGCGAGTCAACGCCAAAGGCAAGCCCGAAGCGTATTATTTCCCGCCACAAGTCAACAATCATGGCGGCGATTTTCCGTACACGTTTATGGGCTTGTCTCCTGGCGTGACCAAGGATCAAGTTCGCGACGCCTTGGTCGGCTTTACGAAAGGCGACAACCACATCACCGACCTCTCGGCAGCCTATTGCCTCACGCCGGGGACGGGCTGGGATATTCCGCCTGGGGTGCTTCACGCGCCGGGCAGCATGTGTACCTACGAGCCGCAAAAAGCGTCCGACGTTTTTGCCATGTACGAGTCGGTCACGCACAACCAAGTCATTCCCGAGGAACTCCTCTGGAAAAATACTCCCGCAGACCAAGTCGGCAATTTCGATTATCTCCTCGGAGTGATCGATTGGGAAAAAAATATCGATCCCAACTTCAAGGCCAATCACTTTATGGCCCCGATCCCGGTTGACGATCTGGAGCAAATGCGCGCCGATGGCTACGAAGACAAGATGATTTGCTATCTCAGCGAAGCGTACAGTGCCAAAGAATTAACCATTCTTCCTGGCCGAACAGTGACGATCAAAGATCAAGGCGCCTACGGCCTAATCGTCCTGCAAGGTCATGGCAAACTGGGCGTTTGGGACATTGAAACCCCCGCACTGATTCGATTCGGCCAGCTCACACACGACGAGTACTTTGTTTCAGCCGCCGCCGCCCAAGAGGGCATCACGATAACCAATCCGAGTCCAACCGACCCGATCGTTATGCTCAAGCATTTTGGGCCGGGCGTTCATCCTGTGATGTCGCCAGTTGTTTAGTTGAACGTCGCAGTTAGTGTAAATTCATCATAACGAACCCTTGACAACCCATCGTTTAACGCCCAGCCGAAGGCGCTGGCTACCGAACTGCTGCCGGCGCCTTCGGCTGGGCGTTAAACGAGTCCGTGAGCCGACTTGCGAATGCTATCATCACCCAAAGTGGCACTGTCCAATTGGTGAATGACCGTACAACCATTGTTGCGTTTAGGAAGAAACCATTATGACGACAGAATCGAACAACTACCCAAAACTCCACAACGCCGCTTGGCCTGGATTGGTCGGTAAAGGGGAGGATGGCGAACCGCCGATCGACTTGGATACGATGCTCGATTTGACGGCCGATGCGGAGGTCGACGGGGTAAAATTCGACGGGGTCGATCTGATGCTCAGCGATCCGCATGTCGATATCGATGTTTCCGACGACCAACTGCAAGTGCTGGCCGACAAAATCAAGCAGCGTGGGTTGGTGATTGGCTCGCTGGTGGCACCGGTGTGGCCTCCGCTCGGTGGCGGTTCGGCGATGGGCGATCAGCAAGAGCGTGACCGTTTTCTTACACAGGTGAAAAAGGCTTGCCAAATTGGCGTCAAGCTTCGAGAACTTGGCGTGAGGCCTTACGGATCGATACGTATCGACTCGGCGTGCGATCCGGGTTCGTGGGCAGCCGATCCTGAAAACAATCAAAAAATCATTGCCCAAACTTTTCGACAAGCGGCCGACATCGCTGCCGACCATGAGGAACGTTTGGTTGCCGAAGGAGAAATCTGCTGGGCAGGGATGCACAGTTGGTCAGCGATGGTCGAGTTGCTCGAAATGGTCGATCGCCCCAAAACGCTCGGCTTTCAAGCCGATATGGCACACACGTTGCTTTACCTGCTCGGATACAATGCCCCCGAAGATGCGTTGTTGAGCGAGGATTTCGATTGGACGGATACGGAACAATTCTACCAGCAATACAAAATACTGACCGACGCCTTGAGGCCGTGGACCTACGATTTTCACGTCGCCCAAAACGACGCGACCGTGTTTGGCTCAGGCTCGCATGACAAGACCGGCAGACATTGTTTGCCTGACGATCCCAATGGTAAGTTAGATATTCCCAAGGCCGCCGGCTACTGGCTACGTGACGAGTCGGGCGAGTTGACGAAAGCTTGCCAACATATTTGCTGGGATGGCTGTATGTTCTCCAACGAAACGATGCTGTCGGCGAAAACTTGGAATGACATTTTGGCTTCGATGTCCAGCGTACGAAAGCAGCATGGGTGGGTGG
>JAADGD010000063.1 GCA_013152515.1 Planctomycetota bacterium
AAGGAAGCGTTCCTACAGGAGTCGAAATCAAATGAACGCTTCCTTACGGGCGCGGTTCGGTGTTACCCTCGTGAGCAAAGGATTTCAATCCGTAGCTCACAAAATCTTCAAATCAACCTTCCTTCAGCCGGTAGTCGTATGGTTTCTTTCATGCCACTCCCCAAGAATTTCCTCTGCGTTTCTCTGCGCCTCCGCGACCTCTGCGTTTCAAGCCGCCACCGCAGACGCCTATCTCGATTGTAATTTGACGGCAACCGGAAATGCACCCGATTACCGATTTTTTCAGTTGTTTGGACTATTTCGATTGCCTGGGCGGCGACCTCGCAAACGCTCTCGCAAACGCTGCCACATGCGTGAATCGGCGGAGGCGACAGCTCGGTCGATACGTTCGGCCCAGGAGAGTCCCGATCGTGAAGCGGCCAAACCGACAAGCGTTGTACCGAGGAATACCTGCATTTGCTGGTCCACGTTGGCAGAATCGTTAGCGGGGATCGTACTGGGAGTTTCGAGTTGCGGAGGATTGAGGAGGGGTGCGGGCGGGGCTTCAAGCTTGGGCGCTTCGGTCGATTTTTCGATGGCCTCATCGGTCGGCGGGCGATCGCGGGTGCCTTCCGAATCGTCACCGGGATCGATCAGCTTGCCGTTGCGAACGTAGACCTCGATCACCAGACGATGGGTGTTGGTCTCGGTTCGCACGAGATAGATGGCGTAACGATTGTCTGGAAGCGTACGGAACAGACCAGGCAGATCGTTGAGCACTTCGGGCTTCAGACGATACCCTTCGCTCTGTTCGCCCGTCGTGGGATCGATCACTCGCAGTTCCAGGTAGCGATCGGTTGTCGATTTTGTATCGCCGACGGCGGTGCGTAAGTCGGCCGTTTGGACTCCGCCTTCGTCGCTTGACGTTGCTCCCACGAAGAACACGCCCTCGTCTTGCTGAGGGAAAACTAAGCGTGGCACTTGCGGAGTCGTATCAATGACAATGGGAGTTGTGCCAATGCCCGGATTGCTAATCGCCACGTTCTGCGTTTCGCTCTGCCCTACATCGACCACTGGATCGCCGAAATCGTCGTCGCGAATGAAAACCGACAGAACAATGTCCGCTGCCGGATGAAGCGGGTCTGGTGGCCCAGAGTAAACGTGCTGCAACGTAAGGTTTTGCGATCCGGGACCGAGGACAAACGTCTCGGGCACAAAACGTTGATCGGGTGGCAGTGCGAGCTTGTCGCCCCAGTCGACCCAAACGGTCAACACTTCGGTGCCTGGATCGGCAAACTCGAGGGTCAGCGTTGTCTCGCCCTTGGTGTTTACGTCGGTGGCGGTGATCGGCTCCAAGGTCGGATTGACGTTGAGTACGCGAACGATAATCTGCTCTGTCACCGATCCACCGTCGTCGTCGCTGAGCGTGACCGTGATTGTGTAGAGATTGTCGGAATCGTTATCGAGGTACAGATTGCTACCGACCAAAGTGCCGAGCGTATCAACACCTGCCGAACCACTCACCACGGTCGCGGGCAACTGTCCCGTCTCGATGGTGCCGTCCCCCCAATCGATCGTGTAGCTAAACGTTTCGGTAACTTCGCCGCCGTTGCTGGAATTGCCGAAATTCAAGGGGTTATCAAACCCAGGATCCGAAAACGTCCCGAGATCGAACAGATCGAGCGTATCGCCTTCGTTGATTTCTAGCTCACGATCGGTCAGCGTAAGCGTCGGGGCAACATTGTTGACCTGTACTTGAAATTTTCTGATCACTAGTCCGTGGTCATCGTCTCGCAGCATAATCTCCACCGAATAAAGCCCATCATCTGCGTAGCGATGGATGGCGTCGAGCGTGCCCAGGCCGTTCGATTGGCTTGCTGCCACCGATTCGATCGGCGTGCCATCGCCCCAATCGATGGTCGCTGAAAAGGTATCAAGCGTGCCTACATCGGTAAACGAGACTAAGCTGCCATCGGACAAATCGAACAAGGCACCTTCGTCAACTTCCAGATCGTCTGCGACAAACACAATTGGCGAAACGTTGAGCACATGAACAGGCGTTGTAGCCGTCTTCTGCCCGCCGTCATCGTCGATCACGGTTACCTTCACCTGATAAACGTCTGAAAGCGTCGCGGTGGGGTCATCGTCCAAATACTGATGCGAGAGAAGCAGCGGCGACGCAGGACTCACCCCCTCGAATTGCTCAATCGCCGAGCCATCGCCCCAATCGACTTGCACCGTATGGGTGTCGAGCGTCCCAACATCTCTAAACAACAACGCTAACTCCGCCGTTTGATTTTCAAAAATCGTCGCACGAGTAGGGACCAACACCAGATTCGTTGGAGCCACGTTCTTGACCGTCACTCGCGTGGTAGCCGAGGCGCTCTGGCCCGCCGCGTCGAAAATGCTCACCTTGATCGTATTGATATCACTCGGCGTCGAGGTCGGGTTGTCGTCGAGGTACTGATGCGAGAGCGTAAAAAAGCGAGCGCCCGGATCAATAGAAACTGTCTCGATCGGTGTGCCGTCTCCCCAGTCGATCGTGGCGATGTGTGTGTCCTCCACGTCCGCGTCTTGAAACACGACGCCAAGCTGTAACACATCATTTTCAAAGAACGAGTTGCTGTCGAGAAATAACAGCACGTTCGAAGGGGCTTGGTTCGCCTCCTCTCCCGAGTCATCCCCTTGTCCGGTTAGCCCTTGCCCGGCGAACCCTTGTCCGGCGAAATTTTCGCCTGCTTGCACATACTCGCCTGCATCGCCGAGGGAACCGAGCAGCAATTCCGCCGCGCCAGCATCCAACACACGACGTCGCTCGAGCCGCTGCGGAGCAAGCGGTGCGGGTTGCAATCGCTGGGTTGAATGTCGTCGCGCCCGATGTCGATTGAATAATGTTGATAATCCCATCGTTGTTTCGCCTTTTGAATCGCTAAGCCGCGAGCGGCTAGCCGTTTGTGGCTTAGCCCCGAACCTCCATTATCCCGACAGAATGGCAAACTTGTCAAATATTTGGAACTTTAACGATTGCCTGCTGGCAAACTGGCCAAACTTTGCCGGTTTTCTCGTTCACATCGATCGTGCGGGCGGCAACGATTCTTCTGTGGAAATCGATTCTGACGCGTCGAAACTACCTCCAGCGACGGCAAACGGGCCGACGCACGCTTGGCTGCCACTGTGACCGTGATCGAATGCAAACCATGCCCACCGCAACCTACCCACCGCGCTGCCCGCATCGTGTGGCGACAATAAGACCTAACTACTGGCTAACTCTTTTGCTAGCCAGTCTGCTAGGGTCGACCACTGCCACCGAGTCACTTTGTGGCCAAGAAACGTCACTACTGGACTACCGTTTCGTCGTACTCACCGGTCACATGCAGCCGTGGCCCGACGACGAACCGGATATTTTCATCTCGCCTCCCACGCCTGTTCTCGCACCAACAACCCGTATTGCGGCCAAGTGGCAGACGAATCTCCGCCCCAAGCGTGATGAGAAAACATCAAGCGAAGCGAGCAAACTCTCTGGGCCGGTACTCAGGGATTCGGAGAGCGAAGTCGATAAGGAGAGCGAAGTAGAAGTCTTGGTCGTTCCCAGCGATGTTCCTCGCCACGTTTCCAAGAAGGCGGCTACCGAGAAACAGGCGAAAATACAAGTAGCGTCGCCGACGGCTTCGACACCAGACTGTTACCAAGCCCCGCCACTCTCGGCCCTGTCCGTTCGCATAGCGCTACCCACCGGCAAACTGCCAACGAACGCCGCCGCACAATGCGCAATTGAAAACAAACCGACAGGCGACGCACGCCTCGTCGGCGCGTGGCCCCTTATCGAGCACCATTGGTCGGCCACCTGCTCGCGACACCGACCGCTCTACTTTGAAGAAATCAACGCCGAGCGCTACGGCTACACCGTCAGCTACGCCTTGCAACCAGTCCTCTCCGCCGCCCATTTCTTCGGCACGATCCCGGCACTGCCGTACAAGATGGCCATCGACCACCCGCGCGATTGCATCTACACCCTCGGCCACTACCGCCCGGGAAGCTGCGTCCCTCGCCGCGCCAGTCACCTGCCCTGGCAGCCCACAGCCGCCGGCGTCGAAGCTGGCTTGATCGCTGGTTTGATTTTGCTCGTGCCGTGAAGCGGCTCAGCCTGTGGAAAAGTTTACTAATGGCAATACTCAAAAAACAATCGTCATGCCGAGGATAGCACTATCTTGCACCACGTTGCGATCACTGACGGTTGTGATATCAATGAGAGGAGCAAAGCCCATGCTACGGACATATTCGAGCGAACACATGGCAAACGAATTTAACTCGATACCCAACCCGAGAACGAGTTGTTGATTGAACTCGAACTCCGTGCCACGATCTCCCTGAATGCCTTCGCTCCAGCTAACAGAAAAGCGACCGGGACGCTCCCCGAGAGTTACGTCATAAGCTGCTTCTGCGCGGTAGGCACGCACTGGGTGTCCAACGACAGGCCAATCGTCGACCGTCGCAACATACTCGCCAGCAAACGTGAACCTACCAAGTTTTGCCAGTGCGTTGACGTCCCAAGCGGAGTTGCGATCACCGGAAATCGAAGGGTCAATATGCTCGGCAACGGAGCTGTCGTAGATGGTACTCAGCAGAAAACCACCACCGAGTTGGATACGTGCATCCGCGGCTAAATCGACCGTGTACAACGCGTTGGCGGCAAGGTTATTTATCTTGCCTTTTTCTTCCGAGTCCGCGACACGGATTCCCCGCCCCCCGTTGACGCCTTGCAGGGCCAATTGCAAACGCTCACCGGCATAACCAACGCCGACACCTTCGTGTAATCCTGCAAAGTAGTGCCAAGGAACCGCCTGAGTAAAAGGGCTAAGTGTTCCCATATCGCCGAACGAAAGATTCTTCTTGCCAATGTAGGCATACCAAGGCGTCTCGTCGAGGTTGCCAAATACCGCGTAGGCTTGCCGAGTTTGCAGGCTTCCCTGTTTGAAATCGGGAAACGCAAAGACATCAGAAAAGAGCAACTCGCCGTAGAGATTGATCCACGAGCTAGCATGGACAGCTAGTGCCGCGTTGGCCTGTAAAATACGGGCGTCGGTGACTGAGTTCCCCGTAAAATCTGGTGGAAAACGCCCTAAGTAGGGGAACTTTCCTTCTGTATTGGTTCCTGCGGCCATGAAGGAAAAGCGGGCTTGGCCCCCCACCAACGCGACCAATTCGCCATTGCCCCAGGCACTGTGATTGTGGAGCAGTGCCACTTCTTTGTTGCTTTGGCGATTCTGAAAGTCGAGCATATACCAGAAAAGATCGGTATCGGTTCGTAAGTTTACATTGGGGGTTGAACCGCGCGCGACGCGTTCTTCCGCCGCAATAGCTTCTTGAGCAATGACTTGCGAAGACAAAAAGCAGAAGTGCGAAAGCAAGCAACTGACTGATAGCACTGCTTTCGATAGATATCGATTCCTTAGACGCGTTCTCAAGTAAACAGACATAGTTTCCCCTCCAGATGCCGCAACATCAAAACTACTGGTGATCCCAAATGAAAAGCTCCTTGATTTGTGTACCTATCGGTCCAGTAAGATTTGCGGCTTGAGTGGAATGTGCGGACTTTTTGCGATAGGCAGCTTGTGGCGACAGCCGAGTCGGAGCAGCTACAATCCAGGCGAACTGTAAAGTCACTTTTCTCCCCTACCTAACAAGACTCTAATCACAACGACACAACGGCCACAACGCACGCGTTGACAGATAACTGGCACGTCGTGTCCGTCGTGTCGTCGTGGTTCATTTTTCAATCCTTGGAAAGACCTTGGCTAGAAATTAAGACTTTGCAGTCCTCCCGAGCTACAATCTTCAATTTGGTCGATAACGGATTCAACACGATTTTGAAGATCGCAGAACGACTCTTTCCATAAGACCGCCTTACCACGGCAAACGCAGCATTTCGCGCAATTGGCTGGCCACGATCGAACTCAGCGTACTTTGCCGGGCTTCGATTTTGGCTGTGCCGCGGCTGCCAACGAGTAACGGTGCCTCTGCCGAGTCTAAACGGACTTGCACCAAATGATACTTGCCAGCGTCGACAGCTGGGTCCGCGGCTTTACGCGTAGCTGAGCGACGCGCCACTTGGACTACCACGCCTGTCAGCACGCGCACTGGCGACGATTCCAACAAGAGACGCACCGTTTGTCCCGCTCGCACCTCCGACACATCGGCTTGATCGATTGCCACCAAGGCGTCGAGCCTTTCGGGTTCAGCGACCAAACACAGCAAGGTGCCTGATTCGACCCAACAGCCAATATTGCGCGGCTCCAACGGCGACCCCGACCATACCGGCAACCGACTTTCATCGCGCTCAACATCTGGCACGACAGGTGGAGCTACGATCACTCCTGCCGACGGGGCACAAATCGTCAGTTCCTCGGCTTTGGTTTGAAGTTGGGCCAGCTGCGCTGCGGCATCGCGGGTAGCGGCACGCGCCGTGGGCAGTTCTTGAGACGAGCGGTGGTTGTACGCGCGCATCGTGCCGAGTTGCTCGTAACGCACCTGCCGCACTTCGTATTCGCCTTGCTGACGAGCGACCGCCAATTCCGATTGCGGATCGATCAACCGTGCCAGCACCTCTCCCGCTTGCACCTGCGCGCCTGCTGGCAAAGCAAACTGAAGCTCGCCCGCCGTCGTGGCATAAACGGGCTGCCCCTCAGCAGGAACAAAAACGGCTGGGCCGCGAACCGACCGGGTGATCGGCCAAAAGAAAAAAGCAGCGAGTACCGCCAACACGGTTAGTGCTAAGCCGGTGAGCGGCAGGCGTTTTAGGCGGAACCTCTGCGAGGGATTTCGTGCCATTCGCCACACTCCTGCTAATGGTGGAAACAACATGCCTGCCAACGTCACCACACCCAGAGTGGTCACCAAATTTTCCAATCGATACGGCCTCGCCCATGACAGCAACACGACAAAAATCCCCAGCAGCACCAGTGTCAAATAAACGCGTGCCGACACCGCATAAATCCACAGCCCTTGCTGCTGACGAGTACTGAGCATCGGGTCTTCGGTACGCGGTTCGGCCAGCAACCATCGTCGCAGCGCCGTAGGCAGCAAGCCTTGTGCGCGATTGGCAAGATTCGGCACTTCGACCAAATCGGACAAGATATAGTAGCCGTCATAGCGTAACAGCGGATTGGCATTCACTAGCAACGTACCTACAGAGCAGACAATCACCACACTCAAACACCAAACGTGCAGCAATCCAGGCTGCGTGTGCCACCAAGCGATCAGCGCCACGGCGGCGATCACGAGTTCCACGATCATCCCCGCCGCCGACACAGCAATCCGTTGCCACTTGCTCGGTAATCGCCACACATCGGTTACATCGCAATACAAACACGGAATCATCGCCAACATCAAGACGCCAATTTCGTGACAACGTCCGCCGAAATGTTTGCACGTCACCGCGTGCGCAAGTTCATGAATGACTTTTACGACGACAATCGTCAACAGCCACAGTAACCAGTAGCGCGGCTGAGCTAGCTCAACGAGGCTCGGCAAGCGGGCCACCAATTCTCGTCCTTGCCCTACCAAAAGAAAAAATGCGTAGGCGAAGACGGCAAGTATTACGGCGAGCATCGGTAGCGAATAAACCAAGCGTAGCTTGCGGTGGAGACCATCGACAACGCGTGTCGCGTCGATGCTTCCCACTCGAAACGACAACACTTTGAGCCAACTTTGCCAGCGTTCGCTCCGGCGCCGACGCTCGTCCCGTTTGCGTAACTCGCTACCTTGTCCAGCCGCTTCGCTGAGCAGCAATCTTTGGCTATGCAACTGATTCACGCCCTGCTGCAGTTGCTGTGGTGTGATCCTGCGTGGGGCAAATCGCTCTTGAAACGCTTCCTGCAAGTCTTTTAGCGACCTCGCCTGTTTGAGTTGATCAAACAGAAAAAACTCTTCGGCTGTCAAATGAAACAGCTCCAGCGTCAGCGGGTCTTTCAGCACATAGCCCGTCTGCCCCGAAAATTGAACCGGTACCGCTTGCACATCAGCCCGCCCGCGCAGCACCAGCGGTCGGTCCACAGCAGAGCGTTGATGAGAGTTGCCCGTTTTCATGGCTTGATTTCCAGCGTCCCCTGTTGACCAGGCCGCAGCCCACCTTCGGCATTAGGGATTTCTGCCCACACGCGCACCTGACGTGTGACCGGCTCCATCTCGGGACTGACGAATCGCAACGTGCCCGTCACCGTTTCCCCGTCAGCAACGCTCAAAATTACCGGTTTTCCGACAAGGTCTGCACGCGCTTGCTCCGCTGACAAAAAACCCTCGGCTCGCAGTTTGTCCACCGCCACCAAACGCAACACTTGCGAGCCGACTTCCACCCACTCGCCCACGCGTCCACGCACTAGCACCACTCTCCCAGCAAACGGTGCTGTCAACTGATGTTGCGATAATTGCAACCGCGCCGCTTCGAGCTCGGTTTGCTTGAGCTGCACACCAAACCGCTCCAGCACTAGCTCATGCTCAGCCTGCCGGCGCTCGAGCGTCAATTTTTCGACTGTCAGCCGCTCGACATCTAACTGCGACTGCGAAATGCTCTTGGCAAACTGCTCGATCGATTCGCTCGAACGTCGCAACTCTGCCTTAGCGACTTCGAGCGCCTTTTCTGCATAAAGAATCGAAATCTCGTTCTGCGCTTTCGCCTCAGCCTGGGCAAATTCTAGCTTCGCTCGCGCGACCGCCAGCTCGGCCTGCCGCGCATCGAGCAACACCAACACCTGCCCTTGCTCAACTCGTTGGCCCTCTTCGACAACAATTTGCTGCAACAACCCCGTCTGCTGAGCCGGCACCTCCGCCTCGCGCAAAGGCCGCAGCACCACCGATTCGATACGTAGCGCCGGCCTTTCCTCCGCGCACAACGAAGCGACGCTGCTTTGCAGCGCAACCAAAACAAACAGCATTTTTCTAACACTTTCCCACATCATCAAAACACCACCCAAGAGCTAAAATAGGAACCAAGAAAAGGCGGTTTCCCAAATGTCATGCAACCAAACGTATCCCAACGCCCGTCGACCACAAAGAATACGCACCTGGGCATTCATCCCTGGCCGTGCCAAGGGCATACCGATTTCGTCCACTGCGATTTTGATCTCAAACGGCGAGCTTTCTTGATCAAGCCCCGACGTATCGAGTACCGCAGTCGTGCTGATCGACTCGACGTGACCGAGGTAAATTTGCTCGGATTCTCCTGTGAGGCGAAAACGTGCCGTCAGGGGCGAATCCCCTTGGTGCTGCGCGGCCACGACATGTCCAATACGATCTTGTGGCAACTCGGCCAACAATCGCCAACCGGCCGACGTATCTGCTACGGTAAAAAGCACCTGACCACGCGCGACGGGTCGCGTCCGCAGCAAGTTCTGTACGTCGAGCGTCAACACCGTCCCCGCGATCGGGCTACGCAACGTCAACGCCTCGCGTCGACGCTCCAAAATCTCTTGCTGACTTTGCAGGCTCGCCAGCCGTTTTTTCAGTTGTTCTGCCTCCGCCGACAAAGGCAGCGTCTCGCCGCTTGTCTCTTCACGAACTTGGCGATCCGTCCTTGCCACAGCAATCGCCTCCAACCGCTTTCGCGTCGTCGCGATCTCGCCCGCCACACGCTCCGCATCAAGGGCCAACAGCGGATCGCTAAGCACCGCCAACACCTCGCCCGCCGCGACTTGCTCGCCATGAACAATCCGCACATCGATCACTTTTCCGTCGGTCGTGGCAAAGACATCGCGTTCGACCACCGGCCGCAATGTCGCCGAAGCCTCCACCTCGAAATCAACCTGCACAAAGACCAACGCCAACAACACCGCCAGCGCCGCCACGCTCGCCACCGCCAACTTCGTCAGCCCCCATTTCTCGCGCACCTCTGCCCAACGATCAGCCCACCGCAAACATCCACGCACCGGAAAACGATCGAGCGCGACCGCCTGCCGCAACGCCGGCTCACACAACCCCGCCAGCTCAAGCACTCGTTGTCGCGAAAACTCCCCCACCTCACCACCAAATTGCTCCGCCACCAAAACCGAAGAAAACCCCGAAGAATACTCCGAAAAAAACCCCGAAGCGACGCGGCTCTGCCGCGCCCCTCCCTCACCACTCCGCTCAAACTCCACCGGCACCGCCACCAACCGCCGCGCCTGCGACTCATCAACATGCCGCTCCACAAGCTCGGACAACTCCGGCGGCAACTCGTCTTGCGAATCGTTAGCATACTCAACCGGATCGCCCCAATTTGCTGTTGCCGCCGCCAACATTTGCAAACGCTTGGCCACATCCGCACGAGCTTCAACACGATCGACACCACTCACCGCCAAAAGTTGCCAGTGCTTCCCTCGTTGCACCAGCAGACTCAGCCGATCGGCACCCACAAACCGCCGCCCCTCGTTAGCGATCTCAAAAGCCGTTTGCCGCAAGTCGGTCGACTGTTGAAACCGTCGCATCAAAGCGAGCGATTGATCGTAAAACCCGCGTTCGCTGCGCAACGTGCGAAGCTGTTGATGCACATGAAATTCCGCCGCCACCTGCGAGACGATCGCCAACAGCTCTCGCCAACCTTGTTGCACCTCGGGGCTGCTACCGGACCGCAGATGCAACTCGATAATAGCGTTCGCACTGCCCACACAAGCGTCCTTCACTGCCACCAAAGCCAACACCAGCGCCGTAGGGTTCTCACCCTCAGCAGCGTTCCGACTATGTGGCAATACAATCTGAGGTTCCGCGCTCCCCGCCACCGCTTGCAACAACCCATGATGCGACGCCCCATCCGTCCCCTCGCTTGCGGTTTCGCAATTCACTCCACACTCCACCCGCCACCGACCACTCCCACCGGGCACCCACACTGCTCCGCCCTCAGCCGCCAGCAACGTCACACACCCCTCAAGCAACTCGCGATAGAACTGCTGCATCTTGATCGGCGCACGAGCAGACGCATGAAGCTGGTCCACAAACGCTTCGAGTTGACGCCAGTCAGCATCAGTACCCATATCAGTAAAGTGGCTTTCGGCCTTCGACATCATCCTTTCAGTATATCCAGATCGTGCGGCAAACCGGCTGGACGAAGCGGCACGGGCAACAGAAAACACTGCTAGCACTTCCGTTCGCGGCAGATTGGCAAGCTGCGCAAGCTTTGCCGCTTGTGACGAAAAGCATGGTTCTGCCTGTTGTCTGGTGCCGAAAACGAGAGCGGTACCGCTGTGTTTTTTGCTTGGTGCCTGCGGATCGCGTGGCGATCCGGCTAAGTGTCTCACTTTTGCTCGTTTACGTTTTCCAATGCCATACGTCTTCGCCCTACGATTGCCGCTCACTTTCGCGATTTGCCTGCTTCTGGCGATCGTCGTGGGCTGCCGCTCGCGCTCGGCGTGCGACTTCAAAGCCTGCGCTGACGACGACAGCTACCGTGCTCTCGCGACGCAAATCGAATACCCCCAGGTCAAACAGTGCAGCAGCACGAGCGACGATTGGGCCAGTATCGAACCGTTGACGCTCGCCACCACGACCGACCCCGAATACTGGGATGTCGAGCTGGAGCAAGTCGTGCAAATGGCACTCTCTCAATCCAAAATTTTACGCGACCTTGGCGGAGCCATTTTGCAATCGCCATCGTCGGTGCAAACATATTGGAATGCCGCCTTGCAGGAAACCGATCCGCAGTTCGGCATCGACGCCGCACTGAGTGCCTTCGACGCCCAGTTTTCCTCCAGTATTTTTGGCGAGAAGAACGATCGTGCGATCAACAACGAATTCTTCGGCGGCGGCACGCGTCTCCTGCAACAGGACGCCCTCGTTCTCCAATCGCAACTCACCAAACGGGCCGTCACCGGCTCGGAATTCACTCTTCGCCACAATGTCGAGTACGACGCGAACAATGCGCCTAGCAACCTGTTCCCCAGTGCCTGGAACGTCAACATCGAATCCGAATTCCGCCATCCGCTCCTCCAAGGCGGCGGGATGCAATTCAACCGCATCGCTGGCCCTAGCCGCACGCCCGGTCTGTACGGTGGCGTGCTGATCGCCCGCGTCAACACCGACATCGAACTCGCCGATTTTGAAATGTCGGTGCGCGACCTCGTCAGCAACATCGAAAACGCTTACTGGGATCTCTACTTTTCCTACCGTGACCTCGACGCCAAAATCGCCGCTCGCGACGCGGCACTCGACACCTGGCGTCGCATCCACGCCCTTTACGAGGCAGGCCGTCGTGGTGGCGAAGCCGAAAAAGAGGCCCAGGCGCGCGAGCAGTTCTTTCGCTTCCAAGAGGAAGTTCAAAACGCACTTAGCGGACGACTCATCGACGGCACCCGCACCGGCAATGGCAGCGGCGGCGGTACCTTCCGCGGCAACGGTGGCGTCCACGTTGCCGAACGCCGCCTACGCCGCATCATGGGCCTCCCGCCCAGCGACGGCCGCCTGCTTCGTCCGTCGGCCGAACCGATTACCGCGCCTGTCCAGTTCGATTGGTCGCAGGTCACCAGCGAAACTCTCGTCCGCCGCGCCGAACTCCGCCGGCAACGCTTCCAAACTCGCCGTCGCGAACTCGAATGGATCGCCAGCAAGAACCACCTCCTGCCTCGGCTCGACGCGATCGGCCGCTACCGTTGGCGTGGTTTTGGCGACGACCTGCTCGACACCAACAGCAACAACCCACCGTTTGACAACGCTTACGAAAACCTCACCGGCGGCAACTTTCAGGAATGGCAACTCGGCGTTGAGCTAACGGTTCCGATCGGTTTTCGCCGCGCCCATTCGGCTGCCCGCCATGCCCAAATGCAACTCGCCCGTGCTCGCGCAATTCTGCGTGAACAAGAGCATCAAGTTTTGCACGATGTCTCGGGCGCCGTTGCCGAAATGCAGCGCGCGTATGTCGTCTCGCAAACTTCGTTCAACCGTTTCGATGCCGCCCAGCAACAACTGGCCGCCGTGAAGGCCGCTTTTGAAGCCGAGAAAGCACCGCTCGACTTGCTGCTTGATGCCCAGCGCCGCTTGGCAGACGCCCAAAGCCGCTACTTCCGCACACTCGCCGAACACGCGATCGCGGTGAAGAATGTCCACTTCGCCAAAGGTACACTGCTCGACTACGATGGCGTTTTCCTCAGCGAAGGGGGCTGGCCCGTCGCCGCTCGGCGCGACGCCGCCCGCCGCGAAAGCCGCCGCGGAAAACCACGTCCGCTGAATTACGCTTCGTCTCGCGCGTCCCGCGTCAGTCGCGGCGCGTACGATCAACACCCAACCAAAACCTTGCCGATCGAAATCGAAGCACCTCTCGTCCCCGAACAAGCAGCCGCCAAGCCGCTTGATCTACCGACAGCACCCGATCTCAAAGCAAAACCGGCCGTCAGCACATGGGCACCTGAAGTTCCCTCAGCGCCACTTCCCGCAGCGCCCACCGTCGACGCCGCCGTCCAACCAGCTAGCTACCGCTCGACCGAATTGATCTTGCTGCCTGCCACCGACGAATAGCACCGATGGCCCACTTGATTTTGTGCGTCAGAGAGCTGATAACTTCGTAACGTGGAGTGCAGCAATTTTTGATTTTTTTGGCTATCCAGAGCCTTGTCGTCAAATATGTTCCATAGAAAACCAGTAAGACGTCATGAGTCGCCGCCGTGAAAAACGCCGAATCGCTGACGGTGGCCTACCACCCGGCGCTGTCATTGCTAACACCTCGCAGCAGATTCACGTCAGCCCTTATGGATCAGCCAAAAAGTTTTACGTTGACATCCACTTTAAGTGCAAAGATTGTGGCGTCGAAGACGTGTGGACCGGCTCGCAACAAAAATGGTTCTACGAAGTCGCGAAAGGATCACTCTATGCAACTGCGGTACGATGCCGTCCATGCCGAATCCGATTCAACGAGCAACGAGGATTGCAACGCGAACAAATGGACGCCGCAGACAATGCGAAACAAGAGGGGTAGCGACTTGAAGTGACATGTGCGGTCAACACTCAACCAAAACTTTGCCGATCGAGATTGAAAAATCTCTCGTCCCCGAACAAGCTGCCACCAAACCGCTTGATCTACCGACTGCACCTGAGCCAAAAGTAAAACCAGCCGTCAGCACATGGGTGCCCGACGTTCCCTCGGTGCCGCTTCCCGCAGCGCCCACCGTCGACGCCGCCGTCCAACCAGCTAGCTACCGCTCGACCGAATTGATCTTGCTGCCTGCCACCGACGAATAGCGAATAGCAACCGATGGCCCACTTGATTTTGTGCGTCAGAGAGCTGATAACTTCGTAACGTGGAGTGCAGCAATCGTTTCTACGCTAGGCGGCAAAAATTTGCCAGTTGATCGACCAGGAAACTCGCTAGGTAAACAAATGCAAGATCCATTTTCTGACGAGCCAACCGAAGGTCATGACGACGCAAGTCCAAAAGAAGACGTCCGTTACGACCCGATGAAGCGGGTGGCCAAGTACCAACGCTGGGTTCTCTTCGCATTACTTGCCAATGTCATCGTCAATATCCTCTTTTTTTCAGGGGTGATCGGCGAAGACCATCCGCTTCAGCTTCCTGTAAACCTCTTTTCAATCGTCGTGTTTTTTTTCTCGGTCTATGCGATCTATAGGCTGGCCAAAGAATTCCTTAGCATAGTTGCAGCGATCGCATGTGCTCTCTTGATGATTATTCCCTTTGCCGGACTAATCACCTTGTTGGTGATCAACCAAAAAGCTACCAAGTATCTCCAGAAACGCGGTGTCCATGTAGGGCTTCTGGGAGCGAATCCAAACGATATCTGAGACACGCAAAAATAGGCAACCGGTATGCCGCTCGCCCTAGAATCCATCAATCGCTGTCGAATTCCTTTCCGTTGACTTCCCTTCAAGCCAACATGGAGTCCATCGCATGCAAAATCTAAAACGGGCCCAGAGTGCCTTCTTCGTGGGTGTCATTTTCCTTTTCCTCGGCTGCGGTTCCGAGACGAAGGTACAGCAAATACAGAAGGGTGTAGAGAATGTCGAACGCCACGCCAAGGAAATCGAAAAAGCGGCACAGCCGCCGGCGAAATAAATGATGCTCATCGACCAACTCATCGACCAGCTCGACATCACCCGCCAACAGGCCGAAGGGGGGGCCGGCTTGTTGTTGCAATATGTTCAAACGCGATTAAGTTCTGAGGAGTTCTTGCTGGTCGCGGACGCAATTCCGGCGGTGTCGGATTTGATTGGCAAGGCGCCGCGGCAGGTCAAACCGACCAAGGGCCCCTTGCTGACACTGTGGCAGCGTTGGTTTAGCGGCTGGGGCCGTTTGGCTTCGCGACGCGAAGCGTTCGAGCGACTGGGACTGGAGCAGTCGATGGTCGAAAAGTTGAAAGCCGCCTTGATCGGCTATTTTTCTGAGCAAGGTGGGTTTTCTGAGCAAAGTGGGTTTTCAGAGCAAGGTGCGAACGATGTCGAACGGATGCTAACTGTCGAACGGATGCTAACTAAAGTGGAGTGGTAGATAGAGGGTTGCTGAGCAGAAGTCTGTTGTTCTTGGCATTGCTCTTAGGCTAGAATCTCGAGAATACTATTCTCCCAATAGCCGCGATCGAACCGATCGCCGGAGTGCAAGCCCACAGCCTCTCGCGGCAACGAAGCTACCTTGGAACCGTTCACGAAAAAAAAGAAAAAGCCGCTGATGAACGCCGATAAACGTAGATATTTGAACTTAGGTTACGCATCGGCGTTCAGCGGCGTCCATTAGCGGCTCTTAGTCCTTGGTTTCGTTGCAAGAGGCTCGCTGCCCCGTGAATGGTTACGCTACATTGGAAGCAACAACGTCTGAAAGTAACAACGCATGGAAGATTACGAAAAACTGGGTTCTTTCTACCTTGGCAAGAAGCACGACTTGGCGCTCGACAAAACGCAAGACGCGCTCACGCTGTACGACAGCAAAGACCTCACCACGCACGCCATGTGTGTTGGCATGACTGGCAGCGGCAAGACGGGGTTGTGTCTGTCGTTGATCGAAGAGGCGGGGCTGGACGGTGTGCCGGTGATTGCGATCGACCCGAAGGGCGACTTGGGGAATTTGCTGCTCACGTTTCCCGATCTCAAGCCCGAGAACTTTCGACCTTGGGTCGATCCGAGCGTCGCCTCGCGCAAGGGCATTACGCCTGACGAGTTGGCCGAGCAGACGGCTGCGCTGTGGCGGAAAGGCTTGGCTGACTGGGGGCAGGATGGCGAGCGGATTCGACGCTACAACGAAAAAGTCGACAAGGCGATCTACACACCTGGCAGTTCGGCGGGCATTCCGCTGACGGTGCTAAAATCGTTCAACGCGCCAACCCGTGCGGTCGTCGACGATAGCGATGCGTTTCGTGATCGGGTGCAGTCGACTACTTCGGGCGTATTAGCACTGCTCGGTATCGATGCCGACCCGGTGCGCAGCCGCGAGCATATTTTTCTGTCGAATGTGCTCGACCGTGCCTGGCGCGAGGGACGCAACCTCGACTTGCCGAGTCTGATTCAGGAAATACAGCATCCGCCTTTCAGCAAAGTGGGCGTCGTCGACCTGGAGACTTTTTATCCGGCCAAAGATCGGCTCGATCTCGGGATGCAGTTGAACAATTTGCTGGCGTCGCCGTCGTTTGCGAGTTGGCTGGAAGGCGAGACGCTCGACATTCAAAAATTGCTGTACACCACCGATGGCCGGCCGCGGCTGTCGATCTTGTCGATCGCGCATCTGAGCGAGACCGAGCGGATGTTTTTCGTGACGATCTTGCTCAACGAAATTCTCAGTTGGATGCGGTCGCAACCGGGCACCGGCAGCTTACGAGCGATGCTCTACATGGACGAGGTCTACGGCTATTTTCCGCCGGTCGCGAATCCGCCGAGCAAAAAACCGATGCTGACATTGCTGAAACAAGCGCGGGCGTATGGCCTGGGCGTGGTGCTGGCAACACAAAACCCGGTCGACTTGGATTACAAAGGCCTGTCGAACATGGGGACGTGGTTTTTGGGCCGCTTGCAGACCGAGCGTGACAAGGCACGCGTGCTCGAAGGGCTGGAAGGCGCTTCGGCACAAGCCGGTTCGTCGTTCAACAAGGCGGAAATGGAAGCAACGCTCGCCGGCTTGGGGAGTCGCGTGTTTTTGATGAACAATGTGCATGACAATCAGCCGAAAGTATTTCATACGCGATGGGCGATGTCGTATTTGCGCGGGCCGCTGACTCGCGATCACATCAAAGGTTTGATGGCAGAAAAAAAGGCAGAACTGGCGGAGCAAACAAAAACCAACGAAGCGACGGGCTTCCAGTCCGCTACCGCAAGCACTCCCGCAGCGAAAATGCAAACAGCGCGGCCAGTGATTTCGGCGAAAATCCAGCAAGTGTTTTGGCCGCTCAGCGAACGGTTGCCCGCAGGGAGCAAGCTTCAGTATCGGCCTGGGCTACTCGGCAAAGCGAAATTGCATTTTATGCGCTCGTCGGTCGACGTCGACACATGGCGTGACTGCTTTGCGTTGCAGCCAATCCACGACGAATTGCCGAGGCCGGTGTGGGATTCGGCGTTGCTGTTTGAAAACACGCCGCCGATGGATCGCGAGCCGCAGCCAGGTGCCGAGTTCGTCGATTTGGTTTCGGCGTTGGCTCAAGAAAGAAACTACCGAGGCTGGGACGACGATCTGGAAGATTATCTTTATCGGACCGAAAAATTTGTCGTGTGGAAATGTGACGAGTTGGATCAATGCTCCGAGCCCGGCGAAGTCGAAGCCGATTTCCGCATTCGCATGACGCAGGCCGCGCGGGAGCAGCGTGACGACAAAAAGGAGGTCGTCCGTCGAAAGTTTGAAAAGCGGATCGATCGCGCCAAGTCGGCGGTACGCAAGGCGGAGTCTTATGTCAGCGAGCAGAAGTCGCAATTCTGGATGAAAATTTTGACCATGATTGGCAATCTCGTGGCTATGTTTGCGGGTGGGAGCCGCCGGCGTTCCACAGGCATGTCGGGTGCGATGCGCGAGCGAGGTCAGCAATCGCGGGCTGAGCAGCGGCTGGAAGAGAAGCGGATCGAGCTGGACGAATTCGAGGACGAGTTGCAACAGCAGATGACCGAGATCGAAATCGACTTTGAACCGAGCAACTTAAAGCTAGAAAAGCTCGAAGTTCCGCTGCGGAAGAGTGATACGTCGGTCGATCCGATCCGCTTGGTGTGGCTGCCGTGGCAGATTGACGCGAACGGGGCATCGCGGCCGGCGTATTAACAAGGATCATACAGAATCCAAATTGAACCACGACGACACGACGGATAATTTACGTTGTGCCCGTCGTGCCGTTGTGGTTAGTTAATTGTCTTTGGCGTCGCAGGGGAGACTGGTAGGTTGGCAATGACGCGGTACAATGGCCCTCTCCTACTCTCCCCATTGGCTGATGACGATGAAATCACTCCTGCTTCTTTTTGTTTCGATGTTGCTGATCAGCTCGGTCGGTTGCCAGCAGCGCTCGGCGAGTATTTTGCTAGGGCGGTGGGTAGGCCGTCCCGATTCGGCTGCCTTACGGTTGCAGCGTGAGGCGAAAAAATACGGCGAAGTGCCTTCGGACAATGCTAGAACGACTTTGTCAGAAGTTGCCGTGGGCAGCGGTTCGGCGACCCGACCAAGTGCACCATCGCAGGTCACCGATTGGGAGAACTATGACGTAACGGTTTTGTTCGATTTTGTCAGCAGCGACCGCTTGGAAATGTCGCTAGATGGCGAGCAACCGCGTTCGGGGCACTGGAAAATTGTGTCGACCTCGCCGGTGGGGTATATCATTGAAGTACAGACGGAACAGGAGAGTGCCAGCGGCGAAGGCGCAAGCGTTCTGCGCCGGCAATTTGAGCTGCTGTTGGATGAGCGCGGAGGAACTTGCGTCGGCTTTCTGTTGACCGAGGTAGGCGCGGATCGTCAGCAGGGGGCACTCTATTTTCAACGGCCTGGGAAATCGATTTCTGTTCAGTCAGATTAAATTTGCAGAATGTCATCATGTAATGTAGAGGACAGAAGATCATGTCAGAACGTGAACGCTGGATTATTTACCCGTTGCTTTTTTTTGCGTTAGGGGCGGCGGTTCGCGATAAGATTTTGCATCGGGTCGACGCGAAAGAAATTTATTGTGAGAGCCTCAAAATCATCGATCAGCAAGATCCCACGGGCCGGGCTTTTGTGGAGTTAGGGATTCAACGAGCAAGATCGAGCGATCCGACGCAGTTGGCCGATCGGGTAGGGCTCTTGCGAGTGGTCGATAGCGATGGTCGCGAGTTGTGTCATCTCGACCACAATGCCGTGTTGCAACGTGTGATCAGTCGGCAGCTTGACATCATTGATGCGGACAATCAGCGACGTGTCGTGGTGATGACCGAGCAGGTGCCAGATAGGTTGTTACCCAACGGCGAAACGACCATGACCTCGCAAGGGGTAATTTATCTGAACAACCAGAATCTCGGTCTCCGACTCGCTCCGCCTGCGAGTCGTAAGCCGGTGCCCAAGTTGCCGCCGAATGCGTCGCTTTGAGGAACTGCCGTGCGAGTGGAGAGGTCTTTGTGTGACGTTCGACGCGAAGGAGGATCTGCAAAAATCGGGAATTGCTTGCCACGTTGCCACAAAAAAGGCCCTAAATGGCGAAAAATCGGCGTTTCGGCACGCCAATGAGTTGCCAGCGACCGCGTGGAAAGACTACCCTATTGGCAACGGTTTGCCTGCATTTACTGGTTCACGGCTTTTCAAAAACTTATGCACGGCAATCTTTCTGACTCGCAACCTACTGACTATTGTCCTTCTCATGAGGGCACGGCACTAAAAAGCCTGCCCGACTTGTTGCGTCGGCGCGCCCAACAGTTTCCTACCCGAACGGCGTTTGTCTACGAAGACGAAACGGGCCACACGAGGGAGTGGACCTTTGCCGAACTCGATCAGCGTGCCGCACGGATCGCCGGTTGGCTAGCAGGACGGGCGGAGGTGGGTGATCGGGCGCTACTGGTCTATCCGGCGGGGCTCGATTTTATCGCGGCGTTTTTTGGCTGTCTGTATGCTGGCGTACTGCCGGTGCCAGCGACCTATCCCAAACCGCGTCGTCCGTCGCCCCGGCTTGACACGATCGCCGCCGATTGTGCGCCGCGTATGGTGTTGACGCATAGTTCGGTACTCGGCGGCTTATGCTTAGATCAGCAATCGCCTGCCGTGGCGAGATTGCCTTGGGAAGCGACCGACCAACTCGAATTCGAGACCGCCGACAAGTTTGCCGCCATCGATCGCCTGGGCGAGGACTTGGCTTTTTTGCAATACACTTCTGGCTCGACCTCAGAGCCGCGTGGTGTGATGATAAGCCACGAAAATTTGCTGCACAATTTGGAAACAATCCGCCAGGGATTTGATGTCACCCCATCCGAGTCCGCAGCCGAATCAGAAAATGGAGTGCCCACCGCCGTGTTTTGGTTGCCAGCCTATCACGACATGGGGCTCGTTGGTGGAATCTTGATGCCGATTTACGTCGGCGGAACGACTCACTTGTTGGCACCGACGAGTTTTTTACGACGTCCTTTGCGTTGGTTAGAGCTGCTATCGGAAACACGTGCACAGTTTAGCGGCGCGCCGAATTTTGGTTATGAGCTTTTGGTGCAAAAAACAACTGCGGAGGAGCGCGCGACGCTTGACCTCAGCCAATGGCAGCTTGCATTTTGTGGTGCGGAGCCGATCCATCATAGCACCTTACACGATTTTGCGACCGCGTTTGCCCCGGCCGGTTTTCGGAAAGATACCTTTTACCCCTGCTACGGCATGGCAGAGGTGACGCTGCTGGTCACCGGCGGTCGAGGGCCTGACGTGCTGCGCGAGTTGACGGTCGATCGCGAACGACTTCGTCAGCATCAAGCGGTGCGTGTGGAGAGTTCCCATGTGCAGGCGCAAGTTTTGGTCGGCTGCGGATCGTCGCTCGACAGAGACAACAAATCGAAATTGTTGATCCTCAAACGCGAGGAATTTGCGAAGCAGGGCGTGTCGGTGAGATTTGGGTGCGCGGTCGCGCGGTTGCCCGCGGTTATTGGAATCAAGAAACCGTCAACCGAGAAACTTTTCAGGCGAAGCTCGACGGGCAAAACGGGCAGCCTTTTCTGCGTACGGGCGACTTGGGATTTTGTCTCGACGGCGAATTGTACATCACAGGCCGGCTGAAAGATCTCATTATCATCCGAGGACGGAACCACTATCCTCAAGACCTCGAGCGAACGGCTGTCGATGCGCACGAAGCTGTTG